>JAFWUG010000134.1 GCA_017524185.1 Bacteroidales bacterium
AAAAGCGCAACTTGACGCACATTGCTATGGTGCAGAAGGCCGATGAGAATCGTATCCTTTCACTTCTTGGACGCTAATGTTAAGCCGTGCATTCTTGCTAATTTAGACAGTTCACCATTTTTTTTTAACAGAATGAATTAGCCCAAAGAGTCTCCCAGAGAGAACGCTAACCATTCAAACACGTACAACAATGCCACGTTCAGTAAATTCAGTTGCTTCGCGCAACAGGCGCAGGAAAATTTTAAAACAAACAAAAGGTAATTTCCTCGCCCGCCGCAACGTCTATACCGTTGCAAAAAACACCCTTGAGAAAGGTCTTACCTACGCCTACCGCGACCGTAAGAAGAAGAAAATTGAGTTCCGCGCTCTTTGGATTCAGCGTATCAATGCCGCTGTACGCCCCTATGGTATGACCTACTCCGAGTTTATCGGGAAGGTGAACAAGCAGGAGCTTGGCCTTAACCGCAAGGCTCTGGCCGATTTGGCCATGAATCATCCCGAGGCCTTCAAGGCTGTGGTTGATTCTCTGAAGTAGTTAGCCAATACGCTTTGCTGCTTAATTCGACAGCAAAACGGGCAAAATACTCAGCGTGGGGGAGGAGTTGAAAAAATTCCTCCCCCATATTTTTTAAATACTCCCCTAAAAACTTACTCTTTATGCTCCGATTAGCCATTATAGGCCATGGAAAAATGGGTCGCGAGATAGAGGCTGTGGCCCAGGAGCGCGGCCATAGCATCGGGCTGATTGTCGATAAGGACAACCTGTCCGACCTTAACCCACAATTGGTGAGCGGAATCGATGTTGCGCTGGAGTTCACCTCACCGCAAACGGCTTTCCAAAACGTGCAGCAGTGCTTTGCGTTGGGACTTCCCGTGGTGTGCGGCACAACGGGCTGGCACGACCATCTGCCCCAGTTGGCCGAGCGCGCCCGCAATGGGGAGGGCGGCCTATTCTATGCTACGAATTTTAGCATAGGCATACATATATTCCTAAAAATCAATACATTGGCTTCGCGTTGCATGGCCAACGTGGGCGGATATGCCCCTGCAATCAGGGAAACGCACCACACCCAGAAGCTCGATGCGCCAAGCGGTACGGCCATCACCACGGCCAACGTAATTGCCGACCAAAACTCCTCGCTTAATGGCTGGACGCTGCTCCCCGAACGTGCCGAGGGCAAAATTCCTATAGAGGCCATCCGAGAGGGACAAGTGTTTGGAAATCACGAGGTTGTTTACACCTCAGATTGCGACACCATCACGGTGGAGCATCGCGCCCATAGTCGCCGTGGATTGGCCTTGGGCGCAATTATGGCCGCCGAGTTTATGGCGGGCAAGCGCGGTTTTTTCGGCATGGACGATTTAATTCCGCTGTAGCGATGTAGTAAAACCGCCCCACGGTCGTCTAATTTGATGTAAGTTTAAAAATATACCACTCTCAACCATGCTCAACAAAATCAGAGAAATATTTCGCAATCGCTGGGTTCGCTTCGGAATCGTTACTTTCATCTACATTCTGTGGTTCATTGTGTGGATGAAAAGCTACTGGATGCTGCTCGGATTGCCCATTCTATTCGACTTCTATATCACCAAAAAGGTGAACTGGACCTTTTGGAAGAAGCGCAACGCGCCCAAAAGCGCACTGGTTGAGTGGATTGATGCGCTGGTGTTCGCTGTGATTGCGGCCTCGCTCATTCGCATGTGTTTTTTGGAGGCTTACACCATCCCCACCTCGTCGATGGAGAAATCGATGCTCGTGGGCGACTATCTGTTTGTGAGCAAGGTGGCCTATGGCCCCAAAATGCCCAACACACCAATTTCTTTCCCGTTGGTACATAATACTTTACCTTTCACCACAACTCGCTCGTTTGTGGAGTGGATAAAGCGTCCCTATAGGCGTTTGCCCGGATTTGGCAATGTGCAGCGTAATGATGTTGTGGTGTTCAACTTCCCCGAGGGCGACACCGTGGTGCTACAGGACCAAGCCTCGAGCTACTACACGCTTTGCCGCGTGTATGGCCGCTCCTACATACGCAACAACTTCGACATCATCACTCGCCCTGTGGATAAGCGCGAGCACTACGTTAAGCGCTGCGTGGGCATTCCAGGCGACAGCATTGAGGTGCGCCATGGGCAGCTGTTAGTGAACGGGCAGCCGCAGGCCAACGTGGGCGAGCGGCAGTTCAACTATACGGTGCAAACCAACGGTGCAACCATCAACAGCAAACGCTTTGAGCAGCTGGGCATTGCCCGCGACGACCAGCACTACAACACCGCCGAGGGGGCCTACTATCTGCCGCTCACCGAGTCGATGGTGGAGCAGCTGCGCGGCTATAGCAACGTAACCGACATCCGCCGCCACGACAATGTCGATAGCACTGGCCAAATGTGGCGCATAATCTTCCCCCACAATCCCGCCTACAGCTGGACCGAGGACAATTTTGGCCCAATCTGGATTCCGCAAAAGGGCGCAACTGTTGAGCTAACGCTTGAAAATCTGCCCATCTATCGCCGTGCCATTGCCGTTTACGAGGGCAACGACCTACAGGTGCGCGGCGGCCAAATCCTCATTAACGGGCAGCCCGCAACGACGTACACGTTCAAGATGGACTATTATTGGATGATGGGCGACAACCGCCACAACTCCGCCGATAGCCGTTTCTGGGGCTTTGTGCCTGAGGACCATGTGGTTGGCAAAGCCTCGTTCATCTGGCTGTCGCTCGATAAGGATAAGGGGTTCCCCAAGAAAATACGCTGGGGTAGGATGTTCAGCAAGGTGCGTTAGTCCATGCAGATACTCTCAACGGCCTATTTGCCCAACATTCTGTATTTCACCAAGTTGCTTGCGGGTGAGCCAGTGCTGATTGAGGCGCACGAGCATTATGTCAAGCAAACCTATCGCAACCGCTGCGAGATTTATGGGGCCAACGGACGGCAATCGCTGTCCATCCCCACCAAGCGCGTTGAGGGCTGCCACACGCCCATTGCTGCGGTTGAGGTTGATTATGCCACCGCATGGCAGAACAACCATTGGCGTTCGATAAAATCGGCCTACGGCAGCGCGGCCTTTTTCGATTTTGTGGCCGATGTGCTTGAGCCGTTCTACACCACGCGCCACACCTCGTTGCTCGACCTCAACATGGCTCTGCTGCGCAGTATTTGCCGTTTTATGGGCGTAAGCCCGCAAATTGCTCTAACCGAGGATTTTGTGGCCGATTACGGCCATTCCGCTTCCGATTGCCGTCAAAGCATCAGCCCCAAAGTGCGCCGTTGGGAGCAATTTGGGGCTGTGGAGTATTTTCAGGTATTTGCCGATAAGCACGGCTTTTTGCCCAATCTGAGCATCATCGATTTGCTCTTTAACGAGGGGCTAAACGCTGCGGACATCATCCGCCGCTCGCGGGTGTAGGCTTAGAAGCGGAAGCCGCAGGTTAGCACAAACTTACCCGTTGAATAGTTCGACTTTACTGGGGCAGAATATACATCGATGCCGTTGGCTTCGTCTGTCCACTCGTAGAGGCGATATTGGTTTACCGACAATGCCTGTTGGTAGGCCGCATCTATAAAGAATCCAATGTTGGTGCAATAGCCAGCACCTATCGACATCAGGTGAGAGTGCGAATTTTGGTTAAGGAATTGTTGGTCTTCATCTTTTATTTTGCGATAGGGCGATGGGTAGAATGCGTAGCCAGCGCGTAGCGCAACGTTGCCCAACACCATCTCGCCGCCAAGTTTTAGGTTGAACACATTGCGGTAGGTCTCCTTGGCCATCTCGTTTAGGTCGCTCAAATCGTCGCCATCCTCGCCATTGCGGAACTTCATGCTCGAATAGTTCACATGCTCCACATCCACGCTCACCAAGCCCAATTGGCCAAGCACCACTGCTGCGCTACCTATCAAACGGAATGGGGTCTCAAATTTATATTTGTAGCGGCCTGTGAAACTTGCCAGCTGGTCGTTACTTAGCTTGGAATTGATAGTAACTCCGTTTGTATCAACATTTGAGGTCATGTTGTAGGAGTAGCGATGGGTTATGGAGTAGAATGTGGGCGTATGTACCGACAGGCCAAAGCGCAGCATGGGAATGGGTGTGAATATAGCTCCCAACTTGGCGTTGATTCCGCTGCCCGAGGAACTGAAATCGCGGATGTAATCCATGTAGTTGAACCTAACAGGACCGTTTGCTTCCTTGAGGAATTTAATAGGATCGCTTGCTACATTAAGAAGGTCGGCATCTTCTTGATGCTTGATTAGTTCCTCGTGCTTGTGGGTCAATATTCCCATTGAAAGGCCGAGGTACAATTTGTTGGCAATGCTCATACCCATGGAGAGGTTGTAGGTGCCGTTGTTGCCCGATGTTTCCGAACGTCGCTTTTGTTCTACAGTACCCCATGTTTCATCGAGTGCTGAGATGTATTTTGCTCCATCATCGCCGAGTAGATAATTATTCCAGGCTAAAATCATTGCCCATGGTGCATTGTGGTCTATTGTTGGATCCCAAACGCCTAAACTGTCATCCCAAAATTCTAGTTTCCATGGTTCAGTGTCTTCATTGTATGTGCCAGCCTGTGCTGCAAAGTAGTCTAAGATAGATGATTCTTCGCTTCGGCCTTTAACCAATGTATTGGCTTTGAATGTGTTGGAACGATTATAGCCGAAACTGAAGTTCAACTGGCTTACACCCTGCTCGGGGTTGCCGCTGGGGCTGGTGGATAGCACAAAGCCCATGTTGTCTAACGCGAAACCGCGTGCGGTTTCAATTTCGCGGCTGCCGAGGTAGGTAGAGCGGCTCTTGGTGCTGCTAAACGAGGGCGTAAAGGTGAACTCCGATGAGCGGTAAACGCCCAAACCTGCGGGGTTTACATCGATGCTCGAAAAATCGGAACCTAAGGCTCCAAATGCGCCGCCCATCGATACAAAGCGGGCTGTTCCGGTTGGATATTCCTGCGACATGCGTAGGCCATCGTCTATCGACTGTGCGGCAGCCTTGTTGGCCGTTGCGGTGGCAAGCAGTGCTATGGATAGTATGATTCGGCTGGTTTTCA
Source organism: Bacteroidales bacterium (assembly GCA_017524185.1). Lineage (GTDB taxonomy): Bacteria > Bacteroidota > Bacteroidia > Bacteroidales > Tenuifilaceae > RGIG6076. The sequence goes on from JAFWUG010000134.1 coordinate 5,046, forward strand.
TAACCTTGGTGTGCTTGTGGGTGTTGGCTGTTTATGCGTATGCTGAGGGGGACATAAGGGAGGGAAAGGTGCTATCGGCGGCTGCTTCCGCTACGGCTTGAGCTGCTGCTCGAACCGCTGCGCGACGACGAGCTGCTGCTGCTACCCGATGAGCGCGAGCTGCTCGAACTGCTGCTTGAGCGTGTGCTGCTCGAGCTGCTGCTACCGCTTGAGCGGGTTGAGCTGCTGCTGCTTGAGCTGCGGGTGCTGCTCGAACTGCTGCTTGAGCGAGTGCTGCTCGAGCCGCTGCTACGGGTTGAACTGCTGCTGCTTCCCGAGCGGGTGCTGGTGTTGCTGCCGCTGCTGGGCGAGTAAACCCTGTTGGGCCTGTTATAAGTGCCGCTGCTGCTACTGCTCGAGCGGGTTGAGCTGCTGCTTGAGCTGCGGGTGCTGCTTGAACTGCTGCCTGAGCGGGTTGAGCTGCTGCTGCTGCCCGAGCGAGTCGAGGTGCCGTTGCTGCTACCCGAGCGGGTCGAGGTGCCGTTGCTGCTACCCGAGCGGGTGTTGTAGCGAGTGCCCTCGGTGCGGGTGCGGCTGGTGCCGCTGTTGTTGTCGCTCGGACGGGTGCGGCTGCTGTTGGTGCTCGACTGGCGGGTGCTGCTCGAACTCCTGTCGGTGGTGGCGTTGCCGCCATTACGCTGTACTCGGCCTGGGCTGGTGGTTTCGGGATTGCGCCTATAGTTGTTGGACGAGTAGGTGCTGCCGTAGTGCTTGTGGTGCTTTTTGTAGTGCTTGTGGCCGTAGTAGTAGTAGGGCGAGTGGTGGTAAGCGTGGTAGCAGTAAGGTGAGTGGTGATACCACGAGCTGCGGTAGCCATAGTAGTAGGGCGAGTAGCGATAGCCGTAGTAGTAGTAGGGGCTATATCCGTAGTAAACCCTATAGCGAGGCCAACCAAAGGCTACGGAGATGTACCAAGGCTCAACCCAAACGCTGTTGCCAACAATCACGGTGTTGTAGAAAGCGGGATCGTAGGCGCGGGTGTACCAGTAGTCGTCAGAAAGGTAGATGTTGTAGTTGATTGTGCCATAGTAGGGGCTTTCGAAGCCGCGCAGGCGACGCTCGTAGGAGTCCTGATACGAGGTGGACAGCACGCGCTCGTAGGGCGACTGGTCTTTCTCCACAACGCGCTCACGCTCTATTATGCGCTCAACAACGTAAACGGTGTCGGGAGCTTCTGCATTGACTTCCTCATAGTCGTAGTTTTCGTCGTAGTAATTGTCGTCGGGCTCGCTGATTGGAGCGGGAGCGTTGCTCGCTGCGATGGGTTTAGGCTCTGCCACAGCGTTGGCGGCTGTTGCTCGGTTGCCGTAGATGTCGTTGCTCCAGGCATTGTTGCTGGTCTGATAGCTGGCCGCGCATGATGCTATAACTGTTAGCGTTGCGGCGATGGCTGCGGATAGTAAAGTTGTAGTTTTCATAGCCCTTCCCTCCTTATGTCTTTGAGTTTGTGTGTGTAGTTCAAAATTTATTCCGTATTTTTGCGGTGCGGAATTTATCTCGTTCTCCGCAAAAACTATACCGAATTTGTTCTATGTCGAAAGAAATTACAAGCAGAAGCGAAAACTATTCGCAGTGGTACAACGATATTGTGATTAAGGCTGGATTGGCCGACTATTCAGCTGTTCGCGGCTGCATGGTTATCAAGCCCTACGGCTACGCCATCTGGGAGAAGATGCAGCGTCAGCTCGACACCATGTTCAAGGAAACTGGGCATCAGAACGCCTATTTTCCGCTGTTTGTGCCAAAGTCGTTCTTTAGCCGCGAGGCGAGCCACGTGGAGGGCTTCGCCAAGGAGTGCGCCGTGGTTACGCACTATCGCCTCAAGAACGACCCCAATGGCCAAGGTGTGGTGGTTGATAACGACGCCAAGCTCGAGGAGGAGCTCATCGTTCGCCCAACGTCCGAAACCATCATCTGGAACACCTACAAGGGCTGGATTCAGTCGTATCGCGACCTGCCCATACTCATCAATCAGTGGGCTAACGTGGTGCGCTGGGAGATGCGCACGCGCCTATTCCTGCGCACGGCAGAGTTCCTGTGGCAGGAGGGACACACCGCCCACGCCACCAAGGAGGAGGCCATAGCCGAGGCCGAGAAGATGATTGGCGTTTATGCCGATTTTGCCCAAAAATGGATGGCCATGCCCGTGCGCGTTGGTCGTAAATCGGAGTCGGAGCGCTTTGCTGGTGCTATCGACACCTATAGCATCGAGGCCATGATGCAGGACGGACGCGCCCTGCAGTCTGGTACGTCGCACTTCTTGGGGCAGAATTTCGCCAAGGCGTTCGATGTGAAGTTCATCAACCGCGACAGCGAGCTCGACTACGTGTGGGCCACATCGTGGGGCGTTTCAACCCGACTGATGGGCGCGTTGGTGATGGTGCATTCCGACGACAACGGCCTGGTGCTGCCCCCAAAACTCGCGCCCACGCAGGTGGTGTTTGTGCCTATTTACAAGGGAGCCGACGAGTTGGAGCAGATTTCGGCACGTGTGGCTGCGCTGCGCGAGGAGTTGCACAAGCGCGGCATCACCACCCATTACGACGACCGCGACAACTATAAGCCTGGCTTCAAGTTCAACGAGTACGAGATGAAGGGCTACCCTGTGCGCGTGGCCATTGGTGCTCGCGACATGCAGAACGGCACAGCCGAGGTTGCCCGCCGCGACACGCTAACCAAGCAGATTGTTCCGCAGGAACAGCTGGCCGACACCGTTGCCGCTCTGCTCGACGACATTCAGCAGAATCTGTTCAATCGCGCCTTGGAGTTCCGCGAGCAGAACACCACCGTGGTGAACTCCTACGACGAGTTCAAGGAGGTGCTAAACACCAAGGGCGGCTTTGTGCTGGCGCATTGGGACGGCACAGCCGAAACCGAGCAGCGCATCAAGGAGGAAACCAAGGCCACCGTGCGTTGCATACCTTTCGACCTTGAGCCTGAAGAGGGACGCTGCATCTACAGCGGCAAACCTTCAAAGCAGCGAGCCATATTTGCTTTGGCTTACTAACGATACGTTTTTTATGTGTGTTTTATGTATACGGGAGGCAAGCAATTGCCCCCCTTTTTTGTGCGTATTTATCAAGCGAACATGTGTGAATTTTACTTGTTATGGGCGTACGGTGTGTTTTGGGGAAGCATAATATCGCATGTATGGGCGTGTAGTGCCCGCATCCGTTGTTTCACCCGAACAAGGATTAAATGGGAGCGCGATATATCGCGTACGTACAGCCCGCATTGTTAGGCTGGTGTGCGCTACGCTATCGAATAGGGACGCGATAATTTATGCCCGTACAAGCGATGTGGCTGGTGTCATTCGGTGGGTGAAACTGCTGCCTCCTTCGCGCCATGCTGTTTGTTTCGCTCCTGCAATTATAGTTTTGGAGAGCCTTCCATACAACGCTAAATGCAGCATAAATTGTTTTTTCGACGTGTTATGTCTCATAAGTGCGGTTGTGTTGACAAGGATTTAGAATGCGATAATCATTTCCGTCTGGATGGTTGTTGTGTGGGCTGCTCCCATGGAAAAAATAAGGGCTGCCCGTTTGGACAGCCCTTGGTAGGTTAAGACATGTGTGTTGTCTATTGTAGCTGGAATGTTACTGGTATGTTGAACATAACGCGGGCAGGTTTTCCGCGCTGTTTGCCCGGTTTCCATTTCTTCTTTATGGAGGTAATTGCCTTGATTGCAGCGTTGTCGAGCAGGGGGTCGATGCCTCGCGCTACCTTAACGTTGCAAACTTCACCCTTTTCGTTCACCACAAAGGTTAGCATTACTCTACCCTGGATGTTATTCTCAGCGGCAGCGTCGGGGTATTTTAGGGCCTTCATCACATCGTTACGGAACTCGTTAATACCACCGCCGTTTCCGTAAACAGGCATATCTTCAACAATGACGAATACCTCAGGTTCTTCTTCTTCTACCTCTCCATCGGTGTCGTTGAAATTTACAATCTCAACTGCGGCATCCTCTTTGAAATCGGAGTCAAAAATATCGGCATTGTCGGCAACATCAACGTTGTCTTCAACCACTTTGATAACTTCGGCAACCGATTTCACCTTGGGGGGCTCCGGTGGTTTCACCTCATCTTGGTTGGTGATGGGAACAATCTCCTCTTCCATTTTAACGCTGGCTATCTGGCTTTGGTCGACGGTAACCGCTGCGTCGCTCGAGGTCCACTCAAATGCAAGAAGCACAATGAGTAGCGATAGAGCCAAGCCTATTTCGAAGAAGATGCTCTTCTTGTTCTCCAAGTCCGCTTTTGGCGTTTTCTTGACTTCCATATTGTTTGGTTGTTAAGGTTTTAAGCTTCGGTTTTGGCGTGAATTTTGCCGAGTTATGTCGGCTCTCCACGGTGGCAAATATAGATATTATTTCGCGTTGTTGTTAGTGTTCTACGCATTTTTTTGTTTGTAGTTGTTTTTTATGGGTTTAATTGATTGAAAATGACGTGTTTGGATTTTTATGAAAAAAATTTTCGCTTTTTTGTTTGGAGATACAGTGAAAAAGTTATACCTTTGCACCGCAATTAGAACGCTGGGGGTATAGCTCAGTTGGCCAGAGCACTTGCATGGCATGCAAGGGGTCAGGGGTTCGACTCCCCTTACCTCCACCGAGTTAGACGAAAGGCATCTGCGGAAACGTAGATGCCTTTTTTGCGTCCTATTCGTTGTTTTGTGGTTGTGTGAGGAAATAATAAAGCCCGCTTTGAGGGCGGGCTTTGGATCTGCGGAGCGGAAAACGAGGTTCGAACTCGCGACCCTCAGCTTGGGAAGCTGATGCTCTACCAACTGAGCTATTTCCGCGTTTGTTGGGACAAAGGTAATGTATTTTTGAACTGTAGCCAAAAAAATGCTCCAAAAAAATGCCTATTCGTTGCCGAATTGCATGAGATACAGCTTGATACACTCGTTGAGGTCGCCATCGAGTATGGCCTGCACATCGGAGGTTTCGTAGCCGCTGCGTAGGTCTTTCACCAGTTTGTATGGGTGAAGCACGTAGTTGCGAATTTGTGACCCCCATTCAATTTTGAGTTTTTTGCCCTCAATTTCTGCCTGCACTTCTTGTCGTTTGCGTAGTTCAAGCTCGTAGAGGTGAGATTTTAGTAGGCGCATGGCGTTCTCCTTGTTCTGAAACTGCGAGCGGCTTTCGGTGTTCTCAATTACAATGCCGGTCGGGATGTGGTGTAGGCGTACGCCGGTTTCTACTTTGTTCACGTTTTGGCCGCCTGCGCCCGACGAGCGGTAGGTGTCCCAGCGGATGTCGGCTGGATTGATGTTGATTTCGATGGTGTCGTCGATTGCGGGCGACACGAACACGGAGGCGAATGTGGTGTGTCGGCGGGCATTGGCATCGAACGGTGATATGCGCACCAAGCGGTGTACGCCGTTTTCGCTTTTCAGGTAGCCGTAGGCCATGTCGCCCTCAAATTCGATGGTACACGATTTTATGCCAGCCTCTTCGCCCTCTTGCATGTCGAGCACGCGCACTTTGTAGCCGTTGCGTTCGCCGTAGCGGGTGTACATGCGCTGGAGCATGGCCGCCCAGTCGAGGCTTTCGGTGCCGCCAGCCCCTGAGTTTATTTTCATGATAGCGCCCATGCGGTCTTCGTCGCGGCGGAGCATGTTGCGTAATTCGAGTGCCTCAATGGCCTGTAGGCATTGGTTGTAGGCTTCGTCCACCTCGTCGGAGGTGGCGGCATCTTGGCGGGCAAAGTCGAATAGCACTTCCAAATCGTCGGTTTGGGTGCTGACGCGGTCGAATTGTTCGAGCCAAGCAGCGATGGAAGCAACCAGCTTTAGCTGGCGTTCGGCTTCGGTTGGGTTGTCCCAGAAATCGGGGGCTTGGGTTCGTTGTTGTTCTTCGTCGTGAGCTATGCGTTTGCCGTCGATGTCAAAGATGCCTCCTCAGCGCATCCCGACGCTTTACAAGCTCTTTAATCTGTTCTGCTGTAGTCATATAGCAATAGGTTTTTAGGCTGTAAGATTTTGGTGGTTAGATATTTCGGTTACGGGTATGGGGCGGCCGTTGCGTAGCGCTACGCCGGTAACCTTGGCTTTTATGCACACCGTTCGTTCGGGGAGGCGTAGTATTTGCTGGTGGAATACTAGTCGTACGTGGCCAACCATTTCGGTGTTTACGGTTACTATAAAGCGGTCGCCAGCGCGTAGCGATTGTTTGTAGTCGATTTCGTTGCGTGAAACCACAAGGTCGATGCCGTTTCGGTGTAAATCTACAAAGTTTAAACCTTTGGCGTCCAGATATTTATGTCTTGTAAATTCGAGGTAGTTGAGATATACTGCGTTGTTTACTATGCCCTGAAAATCAAGTTCATAGTCGCGTACTTCCATTTCTAATTCAAATGTTGCGCTCATGATTTATGGTTATTTTTTGTGCCATGTTTTGATGCGGTATCCCTTTGATGCATAGGCAAATATGGCGAAATATAGCGGTAGCATGATGATATAGGCTGTTTGTGGTGAGCCGTTGTCGGCCAGCCAGCCCCAAAGGAGTGGTACTATGGCACCGCCTGCTATGGCCATGATTAGTAGTGCTGAGCCAGCGTTAAGGAATCGACCAAGGCCGTGTATGGCTAATGGCCAAATGGCTGGCCACATTATTGCGTTGGCCAATCCGAGCAGTGCGAGGCAGGTGATGCTGGCTTTGGTAGGTAGTAGCACTACGCCCGCCGATAGGGTTAGTCCCAGTGCAGCCGAGAGCAGCAAAGCGCGTTGTTGCGATATGAAGCGTGGAATGGCGATGATGCCCATGATGTAGCCCAAAATCATGGCGGCAAGTGTGTATGAAGTGAGCGTTTGCGCCGTGCTGATGGGCAGTCCCTGCATTTTGCCGTATTGTATAATGGTGTCGCCAGCAATTACTTCCACGCCCACGTAGAAGAATAGGGCAATTGCGCCCAGTATAAGGTTGGGGAATTGTAGTACGCTTGTGCGGTGGTCGGGCTGTGCGTTGGTGTCGGTTTCGGCCTCGTCTTCTTGATTGACGTTGGGCAGGGGCGAAAGTCTAACGGCTATGCCAAGTACGCAAAGTGCTATGGCGATGCATGCGTAGGGGGCTATGGCGCGGCGCGATAGCGCATCGAGGGCGGAAGCTTGTGCGGCGGCATCCATCTGGCCCAGCGATTGTTCGAGCAGATCGACATCTTGCAGCACGAAATGAGCCAAAATAAGCGGTGCCACAACGCCAGCCAGTTTGTTGCAAATGCCCATTATGCTTATGCGTCGGGCGGCACTCTCGCTGGGGCCAATGATGGCTACGTAGGGGTTGGCTGCCGTTTGTAGCAGCGCAAGCCCCGCACCCTCGACGAATAGTCCTGTTAGGAATATCCAATAGATGCGCTGGTAGGCGGCAGGAATGAATAGTAGCGCACCAACGGCCATTACCAGTAGGCCAATGGTCATGCCCCGATGTAGGCCAGTGTGCTTGAGAACCCATGCGGAGGGCAGAGCCATTATGGTGTAGGAGATGTAGAAAGCGAATGTAACCAGCGTTGCTTCTAGATTGTTGAGCTGGCAAGCTACTTTCAGATAGGCAATTAGCGTGCCGTTAAGCCAGGTAACGAATCCGAATACAAAAAATAGTGCTCCGATGATGAGCATCGGCATGATGGAATTGCGATGTTGGTTGGGAGATTGCATGGGCTTGTGGGGTGTTGGAGGTACGCTTTTTGTACGGTTAGGATTAGTGGTAGAGCCAAATAATTACTCGTCGAAATTGCCCATTTGGAGCAGTTGTGCGTTTTGCATGCCGCGTAGGTACTCTTCGGTGGTCATGGCCTTTTTGCCAGCGGGTTGCAGTTGGTCGATGTGTAGATAGCCGCCAAGGCAGGCCACGCGTAGCGTGCGGCGACCGTCGGTGCTGACGCTGCCCGGTGTTGCGCTGTGTGTGGCCACCTCGGGATGCGATTGCAGCAGTTTTAGGCCAATGGTGCTGGTTTGGCCATTGCGGCTAAGTTGCAGCTGTGTGTGGACGGCTGGATATGGGCTAAGGCCGCGTATTAGGTTGTGCAGTTGGTGTAAGTCGCTATCCCAGTTGATGTTGCATGTGTCGGCAAATATCTTAGGGGCGGCGTTTAGCATTTGTCCCTGCGCCGGTGTTTGCTGGGCATGGGGGATAGCCGTACCGTTGAGTAGTTGCTGGGCGGTGCTAACCACCAGCGGTGCGCCTGCGAGCATTAGTTTGTCGTGGAGCGAACCAGCGGTGTCGGTTGAATCTATGTTTACGTGGTGCTGCTCTATGATGCTGCCTGTATCGATTTGATGGTTGAGCAGGAATGTGGTTACTCCCGTTTGTTTTTCGCCGTTGATTATAGCCCAATTTATTGGTGCAGCACCGCGATATTGGGGGAGGAGCGAGGCGTGCAGGTTGAATGTGCCAAGGCGCGGCAAAGCCCATATGCTTTCGGGGAGCATTCTGAAGGCCACAACTATGCCTAAGTCTGGTTTTAGGCTGCGTAGTTGTTCGGCGAATAGTGGGTCGCGTAAGCGTTCGGGCTGTAGTACTGGTAGTCCCAACTCTTGCGCGGCCACTTTCACCGCCGAGGGTTGTATTCGCTGACCGCGTCCAACAGGTTTGTCGGGTACTGTAACTACGGCTGCTACGTGCAAACCTGCTTCAACCAGGGCGCGTAGCGGCGCAACAGCGAATTGCGGTGTCCCCATGTAAACTATGCTTGGCGCTGACGTAGGCATGGCGTTTGGATGTTTATTTGTGTGGACGTGAGCAGAGGTGTATGTGCCCCATTTTTTCCTCTTTGGTGCGTAGGTAGAACTCGTTGTAGGGGGTAGGTTCAATCACTAGCGGAATGTTTTCGGTTACCACCAAGCCGTAGCTTTCGAGTCCGATGCGTTTTTTGGGGTTGTTGGTGATTAGTCGCATTTTGCCCACGCCCACTTCGCGCAGTATGCTTGCACCCACGCCGTAGTCGCGCTCATCGGGCTGAAAGCCTAACTCTACGTTGGCCTCCACGGTGTCGCGTCCTTCTTCTTGCAGCTTGTAGGCTGCAATTTTGTTGAACAGGCCAATGCCGCGTCCCTCTTGGTTTAGGTACACCAGTACGCCTTTGCCTTCGGCCTCGATGCGGCGTAGGGCTTCGTGGAGCTGTGAGCCGCAATCGCAGCGCTGCGAGCCGAATATGTCGCCCGTGGCGCACGACGAGTGCACGCGTACCAGTATGGGTTCGTCGGTTGTCCATTCACCTTTTTTCAGCACTATGTGCTCCAGCCCGTTCGATTTTTGACGGAAAGGGATTAGGCGGAAGTTGCCGTAGGCTGTAGGCATGTTCACTTCTTGGCCTTTCTCCACAATGGTTTCCTGCTGTATGCGGTGAGCAATTAAATCTTTGATGGTGATGATGGGTATGTCGAATTTTTTGCCCACCTCAATCAGGTCGGGTAGGCGTGCCATGGTGCCGTCTTCGTTCATGATTTCGATTAGGGCAGCGGCGGGGTACAAACCAGCTAGTCGGGCTAAATCCACTGCAGCCTCCGTATGGCCAGCGCGGCGTAGCACGCCTTTGTCCTGGGCATAGAGCGGGTTCACATGGCCGGGACGGCCAAAGGTTGTGGGGGTGCTGTTGGGATCGGCGAGGGCGCGTATGGTGGCTGCGCGGTCGGCGGCAGATACGCCTGTGGTGCAGCCCTCGATTTTGTCGATGGTTACGGTGAATGGCGTACCAAGCAGCGATGTGTTGCTGGGCACCATGTGCTGTAGTTCTAGTTCTTCGCAGCGTTTGTTGGTGATGGGGGCGCAGAGCAGGCCGCGTCCATGTTTTAGCATGAAGTTCACCTTTTCGGGGGTGATTTTTTCGGCGGCAATGATGAAATCGCCCTCGTTCTCGCGGTCGGCATCGTCAATCACAATAACGAACTCGCCCTGGCGAAACCGCTCCACGGCGGCCTCGATGGTGCTGAATGTGCTCATGTATATGTTAAGTTTTTGTTATTCAATTGTTTGTGTTGGTGTTGCGCTTGGGGAGTTTGCGCAATTCGCCTGCAAAGTTACACCGATGATTTGCCTTTTGCAAGCCCCAAGCGTTGCCTGTCGGATTAAAGTGTGTGAAATTTGGTGCTTATGGATGATATTTGTGGTGTAGGTGTTCGAAAAATTTTGGGGTAAAAGTCATCAAGGGCTGCCCAATCCGACAGCCCTTGATGAGATTGTTTGTGTGCCGATTTTGCTTAGAAGTATAGGTCGCGTTCGCCTTGCTGTATGCGTTGTATGCGCTGGCGGATGTCGGCCACCTCGGCTGCATCGCTGATTTCGGACAATGTTTTGTCTATTAGTTTATAGCCTTTCTCCTTGATTTCGGGTTTGGCATAGTCTTCAAGATATTCGGTGAGGGTTAGCACGGCGTTGGGGGTGCAGTAGCGTTTGATGAATCCGGGCACCGAGAATTCCATGAAATGTTCACCCGTGCGGCCCAGACGGTAGCAAGCGGTGCAGAACGAGGGTAGGTAGCCGTTGGTAACCAAATCGTCGATAACCTCGCTCAGGGTGCGGTCGTCGTTGATTTTGAACTGCTCGCGGTTCAAATCTTGTTGTTCCGACTCTTTTTCGGCGTAAGCACCTATTTCGAGTTTGGTGCCGCCATCGATTTGCGACACGCCGAATTGCATTACCTGCTGGCGCACATGTGCTGGTTCGCGGGCGGTGAGAATCATGCCGGTGTAGGGTACGGCCAGGCGCAGGATGGCCACCAGCCGCACCATATCGTCGTCGCTCACAAAATGCTCTTGCGATATGCTAAGCCCCGACGCGTCTTTGATTCGGGGGAACGATATGGTGTGAGGTCCCACGTTGTAGCAGGCTTCGAGGTGGTTGGTGTGGCGAACAAGTCCTAGCACTTCAAAACGCCAGTCGTATAGGCCAATCAGCGCACCAATACCCACATCGTCGATTCCGGCCTCTTGGGCGCGGTCCAAGGCGGTGAGCCGCCAGTTGTAGTCGCGTTTTATGCCAGCCGAGTGGTAGCGGGCGTAGGCTCCGGGGTGGTAGGTCTCCTGAAAAATCTGATAGGTTCCAATGCCAGCCTCTTTTACGGTGCGGAAACCCTCGATGTCGAGCGGTGCGGCGTTGATGTTCACGCGGCGAATCTCTCCATGCCCTTTTTTAACGCCATAAACCATGCGGGTGGTGTGCGCAATGAACTCGGGTGTGTAGTATTTTGGGTGTTCGCCATAGACTAAAATCAGGCGTTTTTGACCGTTATCTTCCAGTGCTTCAACCTGTTGTACGAGGTCTTCGTCGGAAAGCGTTGTGCGCACCTGCTCGCTGTTCGATGCGCGGAAACCGCAATATTCGCAGTTGTTTATGCAGTGGTTGCCTATGTATAGCGGCGCAAACAGCACAATACGGTTGCCGTAGATGCGCTGCTTGAGCAGTCGTGCGCCCTCCTTTATTTCCTCAATCAGGTCGGGCGACGAGGCGGCGCAAAGCGTGCCAACCTCGGCCAGGTTGAGACGTTGCTTGTCGAGCGATTTTGCAATGATGTCGCGCACGCGCTCCTTGCTGGGCTTTGCGTTGTTGATGCAGTCCCAAATCTCATCGGCGTCGATGAAAGGTTTCATGCTCTCGTCGGCGATGCGGTAGCGTTCAGGGTTGAATTTCATAGTAGTGAGTATTTGTAGTTGTTTTTGTTTACGTTGATGCACCCAAGCACCGCAGCGTATAGATGCAGAATGTAGGGTCAGAAAAGTGGTAAATACGGCTTTAGCCGCGCATCATGATGGTTTTAACCTGTACGCCGCTGAGCTGGCCAATGGGACCAGTGAGCGCACCGATTTGGTCGCTGCTGCCTTCGAGCACTAGCGAGATGATGTTCACATTGCGCCCCGACAGCGGTATGCCCTGTCGGCCGACGATGATGTCGGCGTGCGCCGAGATGATTTGATTGAGTTGGCCTATGCTCTCGCGATTTTCGAGCATAATTAGTGCGGCTCCAATTCTCTTCTCCATAAGACTTATCCTCCTTTGGATTAGATTGTTATTGGTTTATATTTGGACGCTCCTTGGAGGCCAACATTGCGTTCGCGCTCCGCAGAACCATGCTGCAAAGATAACGCAAAATTGCGTGAGATGTTCGCTGAGGGGGCAAAAAAGTTGCGTATATTTGCTGCCTGCCGCTACAATGCGGTGTATTTTGTTGCGATGAGAATTATAGCGCTGCTTCGCGAAAATCTTAGTATATCAATTAGTTCAATCAAGGCCACAAAGCTGCGCACTGGGCTCACAGTGAGCATAATAGCTTTGGGTATTATGGCGTTGGTGGGCATACTTACAGCCACCGAGGTAATTAGCACCAGTCTCACCGATGAGTTCACTGCAATGGGAGTTAACTCTTTTGCGATCAACAGAATACGCAATGTGGCACAAGGAAAGCGCAGTGTTCGTACACGCACCCACATGCACATCTCGCAGCGGCAGGCGGCGGAATTTAAGGAACGTTATACTTTTGCGGCAAGTGTGGGCATATCGGCATACGCATCGGGAGGTGCTACGGTGAAGTATAAATCTGCACACACCAACCCAAATATTAGTGTTTACGGCATCGATGAGGATTATATTATGGTGAGTGGCGATAACATTTCGCGCGGTCGCAATTTCACCATGCGCGATGTGCACGAGGCCGCCAACGTTTGTATAATTGGAGAGGAGGTGGCCAAAAAACTTTTTGGTATACGTGAGAATCCGTTAGGCAACACGGTAAGCGTGGGCGCGGCTCGCTACCAGGTGGTGGGCGTGTTGGAGGATAAGGGTTCCAGTTTCACCAGTTCTAGCCGTAAGGTGTATATACCGCTTAACAATCTGTCAATCAACTTTCCGCGTCAAAATTTGCATTGCACCATCACGGTGCTGCCGCATCAGGCCATGCTTTCGGCCGCCGCGCAGGCCGAGGCCGAGGGCATTTTTCGCCAGGTGCGCCGTCTGCGCTCCATCGACGAGAACGATTTTCGCATCGAAACCAGCGATAACATGACCCAAATGCTTATGGAAAACCTGGGCTTTGTGTCGTTAGCCGCCTCAGTCATCGGTTTTATCACGCTCATTGGAGCGGCTGTGGGGTTGATGAACATCATGCTGGTGTCGGTGGCCGAGCGCACCCGTGAAATTGGAACGCGCAAGGCACTCGGTGCGCGGTCGGCCTACATCAAGCAGCAGTTCCTCACCGAGGCCATCCTCATCTGCCTCATGGGCGGTGCGCTTGGCGTGTTGTTGGGCATTTTGGCGGGCAATATGGTTGCGTTCGTTGTGGGCGGTCGCTTCGTGATGCCCTGGGGATGGATGTTTGCCGGATTGGTCATATCCACCATCGTGGGATTGGTGTCGGGCTATTTGCCCGCTGTTAAGGCATCGCGCCTCGACCCCATTGTGGCGCTACGCTACGAGTAGCATATCCAAACATATTCTAAATAAGCGTGTTATATTGCTGGTAATCAGTAATATAAATACACATGCTAAAACTTATATTCGTTTTTTGGGGTATTTATGTTTATATTTACACTGCCTTTGATATTGGCCATAAATTGACCTAAAAACCATGACGATGAAAATATCCGAGATAGTTCAATGCCTCGATGCGCAGGTGATCTGCGGTGCCGAGCAGCTCGACAAAGAGGTGGAATATGCCTTTGCGTCGGATCTTATGAGCGATGTGCTTACTGTGAAAAAGGAGCGTATGCTGCTCATCACCGGTTTGGCCAACCTGCAAACCCTCAGGACTGCCGAAATGTCGGACATTGAGGTGGTGCTATTTGTTCGCAACAAGGCGGTTACCGACGAAATGCTCGAACTAGCCCGCGAGAGCGGCATTGTCCTCATTGCATCGCCATGCACCTTGTTCAAGGTGAGCGGAATTCTGTATAACCACGGGCTAAAGCCCGTTTATTAGCCGCTGCCTATGGATTTGGAATTTAATGTACAAGGGGGCGATTTTGTGCGTGCTGGTAATGCCTCAAGCCAAATAAAAAAGGTGCTCAAGCAGCTCAATGCCGATTCGGCCATCATCAAGCGTGTGGTGGTGGCACTCTACGAGGCCGAGGTGAACATAGCCGCGCACGCCTACGATGGCGTGATTAGAGCCAATATCGACACCGAGCGCATTCGCTTGCTGCTCGACGACAATGGCCCTGGAATTCCCGACATCGAGCGAGCCATGACCCCTGGCTACTCCACCGCCTCGTCGGCGGTGCGCGAGATGGGGTTTGGTGCAGGCATGGGGTTGCCCAACATCAGGGCCAATGCCGACGAGTTTGTGATAACCAGCGAGGTGGGCAAGGGAACGCACCTCGAAATAACCGTTTATCTGAATCAATAGCCCATGCGTGAGAATACAGCCGATAGAAATAGTTTCCGACATGCGCTCACCATCGACCCCGATGTGTGCGTGGGCTGCGCCCATTGCATGAGGGTTTGCCCCACCGAGGCGCTCCGAGTGCGACAGGGTAAGGCCATACTACAAAACAATCGCTGCATCGACTGTGGCGAGTGTTTCAATGTATGCCCATCGGGCGCAATAGTTATTAAACAGGACGAGTTCGACAGCATATTCGCCTACCAGCACCGGGTGGCCCTTATTCCCTCAATCATCATAGGACAATTCCCCGAAGATGTTACGCCCGACATGATATGTCAGGCTTTGGTGAGCATCGGTTTCACCAAAATTATGCTGGTTGAGGACTCGGTGGAGTACCTCATACCGCAGGTGCGCAACTATGTGGAAAATGCCGACTGCGAAAAGCCCATCATATCGTCGTATTGCCCAGCTATTGTGCGGCTCATACAGGTAAAATTCCCGTCGTTGGTGGGCAACCTTATGCTGCTGCGTCCGCCGTTGGATCTTACCACAGCCTACGTTAAGCAGGAACTTGTGCGTGAGGGTGCTGCCGAGGAGCAAATTGGAGTGTTCTACATCACCCCATGTGCTGCAAAAATAGCAGCGGTGAAAAGTCCTGTGGGCGAGGACCGTTCCGAGGTTACGGGCGTTTTCAACATGGATTATATCTATAATCGCATCCTCCGCGAGATACGCCACAAAGACGTTGACCCATCAATCGCTGTGAAGTATAAACCCCTATCGGCGCGTAGTTTGCGATGGAGTTTAACTGGTGGCGAGGCCAACGAGGTGAAGGGCAGCTGTTTGGCTATCGATGGCATAGCAAATGTAATTCAATTTCTCGAAAAAGTTGAGAATGAGGAGATTACAGGTGTTGATTTTCTCGAGTTGCGCAGTTGCGACCAGAGCTGTGCGGGCGGTGCGCTCACGGCGGGCAACCGTTTTATAGCAGTGGAGCATCTGCATAAGGATTCAGTGGCCTTATCGTCCAAAAAGGTGGTTAGCGACAAGATTTTGTGCGACTACAAAACGGCCAACGAAGGAAAGACCGCCCTGCGGCGTGTGGAGCCGCGCTCAATGCTCAAACTCGATGAGGATATGGGCATGGCCATGCAGAAAATGGAGCGCGTGAATCGCATGATGTGCCATTTGCCTGGTGTAGATTGCGGTGTGTGCGGCGCTCCGTCGTGTTCGGCGTTGGCCGAAGACATAGTGCAGGGCGAGGCTACCATATCGCAATGCGTGTTCCTGCAGCGCACCATGGAGCAGAACAAACTATCG
The DNA here is from genome assembly GCA_017524185.1 of Bacteroidales bacterium. Taxonomy (GTDB): domain Bacteria; phylum Bacteroidota; class Bacteroidia; order Bacteroidales; family Tenuifilaceae; genus RGIG6076. The sequence continues at coordinate 20,717 of JAFWUG010000134.1, forward strand.
CCCGACCACGCCTTCAAAATAATGAAACAGGTGTGGGGCGACGACCGTTTCAAAAAGAACTGCCACAAACCCTACAAATCTAAATAAACTCGAATCGCAGCCCGCACTGGGCTGCACAAACACACCGTATATGACAGTAGCAGAATTAGCCACCAAGCTCAACCTAAAAGTGCTATCGGGTAGCAACGGATTGGATCGCGAAATTAGCGGTGCCTACACGTCGGATCTCCTGAGCGATGTGATGGGCGGAATAAATGAGGGAATGCTGTGGATAACCCTACAAACCCACGTGAATGTGATGGCTATAGCCTCGCTCAAAGAGATTGCAGCCGTCATTCTTGTCAAGAACCTCACCCCCGAGGCCAACACCGTGGAGCAGAGCAACAACGAGGGCATTCCCATACTTAGCACCGCCGAGGCCACGTTCGACATCTCTGGTAAAATCTACCAGCTGCTGAACGCTTAACGGAGCATAGGCATGAATCTATATCGCGCCGATTTGCATCTGCACAGCGTGCTATCGCCGTGCGGCGATTTGGAGATGAGTCCTTCCAACATCGTGGCGCGGGCTGTTGAGGAAAAGCTCGACCTCATTGCCATCACCGACCACAACTCCACCCTGCATGGACCCGTTGTGCGACAGATTGCTGCGCAGCACGGCATTTATGTGCTGTATGGAGCCGAGTTCACCACCGCAGAGGAGGTACACTGCGTGTGCCTTTTCGATACTGAAACACAGCGTGTTGAGTTTCAGAACTACATTGAAGCGTCCATACAGTGTATCCCAAACAATGTGGACTACTATGGCTATCAATTGGTGGTGGATGCCGAGGAAAATGTGGTTGACGAGGTGGATTATCTGCTCATATCAACCACTACGCAAAGCATCTACGATGTGCAGGCCAAGGTGGCCCAATTGGGAGGTTTGTTCATCCCGGCGCATATCGATCGACCAAAATTTAGCATCAGCAGTCAGTTGGGGTTCGTTCCGCCCGACCTGAAGTTCGATGCGCTCGAGGTGTCGCGCTACTCGTCGCCCAGTGCCATGCTGGCCGCCAATCCGTTCATCACCCACAAACGATTCGTGCGCAGTTCTGATGCCCATTTTGTGGGTGATATAGCCAAGCAAACAACCCAGTTTCAGATGGATCGGCTCGATTTTGAAAATATTCGTAACGCGCTGCACGGACTCAATGGCTGCGATGTTATTGTGGCCGACTAAACTGTAGAATCAATCCCCCAAAAACATGAAAGACCTCTCGCTGCACTTGCTCGATATTGCCCAAAACTCAATGGTGGTAGGCTCAAAGAACGTAACCATATCTCTTGTTGTTGATACGCCCGCTGATGCCATTACTTTTGCTGTGATTGACGATGGGCGGGGCATGGATGCAGATTTTTTGCAGCGTGTGGCCGACCCGTTCACCACCACCCGAACTACCCGAAAAGTTGGATTGGGCATACCGCTTTTGAAGCAGAACGCCGAGCGCACGGGCGGTAGTATGCATATCGAATCGACGTTGGGCAAGGGAACACGTATAGAGGCAGTGCTGCGTCCCAGTAGCATCGACTGTTTACCCTTGGGCGATATTGGTGGCGCAGTGGCCATGATGATATGCTCCAATCCGCATATCAACGTGATGTTTCGCTACGATAACAATGGCAGGGTGTTCGAGATTGATACGCACACTTTGGAGGAAGCGCTCGATGGCATTCCGCTCAACGATGCGTCGGTGTATATGCCTATAACTCAATTGATTCAGTCGGGGATAGCCGAAACTGACGACCCGCAGGGTGGGCAGGATTAACCTGTGCGCGGCTGCGGGTCGAATTTGTTGGGATGAAACGCTACAACGTGTTGTTATCCAATCAGATTACTGTTGGAGTCGATACAGTCTTGTACTGTTTCCTTGATTTCGAATACGTGCTGCAGCTGTAGCAGTTTGATGAGTTCCATCACCTCCGGGCTGATGTTGCATAGCTTTAGTGTGGACTCGTTGTGCTTGCAGTGCCGAAGCATGGACAGCAACATGCCAAAACCAGTGCTGTCGATATAGATTATATTGCTGAGGTCTAGCACAATATTGCCTTTGGGCATTATGGCGGCCACCACGTCGGATTTTACCTTTTGGGTGGCGGTTACATTTAGTTTGTTTATGCCCGTGAATGAGATTACAGAGGACTGGCCTATGGTTTCTTTGGTAATCATATCGGATTGGATTGGTAAGGGTTTATGCCAAATGCAAATTTAGTAAGATGTTTTGATACTAGGAAACGTTTGGGGCAAAAAAAGCCCCCAACACGTTGGAGGCTTGTGGGCAGTTGCCTGCGATATGTGGCTTATGCCAACTCGTGAATCACAAGTCCGCTGCGGAGTTTGGGCTCAAACCAGGTGGTTTTGGGAGGCATGATGTTGCCCGTGTCGGCAATATCGATGAGCTGTTTCATCGATACGGGGTACAGGGCAAAGGCGGCCTTCATCTCGCCGCTATCGACGCGGCGTTTGAGTTCGCCCAAGCCGCGTATGCCACCCACAAAATCGATGCGGTTGGAGGTACGCAGGTCTTTGATGTCCAAAATCTCGTCGAGCACGAGGTTCGAGAGTATGGTAACATCGAGCACGCCGATGGGGTTGGAATCGTTGTAGGTTCCAGCCTTAGCGGTGAGCGAGTACCAGCGGCCATCGAGGTACATGCTGAAGTTGTGCAGCTTGCTGGGGGTGTAGATCTCGCTGCCCATCTCCTTCACCTCGAACGATTTGCCCAACTTCTCGATGAGCTGCTGCGCTGTGAGGCCGTTTAGGTCTTTCACCACGCGGTTGTAGTCGATGATTTTGAGCTGGTTGTCGGGGAATATAACCGAAAGGAAATAGTTGTACTCCTCGTTGCCGGTGTGGTTGGGGTTCTGGTTCTTCTTCTCCTGACCTACGCGGGCGGCGGCAGCGGTGCGGTGGTGGCCGTCGGCTACGTAAAGTGCAGGTATTGAGGCAAATATGTCGGTGATGCGTTTGTTCACCGAAGCGTCCTCAATCACCCAGAAGTGGTGGCCAAAGCCGTCCTCGGCCACAAAATCGTAAACGGCCTTGGTGTTGCGCACCACGTTTTCAACGATTTTGTCCATCTCGGCCACAGCGGGATAGGCAAAGAACACAGGCTCGATGTTGGCGTTTTGGTTGCGCACGTGTTTCATGCGGTCTTCCTCTTTCTCAACGCGGGTGAGCTCGTGTTTCTTGATTTTGCCGTTCATGTAGTCCTCAAAGTGGCAGCATGCCACAAGGCCATACTGGGTGCGACCATTCATGGTTTGGGCGTAGATGTAGTAGCGCTCCTCGGCATCCTGAACGAGCCAGCCGTTGGATTTCCACTTCTTGAAGTTCTCCACGGCCTTGTCGTACACCTCTTGCGAGTGCTCGTCGGCGATGGGGTCGAAGTCGATTTCCGACTTGATGATGTGCAGTAGCGATTTCTCGCCAGCTTCGGCCTTAGCCTCGGCTGAGTTCAGCACGTCGTAGGGGCGCGAAGCAACCTCGGCGGCGAACTGCTGCGGGGGACGAATGCCCTTGAAAGGTTTTATTTTTACCATCTCTGCGGTTTATTTGTTTACTTGGAACTTGTTGTCGCCCGTTTTGATGTAGGCTATGGCCTGATTGGCAGCTGCCAAACCTGCGTTTACGTTGGCCTCGGCGGTCTCGGCACCCATTTTCTTGGGCGTAGCAAACACACGGTTAGCAAACTGCGACTGCAGAGCGTCGTAGTTGTCGGGCTTAACGTCGGTTACATACTTCAGGTCGGTGCGCTCGGCCAGCAGTTGAGCCAGACCTTCCTCGTCGATAACCTCTTTGCGGGCGGTGTTCACCAGCGTTGCGCCCTTGGGCATACGCGATAGCAGTTCGCGGTTGATCGACTTCTTGGTCTTGTCGTTGGCGGGGATGTGCAGCGAGATGTAGTCGCAGGTTGAGTAGAGTTCTTCAACTGAGGCGGCTACCTTAACGCCCTCTTTCTGCATGGCCTCGGTGGGTACGAATGGGTCGAAGGCGTGGATTTCCATGCCAAAGCCGCGTCCGTATTGGGCTACAAGGCGACCAACGTTGCCGTAGGCGTGTATGCCTAGCTTTTTGCCCTTGAGCTCAGAGCCAGTGCCAGGGTTGAACTGGTTGCGAGCCATGAAAATCATCATGCCTATGGCCAATTCGGCAACAGCGTTGGAGTTCTGGCCAGGGGTGTTCATGGCCACAATGCCCTTAGCGGTGCAGGCAGCAAGGTCGAGATTGTCGTAGCCAGCACCGGCGCGTACCACCACTTTCAGGTTCTTGGCGGCCTCAACCACCTGGGCGGTAACCTTGTCGCTGCGAACGATTAGACCCTCAACATCGGCTACAGCCTTCAGCAGGTCGGCAGCGTCGGTGTATTTTTCCAACAGGGCGAGCTCAAAGCCAGCACCCTCAACAATTTTCCTGATGCCATCAACAGCAACCTTTGAGAAAGGTTTTTCGGTGGCTACAAGTATTTTTGCCATTGTGTTGTGTGTTGTTTTGTTCAAAAAATGACACCTGCCGCTCAGCACGGCAGGTGCCCGTGGGTTTTGCTTATTTTATGTGCGTATTAGGCGTTCTGCTTCTCAAATTCATTCATGCAGTCCACCAAAGCCTGTACGCTCTCGATGGGGCAAGCATTGTAGATTGATGCGCGGAAACCGCCAACCGAGCGGTGGCCTTTGATGCCCACCATGCCCTTGCTCTTGGCAAACTCCATGAATGCGGCCTCTTTGTCCTTGTATTGCTCGGCCATAACGAAGCATACGTTCATGATTGAGCGCGAGTCTTTCTCGGCGGTGCCAACGAACATCTTGTTGCGGTCGATTTCGCCGTAGAGCAGGTTGGCTTTCTCGAGGTTGCGCTTGTGCATGGCCTCAAGGCCGCCCATCTCCTTAACCCATTTCAGGGTCTCGTGCATCACAAAGATAGGGAACACGGGAGGGGTGTTGAACATGCTGTTGTTCTTTGGCTCGTCGCCGATGTGGGTGCGATAGTCAACCATGGTGGGGTTTTTGCGCTCCACCTTGCCAAGCAGGTCTTTGCGAACGATTACGAAGGTAACGCCAGCAGGACCTACGTTTTTCTGAGCACCACCATAAATCATGGCATATTTGGTTACATCAACCGGACGGCTCATGATGTCCGACGACATGTCGGCAATCAGGTTCACGGGGCAGTCCATATCCTCTTTAATCTCGGTGCCGTAGATGGTGTTGTTGGTGGTGATGTGGAAATAGTCGGCATCGGCGGGAATCTTGTAGCCCTTGGGGATGTAGGTGTAGTTCTTGTCCTCCGAGCTGGCCACAACCTCAACCTCGCCGTAGAGCTTAGCCTCTTTCACGGCTTTCTTGGCCCATACACCAGTTTGCAGGTAGGCAGCTTTCTTGTTGAGGAAGTTAGCGGGCACTTCGAAGAACTGGGTTGATGCGCCACCGCCGAGGAAAATCACGGCGTAGTTGTCGGGGATGTTGAGCAGATCTCTCCAGAGTTGCTCGGTTTCGGCCATGATGCGCTCCCAGCCGGGGGTGCGGTGCGAGATTTCGAGGATGCCAATGCCCGTGTTGTCGAAGTCGCGGATGGCGTTGATGGCCGATTCGATGGCCTGTTTGGGCAGGACGCAGGGCCCTGCATTGAAGTTATGTTTCATTGTATCAGTTATTTGTGATTAAACACGTTGGTTCTGAAATTTGCCCCAAATGTCGAAGTTTATTTTCACATTTCCTAATTTTTAGGGGCTATTCGTTTGCTCTCATTTTTAACTCTATAGGGCTACGAGCGCATTGCCCGACAGTACGGGGATTTTGGTGGTTACGTCGAATGTGCAGCAGTATTCAATAACATCGTCGAGGCCCAGTTTTTTTAGCCTATGCCGTTGGGCGGCATGTTCCAAAAATGCTGGTATGTTTGGCTTGGCGGTGTTCCAGATGTCGATTGCACCGTAGGTGGAGTCGCATGTGGTGTCGAATTGACCCGAGGCCATTAGGGTTTTGGCCAGTGAGCCAGCAAACATGGTGTCTTCGAGGCAGAATTTGCCCTTCCAGCCAGCGCAGAGTATCAGCACGTCGGTTTGTAGCGATAGCAGGTGTTTGCAAAGGGCATCGTGGTTCAGG
>JAFWUG010000135.1 GCA_017524185.1 Bacteroidales bacterium
AGTGAGAGTAACATTGCCCGATAGCCCTGAGCCGCCGCCTGTTACAGTTCCTGCGCCATCAGGCTCAACCACAGTTGTTATGGTGTAGGTTTGAGCGGCTGGAGCTACGTCTGTAAACTTAGCACGGATGTCATAATTTTTATCCACCGTAATAACATAAACCCATTCGGGATAATTTGCTGCATAAACTACAGTTGCCTCACCAAGACTGTTGTTAACATTATCCCATTGCTGAAGATGATAACCTGATTTTGGCGTAGCAATAACAGAAACAGTAGCACCCTCATCGTATATGCCTCCAATAGGAGATAGTTCTACTGAACCCAAATTGGTGTCAGAACTACGAACTGCTACAGTATATTTCGTCTGCGCTCCCGCATGCATGGGCATAAATCCAACAACAAGCATCAAAACTGCCATTGCTGCCCTCGCTATCCAGGCCAAAGGTTCTGTTCTCATGGCTGTTTGTGTATTCGTTCTCATAACTGTTCGCATTTGTTTGCCAAGCATCGCCCATTCACTCTAAACGTTAAGGCGTGCACGGTTTGGTTATACATCAATCGTTATGCAGGTTTCAAAAGGTTATCAACAACTTTGGTAAAAAACTAACTGTGCTTATACACAATTATCATTGTGTTAAACCGTTTGGCTGTTCATAATGTTACATTTCGCACCAAGTTGTTCCACAGCGTGCCGATAAAAGCGTTAATTTTGCACACACCCACATTGCCCAAAACAGCGAGATGTTTAGCATAAAGCATTTTATTAAAGTATTCATTATCACTGCACTATCAATATTGCTGATGCTGTGCGGTTTGATGGGCATTGCTGTGATGCAACGGCAAAAGATTGCCAACCTGCTCATGGACGAGCTCAGTTCGCAGCTGAACATACCGCTAAAGCATTCGGCTTTCGACTTTAGCTTGGCCAAGAATTTTCCGCTAGCCTCAATGGTGCTTCACAACATCAGCGTGATGTACCCTTCGGCACAAGCCGATACACTGCTGCATATCAACGAGTTGATGGTTTCGTTCAATCTCATAGATGTGGTGAACCGCAACTACCAAATCAGAGGGCTAAAACTTAACGGGGGCACAGTGAATATCCGCAGCAACCAGCTGCACACCATCAACCAACCGCAGGACAACAGCAAATCGAGCAACGATCAACCCACAACCCCAATACAATTCGACCACATAGCCATTAATAATATAAGGCTACGCTATTTCGATAACGACAATAGGCAAACCTTCGGCATTGGAGTTGATAAAACAAAGATATTCATAAAGTTACAAAACAACAATTTAACCTTTCAGCTAAAAGGAACGGCGCAAATATCTGAACCTAAAACAACTATACATAATACTCCGTTCACAATAGAGGCAGCCGTGAACAAGCACAACAACACATGGAACATCGACGCGCTAAACGTTATACACAAACACATTAGCCTATACTCCAAAGGGCAATACGCCCCGCAGCAACTGAACCTACGCTTCGCCACCGATCCATTCAAAGCCAACAAAGTAGCCAACATACTTGGCATAAGGTTTATAGAAAGCGGCATGTGCAAGGCCAACGGCCAATTACTGTTTAGCAACGGTGCGTTCAACACCATAAGCATACACCACAGCAGCAACAATATAGGTATAAAAATAGGCAACGATAAACTTATTGTGGGTCAGATTGATGGACATACCAAATTTACCCACAACTTTAAGCAACACTACAGTAACATCGAACACATTTCATTGCGACTGGGCGACACCAAGGCCGAGGGAACGCTACGCGCTAAGGGGCTACACCGCATGGCCCTGCTGGCCGACATGGAACTTTGCACCAAGGGAATACCAATGGCCAAACTGCCAAAAGGCTGGGATTTCAATGCGCAGGGGCACTCCAAACTGCTGACCACGCTCGATTTGACAGACCCCAACAAAATTGAGTTCCACGTGAACGACACCCGCACTGAACTACAACTGCACGTGGCCAACAACCCGCTCCTCCCCTCGCTAACCAATCTTCACGGACAAGCACGCGTGGGCAAACATATCGAACTGCATACCCAAGGCATGCTACAGAACAAACCAATTGAAGCAGCCGCAACAATACATAATGCCCTTAAAATCATCAATAATCAGTCGCTAAGCTCTATCAATGCATCAATAAGATGCACGCACCTGAACCTCGACAATCTGATTGCCGAAATAGGCAAACAAAAAAGCGACAGCGGAAATACAAACATAGCATATAAAATTGATTATGAAGTTGATACACTACAATATTTGAATAAAAAATTTAATAGTGTTAGCGGACGTTTCTACGAATACAACGACACGCTCTACGCCGACAGGCTCAACGCGCGGCTATACTCGGGTAGGCTTAGCGATGGCATGGTGGCCATAAGCCCCAATGGCGAATTGGGCATCTCTGGACGGCTTGAGCAAATGGATGTGAGCGCACTGTTTGCCGACTACAACAACTTTAAGCAACAAATTGTTACAGCGCAAAACATCAGCGGAACGCTGAATGCTGACATACGCATGCGTTTTGCCACCAACCAGCAGGGCGTCGATATGCAGTCGCTGCGACTGGCGAGCAACGTGGAACTGCACAACGGACGGCTACGCGGCATGGACAAAATAAATCAACTGAATAAATGGCTGAACCTCAGCGAGGTTAATAGCATCGACTTCAACACACTTACCAACACCATTATTATAGACACAGGGTGGGTGCATATCCCCGCCATGGACATCACATCGAATGTGCTGGGCATCAAACTCGACGGACAGCATTCGTTCAGAGGACCATTCAACTACCACGTTAAGCTCAACGTGGCCCAACTGCTGGCCAACCGATTCCTGAACAAGAGCGGAGCGAGCGATTTTGAACGACAGCGCGACAACGGCCTATTCCTGAACCTGCTAATTAGCGGCGATGGCAATGGCTATCAGATTAAACGCGACAAGGCTCGCAGCAAACAGCAGATAAAAACCGAGGTGAGCAAGGAACGAGCGTTGCTGCAAAACATCATGCGCGAGGAGTTTGGGCGTAAGCGCGACACCGCCAAAGCCACAACCACCGACACCATTGTCCCCAAACCCAAGCCCACAACGGGCTACCGCGTGGTATGGGACGATGAGGACGAGGATTAACAGCAGCAGCAACGGGGATACGAAACGCAAAATCAGCCAACACTTTGAGGCAAAGCCCAAAATAGCAGCCAATGCCGCAAACAAAAAAAGAGACGGGGCAAACCCCGTCTCTTCTGTTCAACAATCAATTTAATCCGACCACTCTATCTGCCTTGCTGATAGAGAGATGCAAATCGGCTATAGTCGGTTCCTATTGCGTTGGCAATCTCCGATTGGGCGAAGTGCTGCGCTATGGCATAGAGCCGTCCCAAAATCTGCAAATCTATCTGCTTGTCCTGCAGCACTGATGATGCATAGCGTGACTCCAAGCTAAACAGATAGTTTAAGTTCTGTGTCAGCAATTTAGCATACTGCTCCATGAGCGCGTTTGCCTTATCGGTTTGTCCCACAACGTAGTAGGCTTCAATAATTCCATCCACAAAGTAGTCATGTTCAAAATCGAAGGGAAACTTCTCGTGGGGAAGAATCTCCATAAGCCTATCCAACACAGCTATAGCCCTATCGGTTTCACCCTCGGCATGGAGTTGTTGCGCCAAACGCGCAAATGTGTTGCGCAGCCGTAGAACCAAAGCCGTGCGCTGCACGTTGTAGTCGATGAACACGTCGGGCTCGTTCATGCGCCCCCAGGTGAACTTCTCCATCAGGTTGCGGTAGAGGATGTCGGTGTCGATGCGGCCAATGTCGAGCGCATCGGCGGGCTTGTGCCTGATGGGCACCAGGCGATAGGCAAAGCCCTCGAGCTGCAGGTAGTGGCTCAGACCCACATCGCCATCGCCATAGGGCGACACAAAATAGATGGGCCGTTCCCAATTGTTGTTGGCCAGCACCTCGAGCACCATCATGGTGTTTTTCTGCATATACGACTTGTTGAAAGTCCACTCGAGCTGCGACACAATAAGGGCAGAGTCCTTGGGTGCCACGGTGCCGTTGGCCAACACCTTTTGCCTATCAACAGGCAACGACAGATGCTTGGCTGGGAGGAAATCGATTGGCCGCTCGCCCTGGCTTGCAAGTCGGGTGGCCGGATTGTCGCTAGCCACAAATGTCATAGCCTGCTTAAGGTCGGTTCGCTCCTTTATCTTCTCCACCACATAGACCACATCGCGGGTCCCCTGCACATATTTGCTGCGCTCCATGGTGATGGGTGCTGGCGGGGCATCGTTGATGCGACGCTTCATCTGGTCGCAATACCAATCAGTGCCCAACAGCGACAGGTTGACGATGAGCACATCGGGGCGTATGCCCTCCACCTCTTGGGCATACCATAGAGGGAAGGTGTCGTTATCGCCGTTAGTGAACAGAATGGCGTTGGGGGCACACGTTTCGAGATAGTTGCGGGCGAAGTCGCGGGCTATGTATCGCCCCGAGCGATCGTGGTCGTCCCAGTTTTGGGCGGCCATCTGTATGGGAACTATCAAACATATAGCAGCCGCCAAAGCCGAGGCGGCAGTCGCAGGCACAAATCGGCGCAGCAACTCCACAATGGCCAGCACACCTAAACCAATCCAGATAGCGAATGCGTAAAACGAGGCAGCGTAGGCGTAGTCGCGCTCACGGGGCTGTAGGGGGTACTGGTTCAGATAGATTACGATGGCCAAACCCGTGAGGAAGAACAGCATAAAAACAACCCAAAAATTGCGGCTGTCGTTGGCCCTAATCTGATAGAATATACCAATAAGCCCTAACAACAGCGGC
>JAFWUG010000136.1 GCA_017524185.1 Bacteroidales bacterium
GAAGCCATAGAACAGGCCGCAGCGCTTATAGCCCACGAGCTACGGGCCGAGGCCGACCATCCACAGGGTTCGGGCTTGGTATTCGAAAATCAAGAGGCGCTCGAACAATACACGCCCAACGCCACGCTGCTATCACAGGTAAAGCAGCACCTCGAACTGCTGCGCAAATACTACGTAAAGTTATACAACAAGGCTAGCTCAGAGAAAGATAGCTACATACAGCAGCATCAAAGTACCCCCGAAGAGCGCGAAGCCTTCATCGCCCTGAAGCAGCACCACAGCAACGAAAGCCTCACCGAGTTTATGCGCAACACTACTGAGGTTGAACGCATCATAGAGTACAAGGGACAGCTGATTCAGAAAATCGACCCCATCTACCTCTACCCCACCGGCCAGTTCCTACGGGCGCACTTCTACTCGCCCGTGAAACCGTTCTTTGGGCAGTATGCCAGCACCTACTGGGTGAACGTGGCGGTGATATGGTGCTTCAGCTTGCTATTCTACATCGCGCTACGCTTCCGCTGGCTCAAGCGGCTGCTCGACTGGCTGGCCGAGGCGCGGGGCCGCAACGAGTAGCGGGGACTACAACTCCTCGTTTACGTAGTTGTAGGGGCCATAGGTGAGCACAACGGCGCAGACATCAATAACGGCTTCGCCCAGCAAATCGTGCAGCACCTCGGCCAGCACATTCAGATGCCTATTGATGCTCTTGTCTATCTCGAGCCTAAAGCCATAGTCGCTCTTATCGGTGGGCGACACGCCGCCCTTGTAATACTCCAAGCCATCGGCATCGGTGAACATATTCATCTCGTACTTGTTGGCCATCTTGGCCTGTAGCTCATCGCGCAGCTTCTTGGCCGACTCCAGGTCGGAACAAGCCTTTAGCATTTGGCACGATATGCAATAGCTGTTCTTGCCATCGCGCTGAAAAACGAAACGAATTCGATTCCAAACATAGCCTGCATAGCGTACATCGTTATACTCCAACACATTATGACTTTCAGTTACGTTTGCGCTACCAAATTTTTGGTCGAGTATGGACCTGGCCACATCAATGGATGCGCCGAATTTAACGCCGCAAATCTCCTGCTGCGCGAATAGCCCCATAGGAGCGCAAAAAATTGCTAATAGCAGCAGCTGTTTTATTCCTAAATGTCCCATATTGTTACGTTTTTAAATGATTCGACAGGATTTGCACAGCAAATATTGTGCCGACAATTGCATGATTGCCGCCCAAATCCGTGTTTCTGTTGTAGAGACGCAAAATTTTGCGTCTCATCCTGCGAATGTATTACCCGCAACGGAGACGCACAGCAACGGAGACGCATGGTTATGCGTCTCTACGGAACAACCATCGTTGATGATTATTATGGCATGAACGTGGTTGGGCATTATCACATATATAGGCACATCGACATGGGGGAAATGGCAATGCACCTCATCCATGCATTGCGCTGCAATTTGCCCCATTTCCGACAAATGCATCACGCCATTCGTAATTTCACCCAAATAATGCTCCCGATTGTGCGTGCATATTGTTACAAAATACGCACCGCCATTATAATCGTGCCACGCGGCACGGGCCGATGGGATACGATAGCGATTTTTAAAGCGGATGTCGCACATATAATAAGATAGACAATTTTTAATGAGACGTTTCAAAACAAAATTTGTTGCAAGATAGCAACATCACGCCCCATTCTACATGTGGAGATGCGATAAATAGCGTATTCTGTTACACAAAAAAACGCCACAAGCCATCTATCTTCATTGCGCAACCACGTTTCACTCCATCGGCTTAATCATCGATTCGATAAAGGCGATTTCTTCGGCGGTGATTCATATTCATAAACTAACGTTTTCTCGGCTCGACAAAGCATGTATTTGCTCTGCTCTCGCTCCGCGACTATGAATATTCGTAATGGGGATTTAATGAGATATGGGTAAGGAAAAGCCTGCTGCGATGGGCTGGGGGTGGGGAAATGGGCGAGACCTTAAGGCCTCGACACTTGACTAAATTTATTCGCGGTGATAAAAATGCTGGAGAGCAGAGAGAATTTGTTGGCTTTCGATGTGGCGCATGTAGGCATCCATATAATCCCAGTCGGGGTTGCCGTCGGGAGTAGATGGGAGAGTGATTATCTCTTCGCGTAGCAAATCAGGGAATAACCCGTTGTTGTATGAGTATTTATGTGTTATTGTTTGCAGGCTGGATGCTATAAATAAACAAGCATATTTAGACAGATGAGTTGTATCAATATAGTAAATATCTCGTCCCGAAACGTACGGTTCTGGTTGATAAAAGAATGCAGCATTTTCAGCACCAAAACTGATTGTTCCTGCAGGGCTAGGCTTGTATTCGGGTTGTATTGCTATGCGGCATTTAATGCCATTATTGAATTTGCTTCGCACCACATAGGGAATTCCATACGGAGACTCAATAACAGACTTTGCATGGATGACATAGGGTTTTATGATTTCGGCGAATATTATACCAACTTTGAAACTATTACCGTGCCAATACGAAACCCGCCTCTTACTTTTTTTTTTAACTCTGTTATTCAATACATTAACAAATTGTAATACCTTTTCTTCGCGTTCTTTGATATACTGTTCCATGTAATCCCAATCGGGAGTTCCGTCGGAGGTTGTAGGGAGTGCTATTGTTTCCCGCCTTAGTTTATCCCAAGTAATTTTTTCGCCAAAGAAATACTTTGCACCCACACGATTGAGGACTGCACATAAGTATCGGGCCGCATATTTAGACAATTCAAATTTGGGTTTAAGTACTCCGCAATCGGGATTTGCGGCAAATGCATAGTCATGATATGCAAAATACCCGCACAATGCGCCATTCATTGAAACAGTTATCGCATTTTCATATGAAGGTTCGACATCTGCCCATAACGCAACACCTTGATTTTTTCCATAAGCAGTAACAACAGCAGTTTTTCCCTCGGATAATTTACTGACTGGTGGTAATTTTCCACGTTCGATGTCGAAGAACAAATCCTCAACCCCATACTTCTTCCATCCACTAATATCAATCCTATTCATCGTGTCCTCCTTTCAGCGTAATGGTAATGTTACCGTCGGTTGTTACCTTCACTTCGGACGAATAAAGGACTGCGTTGAGCAGATTCTCAGAAAAAGTTTTTGCATCAATGCCTCTTTCAAACATCATATAATCCATAACAGTGCGAGTGAAGTCCTCTTCATAGATTTCAAATTCGGGTTGTGGCATTTGGTAACTCAAATGCTCATCAGCGTTGATCCATTGTTTGCTTTCGTCAGAGTCGGAACGGCGTATGATGTCAACCCAGCGGTCTTCTATTTCCTGCCATCTGTTACGAATGTCTTGCCGTCCTTGATTCTTTACCGTTTCCAACCCGTCGTCGGGTATGTAATAGGCCAATATCTGCTGTCCTTTCTGCGGACGGTGAGCCTCGAAGATAAAAACTGAGGTTGTTACTCCCTCTCGGAAAACATCTTCGGGCAGTTTGATTATCTTGTGCAGAGTGTGCTTTCTCAGAATCTTCTTTGCTTTTTTCACCTTTTCCATCTTCTTGTCTGGCATAATAAAGGCGCACATGGCAGACGGTTCCACATTGTCGAGCACGTTGGTTACGATGTCAATGCAGCCGTACTTGTTTTCAAACGGTGGGTTCATCAACACCTTGGTGATGTGCTTATCCTTTATCCACTTGGCTGCCTCTACGCTGCGGCTGTCGAGCTGCTCAAGGTTAGTCTTGCCATCCTTGTGAATAAGCATGTTGGCACAGGCAAGGGCGAATATTTCGCGGTCTAACTCGATGCCAAACAATTGCTTTTGCTTGATGTCTTTTGCTTTATCGGTGTTGATACCGCCAGCCTCTTTTATCATATTGCACATGGCGCGAACAAGGAATGTTCCACTTCCACATGCTGCATCGAGTACAATATCATCCTTATCAACATCGATGAGACGATACATGAGCGAAGAGATATGGTCAGGTGTAAACACTTGCCCTTGCTCAGACTTTCCCTTGTAGCGTGTGAACTCGTTAAAAAAAATGGCCATCACATCTTCGCCACGCCAAAAGTCGGAGTTGATATTGTCGGATATCTGACTAACGTTTTCGATAAACTCATCAATAGCTTCTTGATTATTGGTGATGTTCATCTTTATCTCGCTGTAAACCTCAAGAAGGAGGTCGAGTTTCTGGTTTTGTTTCTTGGCCTCTTCGAGCGACTTCGAAAGAGTGGAGTGAATAGAAGTGTGGAACGTAGCATAATCCATTCCCTTGACCAACGTTGCTCCATAACGTTTGGCAACCAGCGCACAGGCTGTAAAAATCATGCGGTGATTAAGATTCTTAATGCCAAAGTTAAAGTGTAAAGAATCGTTGATGCGTTTAGTAAGGTTGTATATTTTTTGCTTGTCGATGGTATCCTCTGCGTATAGCCCAAGGTAATACTCCTTGTTGTGGAGTTGTTCTTCTTCGTTCAAGCATTCATCATCCTTAAACACAATGGTATCTTCACCATTGTATAGAATGCCGACAACATGTTGATATTTGCTGTGAGCAATAGCACAGTTTTTCAGTAACTCATCAATATGCGCTTGCTTAAACGTAGTTGACTCTGACTTTACTTCAAGAATAATGGCAGGAAAGTTCTTCTCATTAGGAAGATACCAACCATCGGGGCGGTCTTTCACGCCAGCAAAGCCCAACTGATTGAATGACGTCAGTTGACCTACGTCAGCTTTCGCAGTTTCTGTATCTTCGAATCCAAGTATTTGCTTGGCGCGGTCTCGAACTTGGTCTTCGGTGAGCGTTGGTTTCTTGGGCATAGGCTATTAGTTTTTTTTAGCGTTCGAGGCGGGTTTTCAGTGGGTTTTACCGCCATGGGTGAAACATATAACTCCTTGATAGGGTTCGCTGGAATTGTATGCATACTGTCGGCCAGATAGGTGCAACAGAAAGCGGAAAAGCTCCACAAGCAGCCATCTTACTCCACCCTGTTGCGTCCAGCCACATTCACCTTGATTCCGAGAGCATCGAAAAATGCGGTGTCGCCCACGGTGAGACCCATCATGCTGCAAATCGAACAGTAATCGCAAGGTCTTCTGCTCCTTCCTCTCGGTCTTGGTTGCGTTGGGGAGCTGCAGATAAAACTGATGCGAATCGCCGTCATCGCACTTCGTAATCACAGCCCCTTCGAAAGCAGAAGCGAGGTCGCGCAAAATGTCAATAACCTTGGAAGGCTTAACGTTAAATAACTTACGTATTTGGCGTATGCGGAGGACGGTGAGGCGATCTAACTGCTTGTTGATAACCTTCTCTATCTCTGTAAACTTGAGGGACAGCATGATAGCATAAGACTCGAAGGAGAGTGCGACGGGCAGCTCGTTCTCCCAAATATCGATGGACGCCGAGCACAATGCGGCATCGGTAGCCGAATGGCTGGTTGTGGTGGTGTCTGTACACATACAAAAATGTTGGTTTTGTATGCGTTGTGCCGAATACATAAAAAAACGAAAGTCAAGGCTTGGAGTACCTACAAAAAAACGTGGGCTAAATTTGCCCAACGTTCCTAGGTACTTGGCCTTGACCTACTCAACCTTGACAAAAAAGCCCACGCTGTGGGCATTTGCTCACAATTATCAAGGTTGAGTTCTTCTACGGCCAAGTTTCGGAACGTTTTTCGAATAATCAGCAAACGCTAATCGTTGTTAATATGTCAAAATCTATCCACTTCTCCTGCTGTGTGTAGTTTTAAGAGTTAAAGCTGCAAATATACGGAATTATTACGATTCCACATCGAACTCAATCAAAGAGAATGCCACTACCCCAAAACAAATGGCCAGAGGACTTTGCCCCTGGCCATTCATCTATTTTACGCTGTGGTTCAACTACTTCTGCATCTCCTTGGCCAACCGCTCGTTGAGCATGGGCACCAGCTTGTGCAGGTCGGTTACTATGCCGAGGTCGGCCACGCCGAATATGGGCGCGAACTTGTCCTTATTCACGGCCACAATGTAGTCGGACTCCTCCATGCCGGCCAAGTGCTGTATGGCCCCCGATATGCCCAGGGCCATGTAGAGCTGCGGGCGCACGGTTTTGCCCGTCTGCCCCACCTGACGGTCGTGGGGCATCACGCCGGCATCAACCATGGCACGTGAGGTGGCCACCTCGCCGCCCAGCGTATGGGCCAGCGATTCGAGCTTGGCAAAACCCTCCTTGCTGCCCACGCCGCGACCGCCGGCCACCAAAATCTTGGCCTCGGTGATGTCAACCTGGGCACGTTGCTCCTTCACGGTTTCTTTCAGGCGCACGCGGAACTTGCTGCTGTCGAACTTCACCTCAAAGCGGGTTACCTCGCCCTTGCGGGCGGCATCGGGCTGGGCCTTCTGCATCACGCCGGGGCGCACGGTTGACATGCGGGGGAGCGTGTCGGGGCAGACAATGGTGGCCATCAGGTTGCCGCCAAAGGCGGGGCGAGTCATGTGGAATTGCCCCTCGGGGCTAATCTCGAGGCGGGTGCAGTCGGCGGTGAGGCCGGTGCACAGGCGGGCCGATAGGCGTGGCCCAAGGTCGCGCCCTATGGTGGTTGCACCGATTAGCACAATCTCGGGCTTGCGGGCGATGATGATCTGCCCCACGGCCTGGGCATACTGCTCGGTGAGGTAATCCTTGAGCTCGGGATAGTCGGCCAGCACCACCTCATCGGCACCGTACTCCACGAGGGTTTTGGCCAGCGGCTCAACCTGATGCCCGGCCAGTATGGCCACCACCCGCTGGTTGAGGGCGGCAGCCAGTTCGCGGGCTTTGCCCAGCAGCTCTAAGGCCACGGGCTGTATCGCCCCATCGCGCTGCTCGGCGAATACATATACATCTTTATGGCTCATTATGAATAGCGTTTTTGGGGGTTAGATGATGAACTTCTCTTTAAGCTTAGCAACAATCAGCTCAACGGCCTGCTCTGGCTCCACCTCATGGAGCTCGCCTGGCTGCTTTGAGCCCTTGGTGAACGACTTGAACACCTTGGTGGGCGAGCCTTTGAGGCCAAGCTTGGCCTCATCGACATCGATTTTGTCGGCGCTCCAAATCTCCACCTCCTTCTCGTAGGCATCGATTATGCCGGCCACGGTCATGTAGCGGGGGTTGTAGGCCGATGCCAGCACGGTGAGCACGCAGGGCGTATCGACCTCGAGCATCTGGTAGCCCTCCTCGGTTTCCTTGCGCACGGTGAGGGTTTTGCCGCTAAGCTCGGCGTTGGCCACGTATGATATTTGTGGCAGGTCGAGATGCTCGGCCATCTGCGGCCCCACCTGGGCGGTGTCGCCATCGATAGCCTGACGGCCAGCAACAATTAGGTCGGGCTTGAGGGTGCGCAGCGCACCGGCCAAAGCGTTCGATGTGGCCAGCGTGTCAGCACCGGCAAAACGGCGGTCGGTGAGCAGAATGGCGCGGTCGGCACCCATGGCAAAGGCCTCGCGCAGGATGGTGTCGGCCTGGGGCGGCCCCATGGTGATTACGGTAACGGTAGCTCCGTGCTTATCCTTGAGCTGTAGGGCCAGCTCGAGACCGCCCTTGTCGTCGGGATTCATGATGCTGGGCACCCCGTCGCGAATCAGCGTCCCCGTAACGGGGTTGATTTTGATTTCGGTGGTGTCGGGCACCTGTTTTATGCAAACTACTATATTCATGTCTGTCAGCGTATTATCGGTTTATTTAAGCAGTTTACCGGCAATCACCATGCGCTGCACCTCGCTGGTGCCCTCGTAGATTTCGGTAATCTTGGCATCGCGCATCATGCGCTCCACGGGGTACTCGCGGGTGTAGCCATAGCCGCCATGCAGCTGTACGGCCTTGGTGGTAACCTCCATGGCCGTTTCGGCAGCAAAGAGCTTGGCCATGGCGGCATCGGCGGAATAAGGCTCGCCTTTATCCTTCTTGTAGGCGGCGGAACGCACCAGCAGGCGGGCGGCCTGCACCTTGGTTTCGAGGTCGGCCAGCTGGAACTGGGTGTTCTGGAAGGCGGCGATGGCCTTACCGAACTGCTTGCGCTCCTTGGTGTAGCGCACGGTCTCGTCGAGCGCCCCCTGGGCTATGCCCAGCGCCTGCGAGGCAATACCTATGCGACCGCCATCGAGGGTTTTCATGGCAATTTTGAAGCCCATACCCACCTTGCCCAGCAGGTTCTCCTTGGGCACACGGCAGTTCTCGAAGATGAGCTCGCACGTGGCCGAGCCGCGTATGCCCATCTTTTTCTCCTTCTTGCCAATGCTGAAGCCGGGGAAATTCTTCTCCACTATAAAAGCCGATATTCCCTTGGTTCCCTGCGACTTATCGGTCATAGCCATCACTATATACACGTGGGCGGGGCCAGCGTTGGTGATGAACACCTTGCTGCCGTTCAGAATCCATCCATCGCCATCTTCAACAGCGGTGGTTTGCTGCATGGCGGCATCGGTGCCAGCGTTGGGCTCGGTTAGGCCAAAGGCACCTATCCACTCGCCCGAGGCCAGTTTGGGCAGGTATTTTTGCTTCTGCTCCTCGGTGCCATTTTCGAGAATTGGGGCTATGCATAGCGATGTGTGAGCCGATAGCACCACGCTGGTAGTAGCGCAGGCGCGTCCGAGTTCCTCCACGGCCATGGTGTAGAGCTGGTTGGTGCCACCCTGCCCGCCATACTGCTTGGGCACAGGGATGCCCATGAGGCCAATTTTTCCCATTTTCTCCACGGTTTCGGCAGGGAACCGCTCTTGCTCATCTATCTCGGCGGCCAACGGGGCAACCTCATTGGCCACAAACTCTCTGATCATTTGCAGGAATAGCTCCTCCTGCTTGCTTAAGCTGAAATCCATTGTCGTTGGTTGTGGTGTATATTAGTATTTATAGAATCCTTCGCCTGTTTTACGTCCCAGCAAACCGGCACGCACCATCTTGCGGAGCAGCGGATGAGGGCGATATTTGGGGTCGCCAAACTCGGCGTAGAGCACCTCCATAATGGCCAGATTCACATCGTTGCCGATGAGGTCGGCCAAGGCCAGCGGCCCCATGGGGTGGTTTGCGCCCAGCATCATGCACTTATCGATGTCCTCGGCCGATGCCAATCCATCGGCCAGGATGCCCACCGCCTCGTTGATCATGGGGATGAGGATGCGGTTGACCACAAAGCCTGGGGCTTCCTTCACCTCAACGGGCTGCTTGCCGATGGATGCGGCCAAATCGACGATGCACTTGGTTACCTCATCGCTGGTGAGCTGCCCCTTGATAACCTCAACCAGCGCCATGCGGTCGGCGGGGTTGAAGAAGTGCATGCCAATGAACTGCGCGGGGCGCGAGGTGCAGGCCGCAATCTCGGTGATGGACAGCGATGAGGAGTTGGTGGCAAAGATGGTTTCGGGCTTGCAGATTTTGTCGAGCTCGGCGAACACCTCCTTCTTCAGCTGCATCTCCTCCACAGCGGCCTCAATAACGAGGTCGGCATCGGCAAACGAGGCATAGTCGGTGGTGGTGCTGATGTTTTTGAGCAGCGCATCAACATCGTCTTGGGTCATCTTGCCCTTTTCCACCAGTTTACCATAGCCTTTGGCTATGGAGGCCATGGCCTTGTCGAGACTGGCCTGAGTACGGCTCTTCATCACCACGGGCATCTTAGCGGCAAACGCCTTCACAATGCCCTTGGCCATGGTGCCAGTACCAATAACACATATTTTCATCATATCAACAAAAATTTATTTCTCGTTAAACATAAATCATTCAGCTGCAAATACGCAAATCAAAAACTTTAAACGACTAACCTATTCGCCTTTAAACACCGCCGTCCGCTTTTCAACAAACGCCTTCATGCCCTCCTTTTGGTCGGCAGTGGCGAAGCACTTGCCAAAGGCAACGCTCTCCAGCTCGATGGCATCATCGGCGCCGAGGTCGTAGCTCTCGTTGATGCAACGCTTGGCATGAGCGATAGCAACGGGCGCATTGGCGACAATCTTTTGGGCCACATCCAGCACTTTGTCCATCAACTCTTCGGGCTCATACACGGCATTCACCAAGCCAATGCGCAGGGCCTCGTCGGCGCGGATGGCACGACCCGTGTAGATCATCTCCTTGGCGTAACCCTGCCCCACCAGCTTGGCCAGTCGATAGGTTCCGCTAAAGCCCGGCGTAATGCCCAAACCCACCTCGGGCTGCGCAAATTTGGCCTTGGTCGATGCGTAACGAAAGTCACAGGCCATGGCCAACTCGCATCCGCCACCGAGGCAGAAACCGTTCACCGCCGCAATGACGGGAATGGGCAGCGTTTCCAGCTTGCGGAACGCGGCTGCACCAAGCTTTCCAAACTCGTAACCCTCGGCCTCGTTGAGGTTCTGCATCTCGCTGATGTCGGCCCCGGCCACAAACGACCGTTCGCCATCGCCCGTAACAATTAGCACACGCGTGGCCGTGGTGTCGATGTTCGACACAAAATGGTCAATCTCCCTGAGCACCTGCGAGTTGAGCGCATTGAGCGACTTTGGAGCCGATATGGCCATCACGCATACGCCATCGGCTGGCGTGTTAATCTTCAAATGGCTGTATTCCATAGTATTATGGGCTGTTTACTGCGCCATGGGCTTTAGGTCGGGCGACACGATGAGGGTGGCCTCGGTGGCCGCCTGCACCTGCTCCACGGTGAACTCAGGATGCAACTCCTTGAGCACTATACCTTTGGGCGTAATCTCCATAACGCCCATCTCGGTGATGATGAGGTTCACCTGCCCCTTGGCGGTTAACGGCAAGTTGCACTTTTTCAGTATTTTAGGATTGCCCTTGGCGGTATGCTCCATGGCCAGAATCACCTTGCGGGCACCCACCAGCAAGTCCATAGCGCCGCCCATGCCTGGGGTTAGCTTGCCAGGAATCATCCAGTTGGCCAAATCGCCCTGCTCATCCACCTGCATGGCGCCGAGGATGCTC
>JAFWUG010000137.1 GCA_017524185.1 Bacteroidales bacterium
GCCCTTCGGCCTACGGCCTCCAGTCAACCCCGCTCAGGGATAAGGCTCAGCAGGTAAACCCCAATCAGGAATAACGACATGTAGTCAATGTTTACCAGTAATAATCTATAAACCGAGTCAACCTAAATCAGGAAAAGACAATGCCCCCTTGTCTTACGCCGCAGCCGCTGTAGGGACGCGATTCATCGCGTCCACAATAGAAGAGAGAGGCGAATCCGCACGGGTTCGCCTCTTTTTTTGTGGGAATGTTGGAGCGAAGATTATTCGCCCCTACAGCCGCAAACGCAACAAACACGGCGTATTTCGGACACACGCGGTGTGTCCCTACGGCCAAAACCAACGAATGCACGAGCAAGAGAGAGGACGCGATAAATCGCGTCCGTACAGTCAGGCGGGTGGTGTTACTCGGCGGCTGAGCATGTCGAAGCCGCCGCTACGGCCAACACTTCCGTGTTCGCGAAGACAAGGGGGCATGCCCCCTTGTCCCTGCCGCGAATGGCAGTGTGCGCAAGAGGACGCGATAAATCGCGTCCGTACATATACAAATAGCTGATATTCAAGTATTATATAATGTAATAGGAGGTGGAGGTATAGTTTTGGAGTGTAGATTTTGTTGATATATCAACAATCATAAATACCTTGTAATTCTCTTGTTGCCAATTAGTTGTCTGCCATATCACTAATTTTAGTGATATAAAATCACTATTTTTGTGTATTGCATATTAAAAATGCCCGCCGTACCTTTGCTGCGATAATTCACCATGTTTTACTTAATTCATAAATCATTATGAACCAGTCAGTTACCCCCCCCCCCTACAAAATCGGGGATTAGCGGCCTAAGGCGTAGGCTGCAACGATTCGTGCTCGTGCTTGCCGCTGTGGCGGGCATTACATCTGCGGCGCAAGCCCAGTTTACGACTTATAAAATCTGGGTCGATGGTATCCAGGTTACCAGTCAAAATGCTACAACTGGCATTGGAGGAACCGGCATCAAGAGCGGTAAGGTGACGTATGATGCTAATTCATCTACCCTCCTCCTTGATAATGCTGTGATTGTACGAGGTGGAAACGCCTGTATTGAGATTCAACAGGCAAATGTAAAGGTAAAGTTTAGGGGCGTATGTGCGCTGTCGTGTTCGTCGAGCGATGCAAACTATGCCACAGTTGAAGTTGAGGCAAACACCACCTTCGAATGTGAGTCAGGCTCGCATACCACCATCTATCGCTCGGCTTCTCATGCGGTTTGGCTCTATAACGACAATACAACGCTTACCATCAACGGCCCTGGCCAGCTAAAGGTGGATACTAGGAATTACTTAGATACTGATGGTGTTACTGTTAAAACTACCAGCGGCGGTAAGAGCGGTTTTGTGGGCAAGAACGGCACACAGGTTCTGAAGATGCAAAGCAACCACAATGTAACCATCAATTCCCGCCAAGCCTGTCTGTGGGACTTAAAAGACGTGCAATGTGCGGGAAATGGCCTGCTATATTGCATGGCTACTAACAATACGAGTGAGCCGTGTTTTGTAAAGGTTAGAGCTCTCACGCTCTCAGGCAATCAGTCCGTTAGGCTGCCATCGGGAGCAGCGTTCAACTCAAGCGACCAGTCGATTGTTGCTGCTGGTGTAAAGGTTTATGCTGCAGACGTTGCCATTGCAGGTGGCAGTGTTGTTGAAGTAGGGTTTGGTGCTAAGAACGGCAAACTTGATGGTAGTGGAAAAGCAGGGCAGCTTAAGCTGTATGGCGATGGCTACTACGTTTCGGGACAGACCGTAACGGTTACGGCGGTGAACGACGGAACCGATAAGGAAGGCATTGAGTTTGTGGGCTGGAAAACAACCGGAGGCTCCCTGCAGAGCAGCAACATGAAGTACACCTTCAATGCTTCGGCAACCACTCTGAACGCGCACTACAAGTATAAGCAGTACACCGTTACAACTTCTGTTACACCCACTGGTAGTGGCACTATAACCCGGACTGGCAATGCAAATTATTGGGGGGCGTCTGTATCACTACAGGCAACTGCCAATAGCGGGTGGAAATTTGTTGGTTGGCGTGAAAAGACGATAGGGAATACTATATTTTCGACAGAAAATCCGTTGGGTTTAATTTTGGGCGGAAATTGGGATTTGGTGGCCGTGTTCGATAGGGACTACGATGTTGTTGTGGCCGGGACAAAGGTAACCGCTCTAAACTCTAATAACATCACGTCAACAAACATGACCGGTACGGCCAAGTACGATGCCAGTACCAAAACCCTTACGCTCACTGGGGTTACCATCAAGAATGTTGACTATTGCATACAGAGCGGCGAGGATCTCAAAAACATTGTCTTTAATGGCACGTGTAGCCTCACATCGAGCAATTGCTGCATACGCTACTCGTCTACCACCACCAGAGCACTGAACATTACCTGTCAGTCGGGGTCGAATGTTAAGATGGAAACCACTACCTCGGGTAAGAATGAGTGTATTTGGTACGACAATCAGGGTACTTACAGCATAAATGGTCCTGGAAAACTGACCCTAAAATCCACAAATTACGGCATCAACATCCGTGCAGCTGGTGCTCTAACGTTTGCGAACGGGCACGATGTAACTATCACTTCAGTGACTAATGGTATTATCGGTAATGGTGCAAATGGTTCGGTTACCATATCTGGCACTGGAAAGATGACTATAACCCCAGGTTCTAACTATACTGCCATTAAGGATTTTCCTACTTTTACACTCAACAATCAGCAGGAAATTATTTACCCTGATGGAGCAACGTACTCTACTACTAATAAGCGAGTTGAACGCAATAGTGCTATATATACTGGAGAGGTTCAAATAGCTCAGCGCTACTACACCATCAGCGTATCGAGTAACAACACCAACTACGGAACTGTTTCTGGTGGTGGCTCCATACTCAAGGGAAGTTCGGTAACCGTTTCGGCTTCGGCAAAAACGGGTTACAAGTTTGTGAAATGGACAGAGAACGGTACGCAGGTTAGCACCAGCGCATCGTACACCTTCACTGCCAACAAGAATCGCACGTTGCAGGCTGTGTTTGAGCCAATACCATATAGCATTTCTGCCTCGGCCAATCCAAGCGCAGCGGGCACAGTGCAGGGTGCAGGTTCGTATAACTACAACACCCAGGCAAGCCTTTCGGCAGTACCCAAAACGGGCTACACGTTCGTGAAATGGACCGAGAACGGTTCGCAGGTTAGCACCGCCAATCCATACAGCTTCACGGTAACAAAGGCTCGCACGTTGGTGGCACAGTTCGAGGCAGTGCAATATAACATCACGGCATCGGCATCGCCCGCAGCGGGTGGCACTGTAACTGGAGGCGGAACAAAAGAGCATGGCGAAAGCGTAACGGTGAAAGCCACGCCCAACACAGGTTACAAGTTTGTGCGCTGGACTGAGGGCGGTTCGCAGGTTAGCACCAGCGCATCGTACACCTTTACGGTTGACAAGGCCCGCACCTTGGTGGCTGTGTTCGAGAAACTTACGTACAGCATCACGGCATCGGCATCGCCCGCAGCGGGTGGCACTGTAACTGGCGGCGGCACCAAGGAACACGGGGCAAGCGTAACGCTAACGGCCACGCCCAACACAGGTTACAAGTTTATGCGCTGGACCGAGGGCGGTTCGCAGGTGAGCGCCAATGCCACTTACACCTTCACTGCCGACAAGAACCGCACGTTGGTGGCTGTGTTCGAGGAGGAGGGCACGCCCGATGTGGCTGTAACTGGCGTATCGTTGTCGCCAACCACCAAGGCGATGAAGGTGGGCGAGAAGTTTACGCTTGTTCCCCAAATCAGCCCCAGCAACGCTACCAATCAGAATGTAACCTGGATCAGCAGCGATGCAACGGTTGCCACTGTGAGCAACGGCGAGGTTACCGCCGAGGGTGTTGGAACGGCCACCATCACCGTAACCACCGTTGATGGCAACAAAACCGCCACCTGCGAGGTAACGGTTTCGGCGGCTGCCGCAACCACCTACGCCCTCACCATTGTGTCGCCCACCAACGGCACGCTCACGGCTAGCCCCAACGGCAACATAAACGAGGGCACCGAGGTAACCCTTACGGCCACGCCCGCCAGCGGCTACAAGCTTAAAGCCTTGAAGGCGTACAAGACAGGCGAGCCCAGCACCACCGTGGCTATCAATGGCAACAAGTTCAACATGCCTGGCTATCCTGTAACCGTAGAGGCTGAGTTTGAGGAAGAGTCATCGGCTGAGACCTACTATCCCCTCACCGTGGTGTCGCCCACCAACGGCACGCTCACTGCTAGCCCCAGCGGCTACATAAGCGAGGGCACCGAGGTAACCCTCACGGCCACGCCTGCCAGCGGCTACAAGCTCAAAGCCCTGAAGGCCTACAAGACGGGCGAACCCAGCACCACGGTGGCCATCACTGGCAACAAGTTCACCATGCCCGCTTACGAAGTAACGGTTGAAGCGGAGTTTGAGAAGACCAGCAGTGGCGGCGGCGGTGGCGGCGGCACTACCTACTACACGCTCACCTACATCGCCAGCGCAGGCGGTAGCATTAAAGGCGCATCTATACAGACCGTAGCGCAGGGTGGCAGCGGCCAGGAGGTGGAGGCTGTGGCCCAAGAGGGCTACCGCTTTGTGAAGTGGAGCGATGGTCGCACCACGGCCAAGCGCACCGACTACAACGTGCAGGGCAACCTGACCGTAACTGCCGAGTTCGAGAAGTCGAACGCCACAGGCATATTCGATACCAAGCTCGATGCCCTGAGCGTTTACCCCAATCCCACGCAGGGCGTTCTGTGGGTTTCGGTGCCTGAGCTTGCCGAAGGCACCGCTGCCGAGGTGCACGTGTACAACGCCAATGGCCAGCTGCTGCAGCGCGTAGCAGCGCACGGGGCTTCGGCAGGCTCAGCCGCCAGCCGCATGTGCATCGACCTTAGCGGCTACCCCGCAGGAGTGTATATCATCCGCGTGGGCAATGCAGTGGCCAAGGTGGTGAAACAGTAGGAGATAGACGCTAGACCTTAGACGTTAGAAGACAGAATGTAGGGACGCGATTTATCGCGTCCGACGTAAAGCAAGGGGGCATGCCCCCTTGTCTTACGCCGCAGTCGCTGTAGGGACGCGATTCATCGCGTCCACAATAGAAGAGAGAGGCGAATCCGCAAGGGTTTGCCTCTTTTTTTGTGGGAGTGTAGGTGCGAATGATTTTTCGCCCTCACACCCGCAAACGCAATAAATATAGCGGGTTTCGGATACACGCGGTGTATCCCTACTGCCTAACATCTTACCAATACAGATTTGCGGCTGCGATAATATCACAGCCTTACACTCGCAAACGCAACAAACATGCGGGTTTCGGACATACGCGGCGCGTCCCTACAGCCGAATCAACGAATACACGGGCACACGAGGACGCGATAAATCGCGTCCGTACGGTCATGCGGGTGGTGTTACTCGACGGCTGAGCATGTCGAAGCCGCCGCCACGTCCGTGTTCGCCCGTGAAGCAAGGGGGCATGCCTCCTTGTCTTTCTTCGAGTGCTGGAATGCGCAAGAGGACGCGATTTATCGCGTCCGTACAGGTGCGGAAACACGCAAGGAACGGGCTGTAAATGCTATAGGAGAACGAAATTGATGGGAAAAGAAATGGTCATACAACAAAACTGGCCTACAGCGCCATCTCGCGCAGGGCCGCTGCATTCAATATAGTGCCCCGACCATTGCGGTAGGCTATAATGCCATCGCGCTTCAGTTCCGAAATGGCCCGCGAAAGCGAAGGTCGCTCCACACCGAAATATTCTGCCAACCAGGTGATGCTGTGCCCCATGTGAAAATCACCATCGCGCTCATGCAGCAGGATATGATAGGCCAGCTTGCTCTTTATTCCTTTATACCCAAACACTCTAACTCTATCGGAAAGCATTCGCATTCGGTCGGCACTGAAGGTGAGAAAACCGCGCAGAAATCCTGGACAGGTGGCCATCTGCTCCTCCACCGCGCTGCGCGGGATTCGGGCGACGCGGCTCGGCTCCGTAGCGATTACATCGACCGGGAAACGGCTATCGGTAGCGAACAAAAAAGCTGCAGCCAACGGTGCAGGGGCCGATATGAACTCCACCGGCAGCACAATACCCGTAGAGGAAACCATCTCGGTACGTACCTGTCCTTCGAGCAGCATGTAAAGGTCGCGGATAGGATCTCCCTGATGGGCTATATACTTATTACGGTCGAAACGGCTTATGGTGTGGTCGATATGGCAATCGAGTTTGTACAGTTCCTCATCGCTTTTATCGCGACAGAATGAACAGAAAAACAGCATATTACGATCCATGTCAATGCGTATTTATCAATACAAAAATAAAAAAAATGCGCAACGTAACATATATTACACATAGTCGAGTTTCTCCTATGTACTTTTGCAGCATCAATCAAACACCACAGCACGATGAAACGCAACATCATTCATATTGATGAAGAGCGATGCACCGGATGCGGCCTATGCGCTAATGGTTGCCACGAAGGTGCGCTACAGATTATTGACGGCAAGGCCCGTCTGATAAGCGAACTATACTGCGATGGCCTCGGAGCCTGCATTGGCGATTGCCCAGTAGATGCCATCAGTATTGAGGAGCGCGAGGCTGAACCCTACGATGAATGCGCCGTGATGGAGCGCATTGTCCCCAAAGGCGAAGCCACCATAATGGCGCACCTCAAACACCTAAAGGAGCACGGCCAAACGCAACTGCTTCAGCAGGGTATCGATTTTCTAAGAAAACACAACATTGCGTTCAATATCAGTGCATTAGAGCAAGAACCAAGCACATGCGGATGTCCTGGGGCTGCTAGCCGCAGCTTTAAGCCCATGATGCCTTCAGCAGCTCCTACCGGCCACACACAAACTTCGGCCCTCACGCACTGGCCCATACAGCTGCACCTAATAAATCCTGCCTCTCCCCACTTTGCGGGTGCCGACCTGCTGCTGGCCTCTGATTGCACTGCATTTTCCATGGGGGCATTTCACGACCAGCTAATGCGCAACCGCAAGCTGGCAATCGCTTGTCCAAAACTTGATAGCGGCCATGATGTGTACATCAACAAATTGGTGCAGCTAATTGACACAGCGAAAATTAATACCCTAACCGTAGCCATCATGGAAGTACCATGCTGTAGCGGTTTGCTGCGAATGGCGCAGATGGCAACGCAACGGGCAAGCCGCAAAGTGCCCATCCGACGCGTAGTGCTAAATATCGAAGGACAGATTATTGATGATAATTGGTTATAAGGCAATATCAACCAAATACTTACGCTTATGAACAACAAAATGTTTTGCTTTCAGTGCCAAGAAACGGCAAAAGGCACAGGCTGCACAATGAGCGGCGTGTACGGAAAGAAACCAGAGGTGGCCGCCATGCAAGATCTGCTGGTGTACGTCACCAAGGGTCTTGCCTGCGTGACCACCGCCCTGCGTGCGGCCAGCAAGCCAATCGACCGAGAAATTAACCACCTGATCACGTTGAACCTGTTCGTTACGGTTACCAACGCCAACTTCGACCGCGAGGCCATCATTGCCCGAATCAAAAAGACGCTGGAAACGAAGCAGGCTCTGCTCTCCCAGCTGGGCGACGTATCGAAGCTCCCGGAAGCGGCCCGCTGGAACGGCGCGGAATCGGAATTTGAGGCCAAGGCTGCAACCGTGGGCGTGTTCGCTACGGAAAACGAGGACATCCGCAGCTTGCGCGAGTTGATCACCTACGGCCTGAAGGGTCTAGCCGCCTACACCAAGCACGCCAACGCCCTGCTGAAGGACAACGAGGAACTAGATGCCTTCCTGCAAAGTGCGCTGGCGAAACTTTTGGACGACAGCCTCACCGTGAACGACTTAGTGGCACTGACGCTCGAGACCGGCAAGCGTGGCGTGGACGGCATGGCACTTCTCGACGCGGCCAACACTGGGGCCTACGGCAATCCAGAGATTACTAAGGTGGACATCGGCGTGCGCAAGAATCCGGGCATCCTCATTTCTGGCCACGACCTGCGCGACTTGGAGATGCTTTTGGAGCAGACCAAAGGCACGGGCGTGGACGTGTACACCCATAGCGAGATGCTGCCCGCTCACTACTACCCAGCCTTCAAAAAGTACCCGCACTTTGCGGGCAACTACGGCAACGCTTGGTGGCTGCAAAAGGAGGAGTTCGAAAAATTCAACGGCCCGATTCTGATGACCACCAACTGCGTGGTGCCGCCGGCTGAGAGCTACAAGGACCGACTTTGGACCACCAGCGCGGCAGGCTTTCCGGGTTGCCGACACATCGACGCGCCCTACGGCCAAACCAAGGATTTTGGGCCGATTATCGCTCAGGCCAAGAGCTGCCCGCCTCCCACGGAAATTGAAACAGGCAGCATTGTGGGCGGTTTCGCCCACGAGCAGGTTTTTGCGCTGGCCGACAAGGTGGTGGAGGCAATCAAGTCTGGCGCAATCCGCAAGTTCGTGGTCATGGCGGGCTGCGATGGACGTATGAAGTCCCGCGACTACTACCGCGAGTTCGCGGAGAGGCTGCCGAAAGACGTGGTCATCCTCACCGCTGGCTGTGCCAAGTACAAGTACAACAAGCTGCCCCTGGGCGACATCGGCGGCATCCCCCGGGTGCTGGACGCCGGCCAGTGCAACGACAGCTATTCGCTGGCGCTCATCGCGTTGAAGCTGAAGGAGGTATTCGGGCTGGACGACATCAATAAGCTGCCGCTGGCCATGAACATCGCCTGGTATGAGCAAAAGGCGGTCATTGTGCTGCTGGCCCTGCTGCATCTGGGCGTGAAGAACATCCATCTCGGCCCAACGCTTCCCGCCTTCCTCTCGCCGAACGTGGCCAAGGTGCTTGTCGAGAATTTCGGCATCGCCGGCATTGGCACGGTGGACAACGATTTGCGGCTGTTCTTCGGAGATGTGGCCTAACTGCAGCCCAAATGGGATTGCTATACTTCGCAACATTGAAATCCATGCTCCGTAATATTTGTATATCATCAATCAACATTTCTTAGGAGGACAACAACATGGATAAGTACGTATGCGAGCCCTGCGGCTACATCTACGACCCCGAGGTGGGCGACCCCGACAGCGGCATTGCGCCGGGCACGGCGTTCGAGAACATCCCCGATGATTGGGTATGCCCGCTCTGCGGCGTGGGCAAAGACATGTTCACAAAGATGTAGCCCACACCCAAAAAGTGGATACAGCACCCCGCATCGAACCTCGGTGCGGGGTGTTCGTTTTTATCCAATGCAGCTACAGCTGGGCGTAGAAATCGTTCCCCTTATCGTCGATGATGATGAACGCTGGAAAGTCCTCAGCCTCAATACGATAAATAGCCTCCATGCCCAAATCTGGATAATCGAGCAGCTCAACCCGCTTTATGCTCTTTTGGGCCAATATAGCCGCAGCACCGCCAATGCTCCCTAGGTAGAACCCCCCATTGCGCTGGCAGCTCTCCGTTACCTGCTTGCTCCTATTGCCCTTTGCTATACTTATCAAACTCGCCCCGTGCTGCTGAAATTTGGGCAGATACGCATCCATACGACCCGCCGTGGTCGGTCCGAACGCCCCCGAAGCCATGCCTGCGGGTGTTTTGGTAGTCCCTGCATAGTAAATAGGATGCTTTCTGAAATACTCTGGCAGCGGCTGCCCTTGCTCCAATGCGGCATTCAAACGGGCGTGCGCAATGTCGCGGGCCACCACTATTGGACCGCTCAACGACAAACGCGTCCCCACGGCATAGCCCGAAAGCTGACGCAGCAGCTCGGGCATGGGTCGATTCAGATCGATGTGCACAGGTGCCTGTAAGCCGCTATCGCCAACGGCAGAAACAAAACGCAAAGAGGACGATTTGATTGGGGTGGGGTACGTAGGCGAAAAAGGCAGCGCATTACAACTCCATAACAACGTCAACACCGATACTTTGCTGCATAGGCGTTTGTTGTGTTGATGGACTTGTCAGGGAAATGAGCGAACGTAATTTTGGCTGTTATGTGAAATGGTACAGGCTTTCCATCTATTATACCTGGTTTCCAAGGGTAACGACGCAGAATCAACTTGGTATTAATCTACTGAATATCAATTATATATAAATGCATTGAGTGATTGGGTAGGCGAATCTCCCTACAAAACCATGCTGCGCAAAGCATCGGCATTCAGTATTCGGCCGTTGCGGTTGCGGTAGTCAATCAGTTTGTTGCGCTTCATCTCCGACAGAATACGCGAGAGCGATGGGCGTTCCACGCCAAAATATTTGGCCAGCTGCGTAACGCTACAGGCAAACCTAAAATCGCCCTCGTGCGCTATGGTGAGGATGTGGAAGGCAACTTTGGCCTTTATTCCCTTGTGGGCAAAC
>JAFWUG010000138.1 GCA_017524185.1 Bacteroidales bacterium
CCGCTCGATAAATGGTATGGATTTGCTCTCAAACCTGCATGCACCACGCGTGCGAATTGACCCAATGTCATACAACATCAGTGCTTTAGGCGGCGGCGAAGTTGTTCTGCTGATTAACGATCGTCCAGCCAGCGTTAGCGAGTTCAGAGCCTTAGACCCCGACCTCATACGCCGCGTTGATTACTACGACAAGCCAACATCGCGTTTTCCCGAAGCCGCTATTATTATCGACGTTAAAGTATCACGCCCTTTGCATGGCGGAAGCCTTAGCTGCGATTTAATAGAGGGGCTTACGTGTACATACGGAGAACACTTCCTTGCCGGAAACATATATTCTGGGCGACATACATTTTCGATTGATTGGCAACCTCAATACCGTCGCATATTCACACAGATGCGCGAACGCGAAGATAATTTTAATTTTCAATCACAACAAATTAAACGCACAGAAAATGCACTACCAGCGCGTTTAATCTATTGGAACAACGAGATTGAAGGTCGTTATAATTTTGCTGGCAGAAAAGTAATGTTTGATGTTTCGGCCTATAAACAACTAGATAAAACATGGAATCGCGATTTTTCAGGGCAAATAATTACTCAAACCAATACGAGTATAGATACAACCATATCACACGAACACAACACTGAAAAAGTGTCGGAACAAGGTGTAAATATATACTCTGAAATAAGAAGCAATATTGGTACTTTTCGTGTAAATGCAAACTATAGCCAAGGAACTGCACTAAACCAACGCGAATTTGCTGAAACCAATGCGCTTAAAAAATATCTCACAAGCAGCGATAATACCGAAAACAAACACCATACTGCCCTACAGGGCAGCTACACATTCCCTTTCTCATTAGGTAATAGTTTCGATGGAAAATTGACTTGGAAAAGTTCTTGGCGTAACACTTGGTATAAAAACGCACAAACTCACGATGGCGGAACAGAAATTAGCACGAACATGCGTCAAAACGATGGCGACAACAGTTTGGGTTTGAATATTAAAACCGAACAGTTATACTTACATATTAGCGGCCAACATCAATGGATGAACTACATATACAGCGATGGAGAAAAACACCCATGGTCGCAATTTACACCTGGTTTTTATATTGGATACACTCCATTCGACTGGTGGGAAAGCGGCCTTGATGTGCTCATCCAATATCAGCAAGTGCCCATAGGGCAACTAATTGCCAACGAAACAGTACTCGATGCCTTTCAGGTGCAGCGTACTAACCCCAATTTACAAAAACAAAAATTCAATCAATACACATTAAACAATACGTTTTTGATAGGCGACAATCTTGAAATATGGCTACAAGCCAAATATCAGCACACCAAAAATCCAATAATGGATTTAACTCTTATTGAGCCATCAAATGGCGGCTATTTGGCTGTACGTACACAAGAAAATTTACACACACACACTCGTTGGGTGTTTTGTGGTAGCATCACTTTCAGCGATCTGTTCGACATCCTAACGCTCGACCTCTACGGCGGATGCGACTACAACCATAGCGATGGCGGCGAACACTACCAGCACAAAGGGTGGTATCCGTACACAAACTCGCGTTTGGACCTGAACTTAGGCAAATGGTCGCTAATTGCCAACATCTGGTACGGCGAGCCCGAAGCCCTGTGGGGCGAAATGCTAAAAACAGCAGACCTCAGTACGCGATTCATGCTGGCCTACCAGCACAAACGCATCCGTGCCTCCATAGGAATCATGAACCCGTTCATAAAGCATAAAGAAACGCGCCTCGAAAACCTTTCGTCAGCCGCTCCATACGTGCGCTACGTCTATAATCAGGCATTCCAAAACATGGTGTTTGCGCGGCTGGAGTTCAACCTGTCATGGGGCGACAAGCAGCGCGAACGCAATACGCCACAACTCGATGCTACAAAGCCTGGAAGTACTATTGTTAAAAGTGAACGATAAATCAACTTTAATACAAAAAGCAAATTAAAGCAATAAGTGTTAAAAAGCTAATTTTCAATCAAAGGATGTTGGAAAGATAAACCAAATTTTTCCCTATCTTTGCAGTTTGCAATGCCCTCGTTGGGCGGGCTGTAAATATGCTGTAAATCAAAATGTTATCAATACAATCAGCAGAGCAGATAGGCGGAGAGCCGTTGGCCATTAGCATGGGCTTTTTCGATGGCGTACACATTGGCCATAGGCAGCTATTAGCCAATGTGGCCAATGTGGCCAAACAAAACGGCTATCGCACAGCTGTTTACACGTTTTGGCCGCATCCACGTTTGGTGCTTGACAAAGATGCCGAATCGCTTCAGTTGCTCAATACACCCGAAGAGAAACGCCTACTGCTGGAGTCATTGGGCATTGATTATCTGATTGTTAACGAATTTACAACCGAGCTGTTCGCCATGCCAGCCGAGGACTATCTGCGGCAGCTGGTGCAACGCTTCAACGTGCGGCACATTGCCGTGGGCCACAACCACCGCTTTGGTAAGGGCGGGCGCGGCAACGCCAAGATGATTGCCGCCATGGCCGATACCTTAGGCTACACCTACACCATTGTGCGGGAGGTGCTGTGCATGGGCAACGGCGTGAGTTCCACGCAGATACGCACTGCCCTTAGCGAGGGCAACCTGTCGTTGGCCAACGCCATGCTGGGTAGGCCCTACCCCATTGGCGGCACTGTGGTGCGCGGGCAGCAGCTGGGCCGCCAGCTGGGATTCCCCACGGCCAACATCGAGCCAGAACATCCGCTAAAGCTCATCCCCGCCGATGGTGCCTACGCCGCCGTGGCCGCCATCGACGGCCAGCTCCACCCCGCCATGCTGCACATTGGGCCGCGTCCCACGGTGAACGGCCATCGCACAATAGAGGCGCATATTATTGGCCTCGAGCGCGAGATTTACGGCTCAAAGCTGCTGCTATCGGTTGCCGAACAGCTGCGCCCCACGCAACGCTTCGCATCGGCGCAGGCTCTCGCCCAGCAGCTGCAAGCCGACCTACAGGCCACCGAGCATCTAATGCACGGCATAGACCTGCGCACAATTGCCCCTCAACATCTGCAAACAACTAATAACCAGTAATATATGGCTAACACAAATACCCCAAACCTGCCCTACAAGGTGGCCGACATGAGCTTGGCCGAGTGGGGACGCAAGGAAATAGGCATAGCCGAGAAGGAAATGCCCAGCCTGATGGCCATCCGTAAGAAATATGGCCCACAGAAACCGCTCAAAGGTGCGCGCATAATGGGTTCGCTGCACATGACCATACAGACGGCCGTGCTCATCGAAACGCTGGTGGAGCTGGGCGCACAGGTGCGCTGGTGCAGCTGCAACATATTCTCAACCCAAGACCACGCCGCAGCCGCCATTGCACAGGCC
>JAFWUG010000139.1 GCA_017524185.1 Bacteroidales bacterium
GATGGGTGGATTTTTTAGAAACATACGGGCAATGGCTATGCGTTGCTGCTGTCCGCCCGAGAGGTCGGAGGCCTTATTCTCGAATTGTTTGGGCAACTGCATTATTTGATCGTAGATGTGCGATTTTTTTGCAGCCTCAACCACCTCTTCGTGCGTGGCATTAGGCTTTCCGTAGAGTATGTTCTCTTCAATTGTACCATCGAAAATATGATTTTTTTGTAGCACCAAACCTATATTCTCGCGCAGGAATTGGGTGTCGTATTGGCGCAAATCGACACCATCGAGGGTTATACTGCCCGTTTGGGGTTCGTAGAATTTGTCGAGCAAATTAACAATGGTGCTTTTCCCCGCACCCGATAGTCCAACCAATGCAGTGATTTTGTTGGGTTCTATGGTCATATTCACATCAAACAGTGCCTGATTGCCGTTGGGGTACGAAAAATTAACGCCACGCAATTCAAACTGGCCGCAAATCCCATCGGGTTTATAGTTTCCCGACGGTTCCACCTCTTCGTCGGCATCGAGTATACCAAAAAATCCCTCGGCATAAATCAGCGCGTCGTTCACATCGTCGAATATACGCTGTAGCTGTGTTATAGGGGCAATAATATTGCTGAATAGCATCACGTGGTACATTATTTTACCAATGCTCATGCCCGGATAGTCAATTAGCACCAAGTAGGCCGTCAGAATAATAACCAGCACCGTACCAACCTGTCGCACAAAACTTTTGATGCCATTGTAGTAGAACGCCACTCGGCGCGTTTTTACCTGATTTTCGGTTACCCGATTCTGGATGTCGAGCTGCTTTTGACCCTCTATACGCTCGCGGTTAAAGCTTTTTATTACGGTTATGGAATCAATTATATTTTTTATACCCTGGCTTTTGGTTTCGAGATGCGAGCGCATTTCGCGCCTCCATCCCTTGAGCCGCCGGGCCTGCCGATAGGTTATCCAAAAATAGATCGGCACAATAGCCAATGCCACCAAACCAACGTAAACATTGGCCACAAACATCAAAATTAGCGCAAGCAGAGCGCTGGTGAACAACGGCAGCAAATCGATGAAAAAATTTTGCACCGTGCGCGACAAACTGCTAACGCCCTGATCGATACGAGATTGCAACTTGCCCGTGGCATTGTCGGCCGACGAGAAATAGGCCATACGAAAGGTTAGCACCCGCTCAATGACGCTCTGCGACAGATCACGGCTCACATAGATGCGCATACGCTCACCATAGTAGCTCTGCGCAAAGGTAATAATGGCCGACAGAATCTCCTTGCCCAACAGCACCACGCTTATGATGGTAAGAATGCGGGCGGCCTTAGCCCAGCTGAAGTTTGTGCCAATTAGCGCGTTGATGGCATCCACAGTGCGATTGAGCACAATAGCATTAACCTGCGCCATGAGCGAGCCAACAAGCGTTAGCACCAGGGTTATGGCCACCAAACCACGATAGGGACGTACAAATGGACGAATGTTGCGGAAAAGCTGAAGTAGATTCATAGGTTTTTTAAGTATGAACAACAAACTTACGTTGATTAAAAAGGCTTGGTTCTATGTCATCGGCGGCAACATACGTTGAATAAAAATCGAAATATTATGCTATTGCGATACTATAGACGTTTGGTCGGCCCTAAGTGCGCTCAGCACCATGCGCACCTCGTTGGTAGATACCTCAA
Organism: Bacteroidales bacterium; assembly: GCA_017524185.1. Lineage (GTDB taxonomy): Bacteria > Bacteroidota > Bacteroidia > Bacteroidales > Tenuifilaceae > RGIG6076. The sequence continues at coordinate 1,683 of JAFWUG010000139.1, forward strand.
CGGCGCATTGCTTTTTGATGGCGTAGGCATTGTTGGCATCGTTGGCCTGCGCCATAGCCTGCTCAATGAGCCGCTGCCGGTCGGGCGGCACCACCTCAACCAGCGGCAACTCGCCCGACTCAACATAACGTAGCAAATGCCCCATAACGGTTTCGAGGGTTAGGCTGCGCTCGCGGGCAATGGCATCGGGCGATAGCCCATTCTGAAATAGCCCATAGGTGAGCTGCCATGTTTTAACCTTGGGTTCTTTAGGGTCCTTGTCTATCTTGCTCAACTTGCCACGCCTGCTATGCTTTCGCTGTGTTTTAGGCTTTATACTGTCCTCGTCGAGGGCATCGAGCATCGACATTTGTTTCTCCCTTAGATAGAAGGGGACGCTGAAACCATGTTCGGCTATCTTGCTAAGCAAATAGCGACGTGCCAACCAAGCCTGGCGCAGCTCGGGCAAGGTTTGCTTTAGCCTACTAGCCGCCTGCTTGTTGTTGCTTTGCACCTCGGCCGAGAGCTGTATGGGGCGTGCCAGCAGTTCGTTCAGCGTATCGGCAAAATAGTCGGCGCTGCGCTTCACGCGTTCCAGAAAAACTTCGGCTCGCAACTCGTCGGCAGGCATGGTGCTTATTTTCTGCCTCCACCTGTCGGCCACATCCATAACGCGTAGGCGTAGGTTATGCAGGGCTTGGTCGTGCTCCTGTTTCAGGAGCGAATGGCTGCTATAGAAAAACTCCGAGAACAGCCGCACCATGGTTTCCTGCATCAGAGCGATGCTCCTAAAATCGAACAACTGCAAGAGCAGCTGACGCTCATAGTCCTGCTTCAGGTTGGGCAATTGCTCTATACTACGCTGCGCCTCGGCTCCCTGCTGGGCAATGTATGTCCCCACACGTTCGTCGCTAATGATGGCACGGGCATCGAGCGGAGCGGCAAGCACCAGTCCCTGTAGCGTTCGGCAGCGGCTCAGCGCCACATACACCTGTCCGGGAGCAAAAGCATAGTTAGCGTCAATTATAGCGTGCTCGAATGTCAAGCCTTGGCTCTTGTGTATGGTGATTGCCCAGGCCAGCCGCAGCGGATACTGGCGAAATGTACCCAGCACCTCAGCTTCAATCTCACGCGTGGCCTCGTTGAGCGTGTAGCGCGTGTTCTCCCACTCCAGCTGCTCCACTGCTATCGGCTCATCGTCGCCATCGCAACTCACAACAATCTGATTTTCATCAATATAATCCACAACCCCAATACGCCCATTATAGTAGCGATGCTCACTCGATGGGTCGTTTTTGACAAACATCACCTGTGCCCCGCGCTTCAGCACGAGCATCTCGGAGGTGGGATACGAATAGTCGGGGAATGTGCCTTTTATCTGAGCCTGAAACTGAAACGCATTATCGGGCAACGCATTTAGTTTGTTATCATTATATGTGTTAGCCTGATTGTTATGTGTTGTTAGCCTGATGAACGTTTCGCTGGCATTGGGCTCAAAACCAGGACGATAGCACCTATTGAGCAGCGCCAAGGCCTGCTCCGAAAGTCGGCCACCACGTATTTGGTTCAGGATGTCGATAAAATCCATATCCTGCTGGCGATACACATGTTCCAGCTGAATGGTAACATAGTCGATAAGCCCCAAGGCCTTGGAACCAAAGAAATAGGGCGTATTATAGTGGGGCGACAGCAGGCGTTCGTCTTCGGGCGTAACCACGGGCGTTAGTTGGGCCAGGTCGCCAATCAAGAGCAGCTGCACACCTCCAAAGGGCAGATGATGCTCACGGTATCGACGCAGCACCGAATCGATTGCATCCAACAAATCGGCACGCACCATCGAAATCTCATCAATTATTAGCAGGTCGATAGAGGCTATAATCTTACGCTTATCGCGACTAAAGTCGTATTTGTTGTCAATTTTAACACCCGGCACAAACGGCGTAAAAGGCAGCTGAAAAAACGAATGTATGGTAACCCCACCCGCGTTGATAGCCGCCACTCCAGTGGGTGCAACCACAATGGTTCGCTTGCGCGATTTTTCCACAACCTTGCGCAAAAAGGTTGTTTTTCCCGTACCAGCCTTACCCGTAAGGAATATGCTGCGCCCCGTGTGCTCCACGAAGTCCCACGCCAAACGCAGCTCGTTGTTCTGTTCTATTTCCATAGCAATGCAGGCCGCAAGGTACAAATTTATGCGCAAATAGCCAAGCATATATGGCTATAAAATATAGCATCATTTCATTTTGAAATAATTTAAAACTATTTTTTTAGAGCACATGTAAACGCACCTCTTACAAAACAAACAACATGACACCAACACAAAAAACATAATATCATGGTTTATAGAACATAAAATTTTTTATTGCTATAAGGATAAAAACCTGATTAACATTGATATACATCTTCAAATACACCTAATTTATAAAAACGAATAATTTTTTAATTAAATCAAAAATGCACCTCGTTATTTTCATTTATAAAAAGCAACCATCCAACGATTTTTTCGTATCAATACGGCAGACAAATTCACAAATAAAACCGCAAAAAATGCTTGCTGAAGGAACTAAAGCACCCTATTTTGAGGGACTCGACGAAAACGGAAACACAGTGAAACTCACCGACTTTGCAGGACACAAACTGGTTCTCTACTTCTATCCCAAGGACAGCACACCAGGCTGCACCGCCGAGGCCTGCAGCCTACGCGACAACTACGAACGGCTAATGGCGCAGGGCTACCGCGTGCTGGGCGTTAGCCGCGACAGCGCAGCCTCGCATCGGCGCTTCATCGAGAAATACCAACTGCCCTTCCACCTCATTGCCGACACCGAACTGAACATCCTGAAAGCCTACGAGGCTTGGGGTGAGAAAAAGATGTACGGCAAAGTAAGCATGGGAACGCTACGCACCACCTACATCATCGACAAACAGGGCATCATAGCCGAGGCCATTGGCAAAGTGGACACCAAAAATCATGCAGCACAAATACTATAAATAGTTTTTTCATACCTTTGCTACGCTAACATTATCTACAACTATAAACCTACATAACTATGAGACTAGACGGACGCAGAGAGAGCTCCAATGTGGAAGACCGCCGTGGCAAAACCGCCACAAAAGCGGCAGGCGGAATTGGCATTGGCGGCATTGTAATCTACCTAATCATAAGCTTCCTGGGCGGCGACCCTAGCCAAGTGATGCAACAAATGCAGCAGCAACAGGCCACCGAGTACATCGACAACGGCAAAGACTACAGCGAAGTAGATAAGGAACTGGTACAGTTCACTAAGCGTATTCTGGCCGGCACCGAGGACGTATGGACCAAGGAGTTCAAGAAAATGGGGCGCACCTATCAACCCGCCACCCTGGTGATTTTCGACGACGCAGTGCAATCGGGCTGCGGCAACGCAACATCGGCCTCAGGACCATTCTACTGCTCAGCCGACCAAAGCGTTTACATCGACCTCTCGTTCTTCCGCAACATGCGCAAGACGCTCGGTGCCGATGGCGATTTTGCCTATGCCTACGTTATTGCCCACGAAGTGGGGCATCACGTGCAACACCTGCTTGGAATACTTGGGCAGGCTCGCCAGCAGCAGGCCAACATGAGCAAGACCGAAAGCAACCAGGTGAGCGTGCGCTTGGAGCTGCAGGCCGACTTCTTCGCCGGGCTATGGGCCTACCACGACAACAAGATGTTCGGCTCGCTCGAAGATGGCGATATTGAGGAAGCCCTGAACGCCGCATCGAAAATTGGCGATGACTACCTACAAAAGCAGGCCTACGGACGCACCATGCCCGAGACATTCAACCACGGCACATCAGCGCAACGCATGAAATGGCTTAAAAAGGGATTGTCAACCGGCGATTTCAATCAGAGCGACACTTTCTCGCCCAGCTACGCATCGCTATAGGCTTGCACCTACCCTCCATTCCAAAGGGCTGTCCAACATTTTGGGCAGCCCTTTTGCCGTATAGTTTAACAACTATGCGCCACAGCCCGCCACAAAATATGCAAATATAACCGCTTTTTTGTACCTTTGTAAATCGATATAAACTAACACCCAAAATATGGCAGAGCAAAAACGCGATGGGTTCAGCTCCAAGCTGGGTATCATTGTGGCCACGGCTGGTTCGGCACTGGGACTGGGCAACATCTACCGTTTCCCCTGCGAAGCAGGAACCAACGGCGGCGGCGCATTCCTGATAGTATATCTGGGCATAGCCCTGCTAATTGGCACACCGCTAATGATTTCGGAGTTTGTGATTGGTAGGCGTGCCCGAAGCAATCCGCTAAGCGCGTTTCGCCGACTGGAGGGCAAAACCAGCAGTATCTGGTCGATTATTGGCTATCTGGGCGTGGTGTGCGCATTTCTGATATTGGCGTTCTACACCACAGTGGCAGGCTGGACACTGGGCTACCTAGGCAAAGCCGCTGCAAACCAATTTGCTGGGCAAAATCTCGCACAGATACAGCAGCAATTCGCCGATTTCACTGGCCATGCATGGCTACCGCTGTTTTGCCAAATGGTGTTTCTTGCCCTCACTGCCATGGTGGTGATGCGCGGCGTGAAAAACGGCATTGAGCGATACTCCAAAATACTGATGCCCATGCTATTGCTGATTATGCTGGTGCTGTGCATCAAATCGCTAACGCTCAGCGGGGCTGGCGAAGGACTGCGATTCTTCTTCTGGCCCGATTTTTCAAAAATTACCGGACGCGTGCTAATCAGCGCACTGGGACAAAGCTTTTTCTCGCTTTCGGTGGGCATGGGTGCTCTCATCACCTACGGTTCGTATATTGGACGCAACGACAATATGGTGTCGAGCGCGGTGGGTGTAACACTGGCCGACACGCTGGTGGCTGTACTGGCAGGTGTTATCATCTTTCCAGCCGCATTCACCTTTGGTATTAGGCCCGAGGCTGGAGCATCGCTGGCTTTCACCACGCTGCCCATGGTGTTCCAGCAAATGGCTGGCGGCTACATTTTTTGCCTGCTTTTCTTCGTGCTGCTGGTTATTGCCACGCTCACCAGCACCATATCGCTGCTGGAGGTGATTGTTGCAACCCTCACCGAGGAGCTTCGCATTACGCGAGGACGTGCCGCAATAGTGGGTACAATTGGCACAGCTATCATAGGCGTTTTGGCCACATTGAGTTTCCGTCCCGATAGTCCACTGCGGCTGGGCAACAACACAGTGTTCGACCTGCTCGACCACCTCACCGCGCTCTACCTAATGCCGCTAGGCGGTCTGCTAATAGTGCTATTCGTGGGCTGGCGTATGGGGCGCACCAACGTGCTCGACGAGCTAACCAACAGCGACTCATTGCCGTTGGGACTGCGCCGCGGAATAGTATTCGTGGTACGCTATTTAGCCCCAGTGGCAATTGCAATCATATTTGTAAGCCAACTCATGGAATAGCAAAAAACAACTACACCATACTATAGCATCGACAAATTAGTAATAACCTCCCACCTAAAGCTTGTCAATCTCACCAACGCTCAAACCTGTTACTTGGGATATAAAGTCAGATGTCGAACCCAACTTTTTCATCTTGAGGGCAACTTCCAGCTGAACATCTTTACGTCCCTCTGCCCGTCCCTCTTCGCGTCCCTCTGCCCTACCTCTGCGCTCGGCAGAATTTACCACATTATGCATGTCGCGAAATTGTTTCAGGCTTTCCTCATAGTTTCTCGATTCATCGACGGTGAAACGGGCTATCTCTGCTTGCTCAAAAAACCTCGCAAACACGCGCTCCTGAAGAGATGCAGGACGTTCCATCAACCGCGTTAGGTTCTTCAGCACAAAGAGCCATTTGTCGTACATGGAAACCAATTCGTGCTCGGCCTTGTTAAACTTAGGCATTTCGAGGTAAACATAGGTTAGCTTGTCGTAGAAAACATGCTTATCCTCAACGTCCATCAGCTTCACCTCGTGATGAAAACAATCTTTCTCGTATTCATTGCCAGGAAAGACAAAATTCAGAATGCCAATGGTATATACATTGTTCAGATGAAAATCCCATTCTCCACTCCTACCCTGCTCAATAATCGGAAAAGCGGAATAGAAAACGCTGCGATCCTTAAAAAAATCTTGGCTGGCCTGTTGCATCTCAACAATAAACTTTTCACCATTCTCACCCTCGCAATAGACATCGAACACAGCACGACGCTGACCCAACGTTGCCATTTTCTCCGTGGGCAGATAGCTCAAATCCTTCACAACCTGTTTGGGCTCACCAGGCAACTGCTGGGCAGAACGATCGAAAAGCGCATTGAGCAAACTAATCAGCAACTCCTTATTCAACTCGTTACCAAACAGTTTCTTGAACCCAAAGTCGGTATATGGATTCACATATCTATCATACTTGCGCGCTTCCATAACATAACCATTTTATGTGATTAGGGGCAAAGATAACAATTTCCATCAAATAAACATATAAAAACACACTCTTTCTCAACAACTTACCTTCGTAAATTCAAAAAGTTGTGTACATTACATTTTATAGTTCCTCATCGAAACAAATAATCAGCCAATTTATTATCTCCCAGTTCGGCTCAAAAAAATGGCGATTTGAAGCCAATCAACTACTTGCTGCCACCAATGCGCGCCACCAGATCCACAATGCGCGACGCATAGCCAAACTCGTTGTCGTACCATGCCAGAACCTGCACCATGTTGCCCCCCAGCACCTTGGTCGATAGCGAATCGAAGATGGCCGAGTGCGGATTGTTGGTGATGTCGCTGCTCACCAACGGGTCGGCAGTATAGGCAAGGTAGGCCGACAACGCGCCCTCCGCCTGCCGCCTAAAAACCTCGTTAATCTCATCGACCGTTACGCTACGACCCAGCAGTGCTGTGAGTTCCACAAACGAGCAGTCGGCCACAGGAACGCGGGTGGCAAAGCCGTCGAAACGACCTCTTAGCTCGGGCATCACCCGCTCCACGGTGCTTATGGCACTCGATGTGGTGGGTATGATGTTGTTGATGGCACAACGCGCACGGCGCGGATCGGCGTGATAGCCATCCTGCAAATTCTGGTTGTTGGTGGTGGGATGCACCGTGTTCATAAAACCACGCTCAAACCCAAACTCATCGCACAGCACCTTTAGTATCAGAGCCACGCAGTTGGTGGTGCACGAGGCATTCGACACAATGCTGTCCGTAGGCTGCAGCAAATGGTCGTTCACGCCCAGCACCACAGTACGCTCAATGCTGTCGTCGTCGGGCGGACAGCTCAGAATCACACGGCGAGCACCATTGCGCAGATGTCCGCTGAGCAACGGCGCGGTTTTAAACCGCCCGCTGGAGTCCACCACCACATCCACACCGCCCCCACCACTGGGCAGAATACGATCGGGCGACAACTCGTGCGTAACCAATATGGGCTGACCGTCGATATAGACACGCTCCTTGTCGTGCTCTACCTGGTGGGCAAACGGCCCGTGCAGGCTGTCGTAGCGAATCAGATGCGCCATGAGCGGCGTATCCATCATATCGTTGATTTGCACCACCTCAATGTCGGGATGCTCGTGCGCCAAGCGCAGCACCAGCTTGCCTATGCGCCCCAAACCATTTATTCCCAATGTTATTGCCATGCCTATGATTGTTTACGCAACGACCATAAAACAGCCGCCGCAACGGCAGCAAAGGTACAACATTTTTATTTGGACTTACGCCGACATACCCCTAATAACACACCTATTTCCACTCCAAAGCCATTTTTAAGTACACTACAGCATAACCATTGCCTTTTTTAGCCGTAAGGAATTAAAACAATCTTTTTTCAAAACAAGCCATGCAACAAGCATCGATACGACGAACCATTTTTCTGCTACTCCTCGACGCCGCACTGCTATGGCTATCGTTCTACATTGCCTGCCGTCTATTCAAACACGAAATAGACACCTTTAATTATCTGATTGACTATAGTATAGCCCTGTGCATATTCACCGTAATGCTTACCGCCGTATCGTACCGCTACCAAAAATACACGTTCGAAAACTACTCGCTGGTACGCATCTCTTTCAGGATAGTCAAATCGCACCTCATTGCCTTTGCCCTGGCCACCATGTGCATGTACCTAATAGGCGACGTGCACTACTCGCGCATACTGGTGCTGGCCACCATTGGCGGCGTTACCCTGCTCGACCTAACGCTCTACAACCTATGGGCTGGCCTGAAACACGCCAAGGTGATTCCCGACAACATCATGATGCCCCGCGCCGCACGGCGCGAACTCAATAGCGACACCAATGCCGAGCCTATAGACCCGCTCATACAACAATTTGTGAAGCAAGCTGTGCTGCACGAAACCACACCCGCCGTGCTCAACTTCCTCGAGGCCAACACCAATCTCTACTCCTCCCGAACAGCGGTGATGTATGCCGAAAAACTGTTCAACATCAGCAAGTTGCCCAACAACATCTATACCTGCGTGGTGAACCTAGCGCGCCTCAACGATGTACGTTTCATCAACAAATTCCTCGAAAACGTAAACTCCAAGCTCCCCGAAGGAGGCATACTGGTGTGCCAAGCCGAAACGCAGGAACAGCGTAAGGTTCGACTGCTCAACAAATACCCGCCGGGCATCAACTACGTGTTCTACGCCATCAACTCGTTCTACCGCCGCGTGATGCCAATCCTGAGCCTAACCCAAGGACTATACTTCAGGCTGTCGAAGGGCAAAAACCGCGTACTGAGCAAGGCCGAGCTACTCGGACGCATCTACTCCTGCGGGTTCTCGGTCAAACTCGACGAACCCATCGACGGGCTAACCCTGGTGGTGGCCCAAAAAACACGCGAGCCTTTCTTCGAGGAGTCGCCCACCTACGGACCACTAATCAAACTGGTGCGCGTGGGCAAGGGCGGCAAACTCATAAAAGTGTACAAAATCAGAACAATGCACCCCTACTCCGAGTTCCTGCAGGAGTATATCTACCAAAAACACAACCTGCAAGACGGCGGCAAATTCAAAGACGATTTCCGTGTATCGACCCTAGGGCGCATCATGCGCAAACTTTGGATCGACGAACTGCCCATGTTCATCAACCTGCTCAAGGGTGAAATGAAACTGGTGGGCGTACGACCGCTCAGCCGACACTATTTCAGCCTCTATTCCACCGAAATGCAGGAGCGGCGCATAAACTACAAGCCTGGGCTTGTACCACCATTCTATGTCGACAACCCGCGTACACTGGACGAGATAATGGACTCGGAGCGCCGCTATTTCGACCTCTACGACAAACATCCATTCCGCACCGACGTGAAATACCTCTTCAAATCGATATACAACATCGTGTTCAAAAAGATGCGCAGCCACTGAGAACGCAAAAAGAACATAAACACAAACATCTAAAACACAGTATTTTAATAAATAATCTATACTTATATTTCCATAAACCCCATTTTTTTTGTTAATTTGCGGGGATTTTTACACATCCGCTAACAAACGCGCAATGGCAGAGGGCAGAAAACCAGCATGGCTAAAGATTAGCCTCCCAGGGGGCGAGGGCTACACCGCTGTAAGCCGTATTGTGAAACAGCACGGCCTGCACACCATTTGCAGCAGCGGCATGTGTCCAAACATAGCCGAATGCTGGGCCAACCGCGTGGCCACATTCATGATTCTAGGCGACATTTGCACCCGCGCCTGCCGATTCTGCGCCACCGCCACAGGCCACCCACTCCCCGCCGACCCGCAAGAGCCGCAACGCGTGGCCCAATCGGTGCAACTCATGAATCTGGCCTACTGCGTAATAACCTCGGTGAACCGCGACGATTTGCCAGACCAGGGCGCAAGCATCTGGCGCGACACCATCAGCGCCATTGCTACCCTTAACCCCAAAACCACTATAGAGGTGCTAATGCCCGATTTTAGCGGGCGCACCGACCTTATAGACACGCTCCTAGAGGCCAATCCCCACGTGGTGGGCCACAACCTCGAAACCGTGGAGCGGCTCACGCGACAGGTGCGCTCACGCGCCGCCTACCGCACCAGCCTCAGCGTGCTACAGCACGTGGCCCAACGCGGCTACCGCGCCAAATCGGGTCTAATGCTCGGCCTGGGCGAAACCCACGACGAGGTGCTGCAAACCATGGACGACCTGCTCCAGGCAGGATGTCGAATGCTCACCCTCGGCCAATACCTTCAGCCCCGCCCACAGAACATACCCGTGGCGCGGTACATCACCCCCGACGAGTTTGCCGAATACCGCCGCATAGCCCTTGAGCGCGGATTCGAGTTCGCCGAATGCGGCCCATTGGTACGCTCATCATACCACGCCGACAAAGCGCGAACGCTGGTGGCCAACCCGTCTTGCTCAGCAGAAAGAGAGAGAAAAATAATACATAATGAACCACGTACAAATTCGTGATCTACAACTAATTGATTACCAGGAGGCATGGAACGAACAAGAACAATTATTTAACACACTGATATTGAGCAAACAGCACGCCGCACCGCAGCATCACCACCTGCTGCTATGCGAACACCCACACGTCTACACGCTTGGGCAACGCGGTAATGCCAACAATATGCTCATATCATCGCCCATGCTCCAATCGATTGGTGCCTCGCTCGTCCGTACAAATCGGGGCGGCGACATCACCTACCATGGCCCAGGCCAAATTGTGGCCTACCCCATCTGCGACCTCGAATCGCTCGGGCTGAGCCTCCGTACCTACATCGAACGGCTCGAACAAGCCGTTATCGACATGCTTCAAACCTACGGCATAGCCGCTGGCCGACTGCACGGTGCAACTGGCGTATGGCTCGAAGCAGGACTAACTGGGCGCGAACGTAAAATATGCGCCATTGGCGTCAAGGCAAGCCGACACATCACCATGCACGGGCTGGCACTCAACGTGAACACCGACATGCGCTATTTCCAGCACATCAACCCGTGCGGATTCGCCGACAAACGTGTAACATCCATGGCCCAAGAGTTGGGTCAATCCATAGATATGGCCGAGGCCAAACAATGCCTGGCCCAAAAACTGGCGCAATGCCTAAACCTCACCATCATTAACCCCCAACACCAATAGGGCCATGGAAAAAAGATGGGTTTATAAACCAAACGAACATCCCGAACAGGCAGCCCAACTAGCCGCCGAATTAGGCATATCACCAATACTAGCCAACCTACTAGTGCAGCGCGGAATAGACTCGTTCGAGAACGCCCGCCGATTCTTCCGCCCCTCGCTCGACCACCTGCACAACCCATTCCTGATGGCCGACATGGATCGCGCTGTGGAGCGCGTTACGCAGGCCGTACAACGCGGTGAGCAAATACTATTCTACGGCGACTACGATGTGGACGGAACCACCGCCGTGGCTCTGATGTACTCGTTCTTCCGCCAACAGGGATACACCCGCATTGGATACTACATTCCCGACCGCTACAAAGAGGGCTATGGCATATCGGAACTGGGCATTGACTATGCCGCACAAAACGGCTACACGCTAATAATTGCACTCGATTGCGGCATAAAAGCCAACAATCGCGTGAACTACGCCCACCGACACAACATCGACTTCATCATCTGCGACCACCACCTGCCTGGCGACCAAATCCCCGACGCTGTGGCCGTGCTCGACCCCAAACGCCCCGATTGCCAATACCCCTACAAGCACCTATCGGGTTGCGGCGTTGGATTCAAACTGCTGCAGGGCTATTGCACCCGCAACGGCATCGACATGGAAGCACTATACCCTCACCTCGACCTGCTGGCCGTGAGCATAGCCTCCGACATTGTGCCAATCACCGACGAGAACCGCGTGATGGCCTACTACGGTCTCGAACGCCTCAACACCGCCCCCTCAATCGGCCTAAAGGCCATCATCAAAGCTGCTAACGTACAGCCCGAGCACATTGGAATAGATAGCATTGTGTTCCGCATAGGACCGCGCATCAACGCAGCTGGCCGCATGGAGTCGGGGCGCACAGCGGTAGATTTGCTCTGCGCCGACGACGAGGCAACAGCCCAAAGCATCTGCACCCTAATCAACTCGTGCAACAACGACCGCAAGCACATCGACCGCAGCATCACCCATGAAGCTATACGTATGCTAGCCGCCGACAACCGTCAGCACCACCGCCACTCCACCGTGCTATTCAACCCCAGCTGGCACAAAGGCGTGGTGGGCATTGTGGCCTCGCGCCTCATAGAAACTTACTACCGCCCTACCGTGGTGCTAACCCAATCGGGCGATTTGGCCACCGGCTCGGCTCGCTCAGTGCCTGGCTACGACCTGTATCAGGCCATTGAAAGCTGTGCCGACCTACTCGAGAACTTTGGCGGACACACCTACGCCGCTGGCCTAACCATGCGCGTGGAACATGTGGACGAATTCCGCGAACGATTCAACGACTACGTGAGCCGAACCATCGACCCCACCATGCTTTCGCCACAAGTTGAAGTTGATGCGCAAATTGCACTAACCGACATCGACGACAAGTTTTTCCGCATACTGAAGCAATTCCAGCCCTTTGGGCCAGGCAACATGTCGCCCGTGTTCGAGTCGAACGGCCTAACCGACACCGGCGATAGCCGACTGGTTGGCACCGAAAAAGAGCACCTGAAACTATCGCTGGTGCAGCAACCGGCCAACCGTCAGTATGACGCCATTGCTTTCCAACTGGCCGAGCACTACCCCGACGTGCACCGCCGCCGCCCATTTAGCATCTGCTACACGCTCCACGAAAACGTTTTCAAGGGCGTTACGTCGATGCAACTACGCGTGAAAGACATCAAATTTGAAAACCAAAACTCATAGCACTGCAAAATATTTCTCAAACTTACCTTGCATAAACCGCCATTTTGTTTTATCTTTGAAAACAAGTGCAGCCCTTTCGCCACACAATAAACCGACGCAATGTCAAAAGAAGCCCTAAAAATACGATTAGAGCAATCAAAATCAAACCTCAACTCGCTGCTAACCATAGCACAAGAGATTAACAAAGGCACAAGCACCGAGGATTTGGTAGAGCGTTTTCGCAGCATCCTAAACGATAGCCTCGGAATCGACCGCGTGCTGCTCTACCGCTACGACGAAAACCGAGAACTCAAACTGCTTCTCAACACCAACTGCGACGATATTGAAATCGATATAGAGCAAGATCTACTACCCTATCGCGAAACCACCTACGTAGCCACCACCGATTTATACCTCCTGCTCGATCTGGATGTAATCATCCCAATCATATACAAAGACGACACCGTGGCCGGCTACGTGCTGATTGGCGACAGCAATGGTCTAAAACAAGGATTAGCAGCTTCGCTCACCCATAGCAGTTTCGTTGAAACGCTATCTGTTATCACATTTGTTGGCATAGAGAACCTCCGCCTGTTCCACCAAGCGTTGGAGCAGGAGTCCATACGCAAAGAGATGGAGCTGGCCTCGCGTATGCAAAC
>JAFWUG010000140.1 GCA_017524185.1 Bacteroidales bacterium
GGCCTACCGCCCATAAACATCAAGTTCAAGGACCGCCGCCGCTACTACCAAGCCTTCGACAGCTACGCCCAGAGCCAATTGCCCGACGACATGGTGAAGCTCGTTGCCGAGTGCCTTGTAGAGCGGATGGCCGAGATGGTGGGCATTCTGTCCGCATAGCCATGCCGCACCGAAAAAATTCCGCCCGCCCTGCGTAACCATCCGGCAATGTGTACGTAGAAGCAGGCGATTGTTGAACCACATAATCCGTTGCCACTGAAGCACAGAAACTGACATAACTACATATTAACCAAAGCATTAGCTATTATTCGCGTTCAAAACAAAAGCCTCGCAAACTCTTGGTTTGAAACCATCGGATAAAAGCACGTTCTCGGAAGCGATTGATTCCGTTGTCCCAAATGAAGTTGATGCTCGCACCAATAAGGTGTGGGCATATTTCTAGTGGGACAACGGGGTTCATGCGAGGCTCCCCTTGAACGCGATAGAAAGGCCTGCACCTTTCTTTTTGTCCGAAAAAGTGATTGGTAGTTATTGCGATAACTATCAGTCAAGATGGCCAACAAGAACAATAACCTGAACACGGCCAAAAAAGCCAAGAAGGATGAGTTCTACACCCAGCTCGTAGATATTGAGAACGAGCTAAAGCACTACAAGGCGCATTTCAAGGGCAAGACCGTGCTCTGCAACTGCGACGACCCGCGTGTGAGCAACTTCTTTCACTATTTCAGCCATAATTTTGAGATGCTTGGGCTGAAAAAGCTCATCACCACATGCTACAAGAGCTCAAACCGCGACCTGTTTTCGCAGAACGATAGCGAGCAGGCTATATGGCTCGAATATTTTGGCGACCGCAACAACAATCGGGTACCCGACCCCGAAGAAATCGGAATCCACTACTTCAAAGGCGATGGCGATTTCCGCTCCCCAGAGTGCATAGAATTGTTAAAAGAGGCCGATATTGTGGTTACAAATCCGCCGTTCTCGCTGTTTCGGGAGTATGTTGCGCAGCTGATGAAATATGAGAAGAAGTTTGTGATTGTTGGACATCAAAATGCAATTACCTATAAGGAGATATTCCCTTTAATAAAAGAAAATAAAATTTGGCTGGGATATGGTTTTAAGGGTGGTGCAGGTCATTTTATAAGTCAATATGAGGATACGGCAACTGCTGGCGACCATCGAGTAGGTATGATTCGAGTTTCGGGAGTAAATTGGTTTACAAATCTCGAAATTCCAAAGCGCCACGAGGATTTAATTCTCTACAAATCATACAATCCTGATGAGTATCCCCAATATGATAATTACGATGCTATAAATGTGAATAAAACATCAGAAATTCCAATGGATTACGATGGTGTAATGGGTGTGCCTATTACATTTTTAGATAAATATAATCCTGACCAGTTTGAGATTGTTGGATTGGATAGATATGTTGAAGATAATCCGAAATACGGGCATCGGTTTACATTGAATGGAAAAGAAACATACGCCCGCATTTTAATCCGTCGCAGACGATAGGGAGCCGACTGCGTCTCGCAGTCGGACGAGCATCTGCGCGACGCAGATGCCTCCATATAACCATACACCTTAAACCGATATATTATGCAAATTGAACTGCACAAAATCAGCGTCCGCGAGCTCACTGCGGGCTATGTGGACAACAACGAAAACGGCGTGCGCGCCTACGGTGGCCGCCTCGACGTGCGCCCGCCCTATCAGCGCGAATTTGTCTATAAGGAAAAACAGCGCGATGCCGTGATTGACACCCTCAGGCAGGGCTTTCCGCTCAATGTGATGTATTGGGCGGTGCGCGAGGATGGCACGTTCGAAATCATCGACGGGCAGCAGCGCACCATCAGCATCTGCCAGTATGTGAATGGCGATTTTGCCTTCAACTTCCGCTATTTCCATAACCTCCAGCCCGATGAGCAGGAGCAGATTCTGAACTACGAATTGCAGGTGTACATCTGCTCAGGCACCGACAGCGAGCGGCTCAAGTGGTTCAAAACCATCAATATAGCTGGTGAAGAACTTACCGAACAGGAGCTGCGCAACGCTGTGTATGCTGGCAGCTGGGTGAGCGACGCAAAGCGGTATTTTAGCAAGAGCGGTGCGCCTGCGGCTAATATTGGCCGCGATTATCTCACGGGTTCGGCCATCCGTCAGGAATATCTCGAAACGGCCATTAAGTGGATTTCGAACGGCAACATCGAGGTGTATATGGGCAATCACCAGCACGATGCCACTGCCGTGGCGCTGTGGAATCATTTCACTAACGTAATCAACTGGGTAAAAGGCAATTTCACCAAGTATCGCAAGGAGATGAAGGGCGTGGACTGGGGAACGCTCTATTCAAAATACAAGGACACGGTGTACGACCCCAATGCGCTTGAATTAGAAGTCAGCAAACTAATGCAAGACAGCGATGTACAGAGCAAAAAGGGCATCTATTCCTATGTTTTCGATCACGACGAGCATCATCTTGGTATCCGCACCTTCGACGACAACACCAAGCGCGAAATCTTCGAAAAGCAAAATGGCGTGTGCAAGATTTGCGGAAAGCATTTTGAAATTGAGCAAATGGAGGCCGACCACATCACTCCGTGGCGCGAGGGCGGGCGCACCGTGGCCGAGAACTGCCAGATGCTCTGCAAGGAATGCAACCGCCGCAAGGGAGCAAAGTGACGCCATTGCAATAATCATAGCCACAAAAAGCACCACCGCCACCGCGTGTTAGGTGCTTTTTTTGTACCTTTGGGCATTATAATGCAACGCAGAAGCCCATTGAGCAACATCCTCGACACCGAGATAACCTACCTGAACGGCGTTGGGCCGCAGAGAGCAGCCGTACTGCAAAAAGTGCTGGGCATAAGCACGTTTGGCGATTTGCTGTACCTTTTCCCCTACAAGTACATCAACCGCACGCAGGTGCACCGCATTGCCGATGTAACCGAGGATGCGCCCTACGTGCAGCTGGTGGCCAAGCTCGTTGGCATGGGCGCAACCGGTCAGGGGCGCAATAGCCGTTTCACCGCTATCGTCGATGATGGCACGGGGCGCATGGAGCTGGTGTGGTTTGGCGGCATACGCTGGATAGCTCAAAAACTGAAGCCCAATGCAACATACGTAATATACGGAAAACCAGCACGTTACGGCGATAGGCTCAGCATTACGCACCCCGAGATTGACCCCTACAACCCCGAAAAATCGGAGATTGGTGGCATCATTCCTGCCTACAGCACCTCGGAGAGCATGAAAAATGCCCACATCAGCTCCAAAACCATAGCTCAGCTGCAGCGCACGTTGATTGAAAAGGTACACAAACACATAAATGAAACGCTGCCGCCATACATCATTGAGCAGGAGCGACTTATGACATTGCCCGAGGCACTGTTTAACGTACATTTTCCGCAAAGTCAGGTGCTGCTCGAACGGGCGCTGTACAGGCTCAAATTCGAGGAGCTGTTTTTCCTGCAGCTGGGCATACTGCGCCGCCGGAACGGGCGCAACGTGCAAACGCAGGGGCATGTGTTCGGCACGGTGGGCGATATGTTCAACCGCTTCTATGCCGAAAAACTGCCGTTTCCGCTCACTGATGCGCAGAAACGCGTCATCCGCGAGATTCGCGCCGACATGCGCACCGGCCGCCAGATGAACCGCCTGCTGCAGGGCGACGTGGGCAGCGGCAAAACCGTGGTGGCGCTTATGTCGATGCTCATAGCCGTGGATAATGGCTTTCAGGCTTGCATCATGGCACCCACCGAGATTCTGGCCAACCAGCACTACGAGTCGATGTCGAAGATGCTCAGCGGCCTGCCCATCAACGTGGGACTGCTCACGGGCAGCTCCCGCAAGGCAGAGCGCAACGCCCTGCATCGGGCACTCGAACAGGGCGAACTGCACATCCTGATAGGCACCCACGCCCTGCTCGAAGACGTGGTGCAGTTCCACAACTTAGGGCTGGTGGTCATAGACGAGCAGCAGCGCTTCGGCGTGGCTCAACGCGCACGGCTGTGGGACAAGAACGCCACCAGTCCGCCCCACGTGCTGGTGATGACCGCCACGCCCATACCGCGCACGCTGGCCATGACCGTGTATGGCGACCTAGAGGTGAGCGTGATCGACCAGCTGCCGCCCGGACGCAAGCCCGTGCGCACCATCCACTACACCGATGCCATGCGTGAACGCCTGTTCGGCCTCATGCGCCAGCAAATAGCCGAAGGACGGCAGGTGTACGTGGTGTACCCCCTCATTCGCGAGTCGGAGAAGATGGAGAACCTCAAGGATTTGCAAGACGGCTACGAGAGCATCACGCGAGCATTCCCGCCACCGCACTACGTAACCGTGGTGGTGCACGGCCAGATGTCGGCTGACGACAAGGACTTCGGCATGAACCAGTTCGCCTCGGGGCGGGCGCACATCATGGTGGCCACCACCGTGATTGAGGTGGGCGTGAACGTGCCCAATGCCACCCTGATGGTGATTGAGAGCGCCGAGCGCTTCGGGCTATCGCAGCTGCACCAGCTGCGCGGTCGCGTGGGGCGCGGCGCCGACGAGAGCTACTGCGTGCTGATGACCTCCACTAAGCTCAGCGCCGACTCGCGCCGCCGCATGGACACCATGGTGGCCACCAACGACGGCTTCCGCATAGCCGAGGTGGATTTGCAGCTGCGCGGTCCTGGCGACATCGAGGGGACGCTCCAGAGCGGCACCCCGTTCGACCTGCGCCTGGCCAGCATCACCGCCGATGCGCCCCTGATGCAACGCGCCCGCCAAACCGCCCAAACCGTGCTAGATACCGACCCGCTGCTGCAGCTGCCCCACCACGCCGCCATGGCGACGCACCTCAACACCTTAGCCATCAAGCGCACCGATTTCGGGGGGATAAGTTGAGGGGTGGGATTTCATTATAAATCAACACAAAAAACAAGTGGACGCCCTTTTGCATACTCAATGGAGCACGGAGAAGCGCAAAATGTCCCAAAAGATGTCCCAAAACAACTATCTGAGCGTCAGTTGTTTTTGCTCGATTTGATGCAGGTCGATGCAGGTATCACCATAGCCACTATGTCCCAAAAGGCGGGCGTAACCGAACGCACCATCAAGCGCGACCTGAAATACCTACAGATACTTGGTTTGCTGCAACGCACAGGTTCTCGCAAGGATGGCCAGTGGCGCGTGCTGGTCAGCAGCAATCTTGGGCTACAAACTAACGAACAGCTACCATAATCCGAAATTTTGCGCACAATTATCCGCATGTTCTGCGGTTTACACGCAGCAAAGCATGGAGAATAATCGGTAATTTATTGTATTTTAGCATTTTATCGGCGTATTATAGGTTTCGTCTGTCGGCGTGTGTTTGTATGTCGAAAACACCGAACAGATTACCGCTAAAACACCGAACAGATTACCGCTAAAACACCGAATGAATTACCGCTAAAACACCGAATAGATTACCGCCAAAACACCGAACAGATTACAGCCAAAACACCGAATAGATTACCGCCAAAACACCGAACGTATTACCGCTAAAACACTGAACAGATTACCGCTAAAACACTGAATATATTACCTCTAAAACACCGAACTATTATCGCTAAAATACCGAACAATTTACCTCTAAAACACCGAATAAAACATGTAAAAAACATCGAATAGAATTTGTGTAATTCATTTATTTATAGTAATTTTGCGGTGAATATCTAACTGGTGAGTTATGGACTATCTCAAACGAATGGCAGACATCCAACTTGAGGAGCGTTTGAATGCCTTTGGAGCGGTGCTGATTGAAGGCCCAAAATGGTGCGGAAAAACCACCACGGCAGAGCATCTAGCTGGTAGTGTGATTAAGTTGCAGTCGCCCGACATGCGCGAGCAGTACCTCGCCACGGTTGCAACAAAGCCCTCGCTGCTGCTGCAAGGTGCAACGCCTCGGCTCATAGATGAATGGCAAGATGCGCCCGTGCTTTGGGATGCTGTGCGCACCCTGGTCGATGAGAGAGGGCTGGAGGGACAGTTCATCCTAACTGGCTCAAATGCAGTGGATAAGAGCAAGATACTCCATTCGGGAACCGGTCGCATCTCAAAAATGGAGATGCTGCCCATGAGCCTGTGGGAATCGAAGGAGTCCAACGGAACGGTTAGCCTGATGGAGCTGTTCGACAATCCGCAGGAAGACATCGCGGCGGTTTCCGACATGCAGGTCGAAGACATTGTGTTTGCGGCCTGCCGTGGCGGATGGCCTGTAACGCTACGCCTTAGGGACCAAAGGTCGAAGCTGATGGTGGCGAAGGACTACTTTAGGAGCGTTTGCCGAGAGGACATCTCGCGGATTGACGGCGTGCAAAGGGACGAGAAGCTGGCGCGGATGATACTGCGCTCGTATGCCCGCAACATTTCCACCGTGGCCAAGAAAACGACCCTGCTTGCCGATGTTTCCGCATCAGAGGAGATGACCTGCTCGATGGACACCTTCACCTCGTATGTGGCGGCTTTGGAGAAACTGTTTGTTATTCAGGATATTGCAGCATGGAACCCTGCCATACGCAGCAAGTCGGTCATGCGCAGCACCCCAAAACGCAGTTTCTGCGACCCAAGCGTGGCCGTGGCCGCCATGCAGCTTTCGCCCAAGGCGTTGTTGACGCAGTTCAAGACCTTCGGATTCTTGTTCGAACAGCTGTGCATCAGGGACTTGAAGGCCTACACCTCCGACATCGACTCGCACATTGGCTACTATCGCGACAAGTATGGCCTCGAAGCCGATGTTGTGCTGCACATCAACGATGGCCGCTATGCGCTCATTGAGTGCAAGTTGGGCAGCGCAGATGTTGAGGTGGGTGCAGGGCATTTGTGCAAGTTGCGGCAGCTCATCCGGGAGCATAACAAAACCGAATGCCAGAACCCCATACGCGAGCCCGATTTGCTGCTTGTGCTCACGGGCGGGCAGTATGCCTATCGTCGTAACGACGGCGTGTTTATCGTTCCCATAGGCTGCTTGAAAAATTAAGCCGCAGTTTTTGCGGTTTAGTCTCCGCAAGCCATACTTTTCCGTCAGAAAAGTGTCATAATTTTGGATTTTTCCGTCAGAAAAGTGTCATAAATCTGAAAAATTCCGTCAGAAAAGTGTCAGACAATTGAATTTTTCCGTCAGAAAAGTGTATATTTGCGGTGTAATACTTTGAAAAACACTTCAGTATGCTGAGGAGAAAAATTGAGGACAGCCTTGTGGTCTGGAAACAGACACCTAATCGCAAGCCATTGGTAATAAAGGGCATACGCCAATGCGGAAAAACGTTTATCGTGCAACACTTTGCTCGTAAGCACTATAAAAGCGTGGTGTATGTAAATTTTGCGCTTCAGCCTGAAAATATCGATGCGTTTATCGGCTCAAAAGAGGTTGATGCCATTCTGATGGGCCTGTCGGCAATGATGCCCAAGGCGGATTTCGTCCCACACAACACATGCCTGATTTTTGACGAGATACAGGAATGCCCCGATGCACGCACTGCCCTCAAATCGTTTATGTTGGATGGCAGATTCGATGTTATAGCCACTGGCTCGCTGCTTGGAGTGCGGGGCTATGGCGATAAGCAAAGGGACGAACAGGGGCGGCAGGTGGCAAAGTGCTCTGTGCCTGTTGGCTACGAAACAATAGTTGAAATGTATCCGCTTGATTTTGAAGAGTTTCTGTGGGCTAACGGTATTCGCACAGAATTGATAGAGATGCTACGCGACTGTCTGCGGGCGGAAAGGCCGATTCCCGAAGGAGTGCATCAAACTATGCTGCGGCTTCTAAATCGCTACGTTGTGGTGGGCGGACTGCCCGATGCAGTTAATACATTCCTCAAAACCAAGCACATAGGAAAGGTGGCGGAGGTATATCGTTCCATCATATCTGAGTATGAAGACGATATGGTGAAATATGCCAAAGACGACGACAAACCTTTCATCAGGGAGTGCTTCGGGTCTATACCCAAGCAGCTGGCCAAGGAGAACAAGAAGTTTCAATACGCAACCATAAAAAAAGGGGCGCGGGCCTCGCGCTATGCGGGCTGTTTGCAGTGGCTGGAAGATGCGGGCATTATTGCCCGATGCTACAACACAACTACAACCGAGCTACCCTTGGGCGGCAACGCTATCGACGACTGTTTTAAGGTGTATGTAACCGACATAGGTTTGCTGATGGCCATGCTCGACGAGGGTACAAGAGCCGACGTGCTGGGCGGAAATCTTTTAGGTTATAAAGGAGCGATTTTTGAAAATTTGATGGCTGATTTTCTTAGAAAAAAGGGGATGAAACTCTACTATTTCCGCAAGGAATTTGGCCTTGAACTCGATTTTTTGGTACGCTACCATGGCGAATGCGTTCCGTTGGAGGTGAAAGCCCGCTCGGGCAGGGCCAAGAGTCTTTCTACTGTGCTGAAAAACCCCGACCACTATCATGTGGCACATGCCATAAAGTTTGGCAACTACAACATTGGCCGCGAGGGTGCTTTGCTGACGTTACCTCTGTATATGGGATTTCTGCTCGATTTTGAAACCGACGCGCATGTGCAATTGGAGGATTTGAACATCGACGAAATCAACAGGTTAGCTATGAGTAGAGAGGCGATGCAATAAAATCTCCTCATCCCTAAGCGCACCACCAAATTGCCCGAAAATTTCCATCTCCCCCGCACCACCTATCAAAATCTTTACTACCTTTGCATAACGAACCTGCATGGCCATTTTGCCCATGCATAAAGCAAATACCTAACAAACAGACAGTTACGAACAACACACATATTAACTAATTGAGCTTTACGCTCTTATTCTCTTTTGTCGAAATCTGGTAAATTTTGCATGTAGCGAGAATAAGCGAGCGAGAGGTTCACGCCCCAGGCGTGAACCGTTTCGTGCTTATTAGCTACAAAGGTTTACCAGAGCCTGACAAAATAATAAGCAACAAACGGAACGGTGAACGCCTTTTTCTTTTGCCATGCTGTGATTGAGAGCCGCGAGCTGATAACCTCAACCACGCATGAAGTATGCAAAATTAAAAGAAGAACCTCTGAAAAGTGCTGTCCAACAGGATTTTTTCAACGAGTACAAATACACCCAACTTGGCAATGTTGATTTCGTAAATGCTTCATATACATTTGATAAAGGTATAAAATCACCTTTTTATGACATCGAAGATAACGACAACCTCAAGTCGCTGCTTTGGGCCGAGGCCAAACAAGGCACTTCGCACGACATCTTCGAGTCGTTTGTGCAACTCATCCTCACCATCGGCAAGGAGCGCACCTTCGAGAAATACCTGCCGCCCAAGTATATAGGTGCCTTCGATGCGGAGAAGTTCGCCTTCATCGAGTACCACGAAATTCAAGACATCTTTTTCCAGAATGACTTCAACTGGAATGTGACGCCCTCGAACCACGACACCAAAGAGTTCCGCCAACTCTACGACCGTTGCAAAAGTTTGCTGGAGAACAGTTCCATAGTCTTTTACTACGAAGCACATGAGCAAGAGTTCAGAGAGTTCATCCGCCTCAATTTCAAGACGGGCAAAGAGGCGACGGAGAAAATATCTGTCACGAAGAACAACTTCACCTTCGTGTTCTTGGAATGGAGCAAGAAAGTGCAGCCAACCATAGCTGTAGATTGGGCCATGGCCAACAAGAAAGGCATCATCTCCGCCGACTTCTTCTTAGCCGACCTGCTGTCGAGCAACGAGGAGTCGTTGAAGGACTTGCTTTATGTGGTGTTGCGTAAGACCAAGTATGAACTTGATCGGAAGATTGACGAAGCGGGCTTTATTGACAGCAAGGAAGTTGGCTTCAACGACGAGCAAAAGGCCTACAAGTTGTTTTGGAGCATCTATGCGCGACCACCTAAGGAGGAATATTGGAACTACATCATCGGGCGGCGCGACCTACTTGTGCCGCAAGATATACGCGAGTGTAAAGGCGCATATTTTACGCCGCAGATTTGGGTTGAGAAGAGCCAGCAATATTTAGCTGAAGTGCTTGGCGAAAATTGGCAGGACGAATACTACATCTGGGACTGCTGCGCTGGCACGGGCAACATGGAGGTTGGTCTCACCAACAAGTACAACGTGTGGGCCAGCACCCTCGACCAGCAGGATGTTGACGTGATGCGCGAGCGAATAAACAACGGTGCCAACCTTGCGCCCAATCAGGTGTTTCAGTTTGACTTCTTGAACGATAAATTCTCTAAGTGTCCGCAATCGCTTCAGAATATCATAAACGACCCCGAAAAGCGCAAGAAACTTGTGATTTATATCAATCCGCCGTATAAAGAACCATCAACAACACGTACCAAAACTGGGACAGGTACAAATAAAGCTGGCGTAGCCTCACAAAATGAAATGTATAAAAAATATAAGGATGTTATCGGAGAAGCCGCAAAGGAACTATATGCCTTGTTTTTAATACGCATTTATAAGGAACTTAATTTCTGCAAATTATGTCATTTTTCCACTTTAAAAGTATTTTGCGCACCAGACTCAAAAAAATTTCGCAACGAATTCCGTGCCGAATTGATTAATTCGTTTATCGTACCTTCAAATACATTTGATAATGTTGATAGTGATTTTCCTATCGGTTTTTTTATATGGAATATGCACGGAAAAAATCCATTTAAAGAATGCTATACTGATATGTATGATGTAAATGGTAATTTTTTAGGAAAAAAGCACCTAACATCCTATGATAATGATGTTCTTGTTATTGAATGGTTAAGACAATTTTATGATAAACAAGGAGAAAAAATAGGATATCTAAGAATGGTTGGCACTGATGTGCAGAATATCAATGGACTATTTATTACAAGCAAATTGACACCAAACGATGAAAAGAAAAAATTGTACACAATAATTACCAAGCGTAATATCATTCCTATGTGTATATACATGGTAATTAGACATTGCATTAAAGCTACTTGGTTCAACGATCGCGATCATTTCCTTAAGCCTAACAATGTTTGGGAGATGGATACAGAATTCCAATCCAACTGCTTGGTTTATGCTCTATTCCATGGTCAGAATAAAATTTCATCAAATCACGGCACCAACCACTGGATACCCTTCACCGAAGCGGAGGTTGATGCCAAGGAGCGTTTCGAATCGCATTTTATGAGCGATTATCTTGCGGGTAAAATTGTCCCCGAAAAGCCTAAAAAAGATTTGTTTTCGGATGCTTCGGTAGGGGCAAATGATTATTTGCCCCTACAATTCACCCCGCAGGCGCAGGCCGTGCTGGATGCGGGCCGCGAGCTGTGGCGCTACTACCACGCCCAGCCCAACGCCAACCCCAATGCCTCGTTCTACGATATAAAGGAGCACTTCCAAGGACGTTCGGCCAGTGGCCGAATGAACTCCTCGTCGGACGATGCGCGCTACACCCAGCTGCTGGCCAACCTAAAGGCCACCCTCAAGGCTCTGGGCGAGCAGATAAAGCCCAAGGTTTATGAGTATGGTTTTTTGAAGTGATTATTCCCTCATAAAAATGTCGTTTTTCGCGCAAGATTCCCTCATAAAAGTGTAAACTTTGTGGCAGGATTCCCTCATAAAAGTGTAAGTTTTGTCTCAGCATTGCCTCATAAAAGTGTAAGTTTTGAGGTAATATTCCCTCATAAAAGTGTAGGTTTTGTGTCGGGATTCCCTCGTAAAAATGTCGTTTTTGTAGTGTTATTCCCTCAGAAATGTGTATTTTTGCAATCTGATATAGAGTCTAAAGCACATGGAAAGAACTATTTATACTCAACTCTTGGAGTGGAAGCACAGCACAGACCGTAAACCTTTGATACTCCTCGGAGCGCGTCAGGTGGGTAAAACCTACATATTGAAGCAGTTCGGCTCACGCGAGTTCAGC
The DNA here is from genome assembly GCA_017524185.1 of Bacteroidales bacterium. Classification (GTDB taxonomy): domain Bacteria; phylum Bacteroidota; class Bacteroidia; order Bacteroidales; family Tenuifilaceae; genus RGIG6076. The sequence continues at coordinate 11,874 of JAFWUG010000140.1, forward strand.
AATATGGTTTACATCAACTGCCACAACAACGAGTTTATGGCCAGCCTGTTCACAGATTTCGACATCAAGCGCGTTGTCTATCAAATCGGCGTTCAAACTGGGCAGAAAATCACGCCGGGAAAAACGCTGCTTTTTATTGATGAGATTCAGGAAGTCCACAACGGCATTGCCAGTCTGAAGTATTTTTGCGAGGATTTGCGCGAACTCCATGTGGTTGTGGCGGGTTCGCTTCTTGGCATATCGCTCAGGGAGGACGAGTCGTTCCCAGTGGGTAAGGTGAACACCATGAAGATGTTCCCCATGACCTTTTCTGAATTTTTGATTGCATCGGGCAGGGGTGCGCTTGCCGAGGCCATTGGCAAACTCGATTACGAAACCATGCGCCTGTTGAACGAAGAGTGCATAGACAGGCTGCGTCAATATTTCTTTACGGGTGGTATGCCCGAGGCGGTGGCAAATTGGCTACAACATCACGACCCTAAATCGGTTCGAAAGATTCATACCGAAATTCTTGAATCGTATTACATCGATTTTGCCAAGCATACAAAAACAATGGTTAGGCATATCCGAATGGTGTGGGATAGCATTCCAGCGCAGTTAGCCAAAGAAAACAAGAAATTTATTTTCGGCCTTGTCAAGAAAGGAGCGAGGGCGGCACAGTTTGAGGAATCTCTACAATGGCTTGTAGATGCGGGCTTGGTCTTCCGGGTGAATCGATGCAAAATGCCGCGCCAGCCATTGAAATTTTATGCAGATTCGTCGGCGTTCAAGATCTATCTGTTAGATTGCGGTTTGTTGGCCACGCTTTGCGAGACCGAACCTGCCGACATCCTTTTGGGGAGCAAGGCTTTTGTAGAGTTCAAGGGGGCTTTTACAGAGAATTATGTGATACAGCAATTGACCGCCAAACAAAATCTTCCGACCTACTATTATAGTAAGGACAATTCCACGCAAGAGGTTGATTTCTTGGTACAAACCGCCGAGCGAATTGTTCCGTTAGAGGTGAAAGCGGAAGAGAATGTCAAGTCGAAATCGCTGTCCACTTTTGTTAATGTTGATTTTAAAGAACTGAGTATTAAAGGCTTGCGCTGTAGCATGAAACCCTATATCGACCAGGGATGGATGGAAAACATACCGCTTTATGCGGTTGAAGCTTATTGGAAGTAGCGAGCTACCGCCCCGTTTGCTGGAACTGCTTCAGCACCTGCTCCACCTCGGTGGGGTCGTCGGTGAGGGTGAGCAGCAGGTTCTTGTAGCGTCTGGTTGCCATCAGGTGCTGCATGAGCGGGTAAACGGGCACATCGTTGGTCCAGAACTGTTTGCCCATGAATATCATAGGGCTGGCAAAGCCGAACGATAGGTAGTGATCCTGCACCGCGTTTTGGAACACCTCCTGCAATGTGCCCGCGCTGCCAGGGGTATAGACAATGCCGCCAAAGGCGATGGTGAGGATGGTGTCCTCGCGCAGGCTGTTCTCGAAATACTTGGCAATGTGCGTGGCGAATGGCGTTGAGGGCTCGTGGCCGTAAAGCCACGTGGGGATGCCGAGGCTTACGTACCTATGCTGCGGGTAGCGGCGCATCACCTCCAATGCCGAGGCCACCCACCGCTGGTCCTTGAACGATGCGGCAGCCGAGGCCAGCATGCCTATAGCTTCGTGCGCCTCTTGGTTGGTGCGGCCGGCCATCCACGCGCCCAGATGTGTGGCCTCCATGGCCCCAGGGCCGCCGCCGCTCACCATCACAAAGCCCTCCTCGGTGAGGCGTTTGCTCAGCATGGCCACGGTGGCAAACATGGGATCGGTGCGCTGTATGGCGTGGCCGCCCATGATGCCGATGCAGCGCTTGGGGTCGTGCTCGGCCAAAAACGCCTTCAGCGCCCAGTGTATGCCGTGGTCGTGGAACGTGCGCGCCAGCGATTCGTTCACGTCGCGAGCAATCTTGCCATGCTCCACAAAATGCTGATACACAAGGCTATCGTAGCAGCTATCGAACGATATTTTGTCCATCTCGGCATCGTCCGATGGAGTGTAGCCGCCGTAGAGTTCGTCGGCGTTGTAGAGCTTGTTGTTGCGTTGCACCCTGTAGGGCACAGCCCGCCGCCAGTCGGCAATATCGTTGGTGTTTTTAAAATCAGAAATCATGTTTTTGGGTTTTTTAAAATAACGATGCAAAAAGTGAGTAAATGAAGCTTCCGATGGAAACAATCAGCCAAATCATAAATGCAATGAGCAGCAGCATAAGCACAAGAGCCACAGCAGCTTGCGTTGCCCGCTGGTTCACCTGCTTAATAACCGCCGCATCGCCGTCCACAAAGCCCTGAATCATTGCCATGTTCTGCCTATTGGCGCGGTGGAATATGTCGATTATGTCGCCCACAAAGAACGGAATCATGCCTAATAGCACATCGCGCAGCGAGTTGTTGAGCACGGCCAAGGTTAGCGGAACGCTCTTGACGATTCGCAGCGAGAAATAGACGAACGGCACGGCGCCGAGCAGCGCAATGGCATCGCCCCAGCCCGGCACAAGGCCAATAATTGCGTCGAGGTAGTAGCGATCCATGTAGCGCGTCAGGAACAACATGGCACGATATACCTTGTTGTCCATCAGTTGTTTACGCTGTATTTGTCGCTTTGTGTCGTCGTGCATGATGTGGAAAAAAGTAATTTTTAAAAATAAAAAAAATGCGTATTTATCTGTTTATCAGTATAATAATCCAAATGTCCACAGCGGAATATTTATTCCGTGTCCATATTCAATGTCGTCTTTTACAACATAACCGTTGGTGATTCCTTCAATTTGCTTCGTTTTTTTCTTTTTTCCGCCAACTTCAAAAGTGTAGTCTTCGATAACAAAATCGGACACTTTCGACGATATAACATCGCAAACCACGCGCGTTTGGTTGTAGAAAAAAGTTTCGCGCAAATTGCCAACATTAGTGCTGTCGGCACCGAGCACACGGGCTATGTTGGTGTTGTCTAAATATATTTTTTCAATCTTGCCCAAGCTTCGCAGGCCTCCTGTTTCATCCCTCAATTGGCCAATCATTCCAGCGCGTTCCATATACAGAAAATAATCGGGCAGCACATTGCGACTAATGCCGATGGCGTTGGCAATGCTGGAGTAATCGGGTTTGAAAGGTACGCTCTGCGCCACGAGCCCCATCAGCCGCCGCAGCTTGCGTCCCGTGGCCACCGACATGCGGGCGTATTGGGGGATGTCGGTTTCTAACGTCTGTACAATAACCTGTTCGAGCCGCGACTGGAACGCACCCTCTTGGCTAAAAGGGTAGTAGCCATCTTGTAAATACTGACGGAACAGCGGAAGCGGATGCGGCAGTATGGTGTCATCCACCTTATTTTCAATCACTTCGGCCAATGTGTATTTAGGCATTTCTATGCGATGGAACATGCCCAAATATTCGCGGAACGATAGCCCCTGCATGGTGTACATCACTGCGCGGCGGCTCAAGTCGGCCTGCCCCTTTAGCAGGTCGAGCACCGACGAGCCAGTGAAGATAATGTACATGGAGGGATGGCCATCGTAGATGTTTTTTAGTTCGATTGACCAATTTTCGTACTTGTGTATCTCATCGATGTATAGATGTGTGCCGCCCTCTTTCACCCACTGCGATGCTACTTCGAGCAATGTGTGCTGCGCGAAATAGCTATGGTCGGCCGATATATACAGGGCTTTTTGACGCTCCTTTTCGATAATGATGCGCTGTTTGATGAGGGTAGATTTGCCTACCCCCCGTGGCCCCACAAGCCCCAGCATCCGCAGCGACCAGTCGATTTGGTTGTATGCATAGCGCTTGAAATCGAGGCTCGTAATGTGGAGCTGCTCGCGCATAAATCCAAATATAATATCATCAATCACAGCTACTTGCGTTTTGTTTACAACCGCAAATATACAAACTTATCACCAAATGCACAAAAAAAAGTGCAGTTTTGCATAAAAACTGCACAAAAATTAGTGCACTCGTGGCAAATTATTGATTTATACTTGCTTATAGCTACATCAGAACACCTCTGGCACAAAGTTTTGGTCGGTCATGGGTGGGCGCACGTAGGAGTCGTCCTCGCGGCGCGGCTCCAGCTTCATGGGCTTGGGCGTCAGGTCCTTATAGGGTATCTGCGACAGCAGGTGCGAAATGCAGTTGAGCCGCGCCCGTTTCTTGTCGTCGGCGCGCACCACCCACCACGGCGACTGCTTGGTGTCGGTGTGGGCGAACATCTCGTCCTTGGCCTTGGAGTACTCCACCCAGCGGCTGCGCGACTCGAGGTCCATAGGGCTGAGCTTCCAGCGCTTGGTGGGGTCGTCGAGGCGGGCCTGGAAACGCCGCTCCTGCTCCTTGTCGCTCACTGAGAACCAGTATTTTACGAGGATGATGCCCGAGCGGATGAGCATACGCTCAAATTCGGGGCACGAACGCATGAATTCGGCGTGCTCGTCGTCGGTGCAGAAGCCCATGACGCGCTCCACGCCGGCGCGGTTGTACCAGCTGCGGTCGAACAGCACCATTTCGCCGGCGGCGGGCAGGTGCTGCACGTAGCGCTGGAAGTACCACTGCGATTTTTCGCGCTCGGTGGGCACGCCCAGGGCCACAATGCGGCAGTGGCGTGGGTTGAGCCGCTCGGCGATGGTTTTGATGGCGCCACCCTTGCCGGCAGCGTCGCGCCCCTCGAAGATCACCACCACGCGCAGCCGCTGCTGCTTGATCCACTCTTGAAGCTTCACCAGCTCCACGTGCAGCGGCTCAATGGCCGCCTCGTAGTCCTTGCGCTTCATCTTCGCGGCGTTCGACTCGGCCACCTCGTAGTGAACGGCGGCAGGAGCATCCTTGGGCTGTTTCTTATTCTTTGCCATAACATTAGGTCTTTGAGCCTTTATACCCTAAAACCAACACTTTCGTTGCCTAACTTTCGCAGAATAGGCTATTTAGTCCCGAAAAATTGTCCAAACACATGGTTCTGGGTTTAAATATCTGATTATTAAATTATTATATACAAATTCCCTTTCAAAAAATATAAGAATTTTACGTTATAATGGAAAATTCTTATAGTATTTATCCATTATATCATA
>JAFWUG010000016.1 GCA_017524185.1 Bacteroidales bacterium
CAGCGCTTCATTTTACGGGCCTTGCGGTATTCAAATGCTCTTCCCATAGGGTATGTGTTATCGTATGTTATGACGGGGCAAAGGTAGGGAATTTTGGGGAGAAATAGAAATATAACGCTTTCCAAAAAAAAGCTATTCTATATTAGTAATATCTGTTGCCCGAAGTTCGTCAAATTTAGCACGCATTGTAGGATTGTTTTTGGTTAGTTTCTTTATAGTCAACCCATCGGCCTTATCGTTGGCTAATCGCTAATTACGCTCAGAGCCAAGCAGCGCATCCTTTACTTTTTGCAAATAGTCGATGGTTTTATCTATCCCACTAATAGCATCAGCGAATTTTCTGCTCGCCAAACGATAATTAGAACCAAATTTTTCTTTAAATTCGGCCAGTTCATTCTCAAAGTTAGTAATATCAATTGTTTGCTGACGCGCCTCAATCAGTTGTTTTTTATACGAAATACTTTTCTTTGAGGCATTTGTAAGCATGGTAATTAGCGGAATGAAAAACTGAGGCCTAATAACATACATTTTTTCATATCGATGCGACATATCAACAATGCCAGTGTTGTATAATTCGTTATCAACCTCAAGCAGCGAGACTAACACAGCGTATTCACAACCTTTAGCGCAACGGTCGTCGTGTAGTTTTTTTAGAAAATCTTCATTCTTATGTTTTGTTTGCGTGGCATCGAGTTCGTTTTTCATTTCAAACATAATTGAAATATATTCTATACCATCGTCATGGTCTCTAAAAATAAAGTCGCCCTTCGTCCCCCCAGAGGCATCGTTGTCTTTCTCAAAATAGGAGTTTGGAAAGAGTGGGCGCACACGATTAAACTCCGTGCTACAATGTATTTCAAGCGATTCTCCCACCATTTTAGTGGAAAGCCGCGTCTTCATATCCTTATATAGTTCTATTTCAGCTTTATAATGCTCCCTCAATGCGTTTTCCTTATTAATATATTCGCTCTGATTAAGCGAAAGCTGATTGTTAAGACGGTCAATCTCTGCATTCTTGGCATGTAAGGCTGAATCGGAAATGTTTTTTGCCTCTAGCATGGCAAGTTGATGCTTATTATCGCTCTGTGCAATAACACTTTTTAGTTTATTTATCTCTTCATCTTTTTTTGATATGACCTCCTGTATTTCTAGTTTTTTTGCCGTATCAAATCCTTTAACCTGTTCTTTTAGCGAAGTAATTTCATGGTCTTTTTGGGCTATTTCAAGTTGAAATTTTTGTTCTGTTTTAGCTATTGCGGCCTGATGCTCAATCCCGCTTTGCGACATAGTGTTTTTTAGAATGTTTATTTCCTCTTCTTTCTTTGAAACTACCTCCTGTATTTCAAGTCTTTTCACCACTTCAAAACTCTTAACTTGCTCTTTTAGTGATGTTATTTCATGATCCTTTTTGCTTATTTCTGTTTGATATTTTTGCTCTTCCTCAAGAATAGCTGTTCGTTGCTCAGCTTTGAGCTGTTTGTGCAGTTCATCTAATCGGTGCTCAACTTCAGCATTGAACTCAATAGTTTTCACTTGATTAACAATCGATGCATAATCAGCATCATCAATGGTAAACTGTGTACCACATTTGGGACATTTTAATTCCATGAGAATAAATAAAATTTTATCACGACAAAAATAACATATCATACCGCCAAAACATGGCGGTTTGCAAAAAAACTTGCAATAAAAACTGTATCTATTTCACAATCACATACTTGCGAAATAGGCTTTTGGCCCATTTTTCGGCATACGAACCAGCGGGGCAGTAGATTGTTGCGGTTGACGGAATAGCTGATACGCGACCAATCTGCTGCACCGAGGCGGGTATGTAGATGCGTTCGAGCTTTATTCGCCCAAAGGCATTGTCGGCTATTCGTTGCGTGCCCTCGTTCAAACGCACCACGCGTAGGGACGTGCAGCCATCGAACACCTGCTCCTCCAGGGAAAGCACTGAGCCTGGAAGGCTTATGCTGTCGAGGCTGGAGCATCCCTGGAATGCATGCGAGCTCAGCTCGAGCGTGGCGGCCTCGCCAGCCTCAAAACTTAGCCGCTGTAGGCTCGTACAGCCTGTAAACGCGCTAACACCAATTTTTCGCACCCCTTGGGGTATGGTGATTTGCGACAGGTTAGTGCAGCCAGCAAATGCGTTAGGGGCAATCTCGCGCAGCGATTCTGGCAAATCAATTTCGCTCAAAGCCGTGCAGCCGTTGAATGCCGCACGTTCGATGCGTTCGAGCTTATAGGATATTCCAACGCGTTGCAGTGCGGCGCAACCCGCAAATGCTTCAACACCAATATTTGTAACCGTTTGCGGCAAAGCAATGGATTTCAAAGACACGCAGCCCTTGAACATCTCGGCGGATATGTCCAACAGGGCGGCGCTTAGTTCCACCCGCTCCAACTTGATGCAACCCGCAAAAGCCGCAGACCCAATGGATGTTACCGAACGTGCAATATCGGCCGAAACCAATTCTGCGTTGGCTTTATATGCACCAGGCGCAATGCTGCTCACAGGCTCCACAACACGCAGGTAGCCCTGACTGAACACGGTGAATAGGCTGAAAAAGCTAACCGTATACTCAATGGGCGGTAGCTCAAAGCCCTGATATTTTACGCCCGACACCCGAATTACAAAACGGTCGTTGGGGCGATATTGGTCGATGCCGCTGGGACGCCACACAATGCAACGCGAAGTGCCACCCGCTGTGACCGTGCTTGTGTTGTAGAATCCATCGGACTTGGGCAGCAATCGACCGAACTTCCAAACCCGTCCGTCGTGCTGGCGCACCATTAGCACCACCACATTGCCTTTTATGTCGTAGTCGTCGCTAAAACTAAGCGATAGCGGTGTGTTCACATCAAAATAGTCGAGCGGCATTTGCTGTGCGGGCCAGGCAACTATCTTGGGCGCATTGGTAGGGGCAACTGACTGTAGCATAGGCTTTAGCACGGTGTATTTACCCACTTGTCCGATGGCTACAGACTGCAACGATGTGCTGAGCAACGTGCGTCGGCGCGTAACATCGCTCATTTCGGCCTTGCGAGCATCGCGCACCAAATCGAACACCACGGCTCGGTCGGTTTGCTCTGCGCTCTCGCCCACCAGCGCGTCGGCAAGCAGACGTAATCCTCGCTGTTGCAAGCCCTTGTCGTAGCCTATGGGGAGCATTTTTGCCGTTGGCTGCACCTGCTTGGTTGCCGCACAGAGCAGTGCTGCCGCCTGCGCATCGCCTGCCTGCGTTGCATCCGTTTGCACATTTTGCTCAATGCCTGCTATATAGCGCATAGCGTTTATGGCATTCAAGCCACGAAGCACAAACGATTCGCTGAGCGAACCTGGAGCAAAAGGGCTGCGCACTTTAGGCTGCTGGGTATATTTTGCGGGCTGTTCGCCATAGTCTAACATAGGGTGTTGTTTGATGTAGGCGCGAATATCATCGGCCGTTGGGTTATGCACCGTAAGCCGCGCCACTCCTATGTTTAGTAACGAATCGAGCTTAGCCTGTCGGGTGCTATCGGCCATAACGTTCATGGCCTTAATGTGTAGTGGCAGCAAACCGCATAGCATGCACACGGATAAACATCTAACTTTCAGTCCCATAACACATTCTGTTTATATGCGGATATGGTTTAGTTTTACGCAAATATAGCCAAATTATCCATTCATACGAGCAAAGTTGGGACGAGCTAGCCACCTTCTCCCCCGTTTGATAAAATTATGCCCCTCTATGACACGCTCAATAGAGTTGTATTTTGAAACTTGAATCAAGCGAAAGCCATGAACATTTTTTTGCCCTTTACGCCGAGCGTATCGGCATTTTTCGTATCTTGCACAATATTTCTACCTCACCCCAAAAACAAACATCAGCATGAGACAACAAATTGTGGCTGGAAACTGGAAGATGAACACCACCCCCACCGAGGGATTCGCTCTGGCCAAAGACGTAATAGCACAATCGGCACAATCGCCTAACAACGTGGAGCTTATTATATGCCCACCATTCACCCACCTAGCCGAAGTGGCCAAGGCCGTGCGCGGAACGCGCATACACCTAGGAGCACAGAACTGCGCCATGTGGGCCGAAGGTGCCTACACCGGCGAGGTGTCGGCCAAGATGCTGGCCAACATCGGCGTAGAGTACGTCATTCTGGGGCACTCCGAGCGGCGCGAACATTTTGGCGAACAGTCGGCAATTTTGCTAAGCAAGATACAACAGGCCCTGGGAAACGGCGTCAAACCCATTCTATGCTGCGGTGAGCGGCTCGAGGAGCGAAACGCACAGCAACACATTGCAGTGGTTAATGCGCAGATTGAAAGCGTTATATCGGGACTTACAGCCGAACAAATGCAGCAAGTGGTACTGGCCTACGAGCCCGTATGGGCCATTGGCACTGGGCTTACCGCAACCGCCCAGCAAGCACAGGAGATGCACGCCCACATTCGCGCCACGGTGGCAAAGCATTTTGGCGATGCCCAGGCCAACGCCACACCTATTCTCTACGGGGGCAGCTGCAAGCCCAGCAACGCCGCCGAGCTATTCGCCCAACCCGATGTGGACGGCGGTTTGATTGGTGGTGCCTCGCTCAAAGCATCCGATTTTATTGCCATTGCACAGGGTTTTAAAGAATAGACCGATGGACTACATCGAACTGCAGCTCCGCATGGAGCCGCTCAACGACGACACCCGCGACATTGCTGTTGCACAGCTGGCCGACCTGGGCTACGAGAGTTTCGTGGATACGCCCGATGGCATAATGGCCTACATCGTTGCGCAACCCAATATCGACCCAACCAGCCATGCCCATTCGCTACAGATGCCAAGTGGCGTTAGCCTACGCGCCGAATGGCGCACCATAGCCGACCAAAACTGGAACGCCGTTTGGGAGTCGAACTTCGACCCCATTGTGGTGGACGAGCGCTGCGCCGTCCGCGCCTCGTTCCACGCCCCCTACCCTCACATCGCCCACGACATTGTGATCGACCCACAGATGTCGTTCGGCACGGGACACCACCAAACCACCCGCCTAATGCTCCGTGCGCTGCTCGGCACGCCGCTCAACGGTCGACGAGTGCTCGACATGGGATGCGGCACTGGCGTACTGGCCATATTGGCCGAACAGCGCGGTGCTGCCTCGGTTGTGGCCATCGACATTGAGGAATGGGCCTACCGCAACGCCACAGCCAATGTGGAACTGAACAACTGCAAGCGCATCGACGTGCGCCAGGGCGACGCCTCGCTACTGCAAGTTCTTCAGGTTGATATTGTGCTGGCTAACATCAATTTGAACGTGCTGCTGGCCGACATGTCGGCCTACCACCAATGCCTCACCGCCGGCGGCCTGCTGCTCATCAGCGGCATTCTCGATGCCGACGTGCCCACAATCATTGCCCATGCCAACCGCATAGGGTTTACGCACCAACGCACCGAACTGCTCGAGGGCTGGGCTATGGTGGCCTTTGAACGTAAAGCCTAAAACAATCAAAATATACCTCTCAAAATAAAGAGTGAAATATTTATGAAAAAGGGCATCGGCAGTAAAAACTGATGCCCTTTTCCTTTTGCACAACATCATCAATACAAATCACGTATATAAAAAAATATTTGCTCACAAAATTTGCACCTACCCCAAACCGACATGAAAAGACTCCTCGCAACCGCGCTACTTCTGCTTCCGATAATAGCCCCATCGATTGCGCAAACGCCAATATTTTCTGACAACCTAGAGCTATTCCCCCGCGAACTAAAGCAAGTGGCCGACCTCAACAACAAAAAACACGTTGAAACGCTCCGCAAAGTCGAAGAAGCGTGGCCCATCGATACCATAATCACCCCAGCGCATAGGGAACGCATTGCAGGACACATGAAACACATAGCCACCATACTGGCCGACAACCACGACCCGCTAATGCGCTATATGGCACTGATAATCAATTTTTTAGAAGACAGCTACGCCTCGCCGCAATATATCGTATGGAACCAAGCCCTTGAGCAGCTGCTAAACAGCGACATGTTTGGGCTTAACGCGCTAATCGATTTCCTAAACCTATCGGAAAACACCATCTACCGCTCGGTGATGCACCGCACGGTGGCCTTTGAATGGAAAGCCAACCGACATCCATCGTACCAAATGCGATTCGACAACAACCAACTCACCATTGCCTACAACGACATCAGCCTGGTGTGCCGACACCGCAATGACAGCGTGTATATAGCCAACACATCGGGCGTTTACACGCCCAACACCCACAGCTGGCGCGGAAAGGGCGGACAAATATCGTGGTGGCGCTCGGGATACCCCGAAAACGAGATTTTTGTGGACATCGGGCACGCCTACCGCCTGAGCATGAACAAAAACACCTACACCATCGACTCGGTGATGTTCACCAACAAGGACTATTTCGACCGCCCCAACATGGGCACCGTTACCGACATGCTGGAAAAAGACTATAAGTCCGATAACATTCAATACCCCGAATTTCACTCCTACGACAAGTGGTTCTCCATTGGCGACCTTTTCGACCGCGTGAACTACGAGGGAGGATTTGTGATGCGCGGTTCGAGCCTAATTGGCACAGGCTCAAAGGATAAGCTGGCCACCATCGTAATCGAACGCGACGGCAAAGAATTTATGCGCGCCGAGGGCAACATCCTCATATTCCAACGCCACATACTAAACTCCGACAAGGCCAGCGTCCGATTCCGTTTCGGACGCGACTCGCTCTATCACTCAGGCCTCAACTTCAACTATAACAACAAAACACGCACGGTTATCATCTCGTCCACCGAAAAAATAACCACGCAAAGCCCCATGCACAGCACCCACCACAAGATGAACATCTGGTTCAACCAAATGTCGTGGAACATCGATAAAAATAAAATGGTGTTCTCTGGATTCACGGGCAGCGCCAACGGGCAGGCACAATTCGAATCGGACAACTTTTTCGATGAGGAACTATTCGACAACATGATGGGCGCCAGCGACCGACATCCGCTATTCGCCATCTGGGCCTACTCCAATCAAACAGGACAAACCTCATTCGAGGCCACAGACCTGGCCGTCTACCTTCGCAAGCCAGTTCCGCAGGTAAAAATCGAGATGATGCGCATAGCACAAAAAGGCTATATCCTGTACGATTTTAGCACCGACATGATTCGCACCACCGAGAAACTGAACAACACCATACTCTCGCGGCAGAAAAAAATCGACTTCGATGTAATCAAGTTCGACTCCTACTGCCAGGGCGCAACGCCCAACGCCATTCTCGACATCGACTCGCTGCACATGCAGATTAACGGCATAAACCAAATATCAGTGAGCCAGCGGCAAAACGTCTACATCATCCCCAAAAACAAAACGCTCACCATGAAGGGCAACCGCGATATTGACTTCGCAGGATACCTACGTGCAGGCCTGTTCGACTTTCAGGGCGAGCAATTCCGCTTCAACTACGACGATTTCCGCATCGACCTCGAGAACGTTGACATTGTGAAACTCGACTACCAGCTCAACGCCTACGACAACTACGGCCAACGCCTGCTCTCCGAGGTTACATCCACAATTAGCAAAATCAACGGCAACATCCTAATCGACAAGCCCAACAACAAATCGGGCCTCATAAAATACCCGCAATACCCCATATTTAACAGCACATCAGAATCTTATGTCTATTACGACAAAGCTTTTGGGGGCGTATATCCCCGCGACTCGGTGTATTTCAAAATCTACCCATTTTCCTACAACAACCTGAACAACTTCGAGAAGGAAGACCTTGTGTTCAAGGGCATTTTCTTCTCCAAAAACATACTCGCTCCCATCGAGGATTCGCTGGTGCTGCGCCCCGACAACTCGCTGGGCTTTGTGCATCACATCCCCGACGAAGGTTTTGCCCTCTACGCGGGCAAGGGACGTGCCTACAACAAAATCGACGTAAGCCAGCGCGGAATTATGGTCGATGGCCGTATTTCGTACATCTCATCGAACATATACTCGCCCGAGATGTACCTATTCCCCGACTCCATGATTACGCTCTCCAACGAGTTCACCATCGACAAACGCACGTCGGGCATCACCTATCCCCAAGTACGCGGCCAGCAACACCATATAAAATGGTATCCCAACCGCGACAAACTTCACGCACTACGCGGAGCCGAGCCCTTCAACATGTACGAGAACAAAGCCTCGCTCAACGGCAACCTGCTGCTCCAACCGTTAGGACTTTCGGGCAGCGGACAAATCGACATCGAAGCAGCGCAGCTATACTCCAAGCTATACGAGTTCAACTCCGACGATTTCAAATCGCCCTCGGCCAACCTCAGCCTGCTGAATCCTAAAAACAACGACCCCTCGTTCACAACCAAGAACATCAAGGCCCACATCGATTTTATCGAAAAAGTGGGCAACTTCGAGCGCAACGGAGCAAGCATGTTCGCTGCCATGCCACCGCTCAAATACGAAGCGCACCTCGACCGCTGTACCTGGGACATGGGCAGCAGCAACCTCACCATGCTCACCCCAAAACGGCAAGACTACGTGCCTGGCAGCCGCTTCTACACCCGCAACATGCACCCCTCCGACACCGCACAGCTGGGTTCGCTCTTCTACTCGGTGAAATATGGCGAAGACTCGCTCTACTTCCTTGCACCACAGGCCAACTACAACACCGCCTCGGCTGAACTGATAGCCGAACATGTGGAGCGCGTGTTCAGTGCCGATGCCATGATTATGCCCCACAAGCAACACGTGGAGGTGAGCGCCGAGGAGCGTATGCGCCCCTTGGCCAATAGCGTAGTGCTGGCCGACATCGACTCCATGTACCACCGATTCTACAACGCCACCGTGAGCATTGCAGGACGCAAATTCTACGGCGGTCAGGGCGACTACGACTACATCGACGAGCGCGACTCAGTGCAAACGCTGCACTTTGCCGAAATCACCACCGACTCAACCATACACACCCTGGCCAAAGCCGATGTAGCCGCCCCCGACAGCTTTACGCTCAGCCCCAACTTTGGATACTTTGGCAAGATATTCCTACGCGGCCCCGAACGCTTCATGCGCTACCAAGGATTCGCCATGCCAATCTACAACTGTCCCAGTTCCAAGGCCGAATGGTTCAGTTTCGACGCTCACATCGACCCGCGCCGTATAATGATTCCCGTGGGCGAAAAAACGCGTTCGCAATATCTGGCCTTCCTCACCAATGGCTCCGTGGTGCGCGAGGACACCATAAAGCTCTACGGCGGATTCTTCCAAAAACGCCACGACTACGCCGATGCGCCCATGGTGCAAGCATCTGGATGGCTAACCTACAACCCCAAGAGCGACCGCTTCATAATAGCCCCCCAGCTCAAGCACCAGCATCCCGACACCATAGGCAACGCAGTTATGCTTCAGAAAGGGCTTTGCTTTATGCTCAGCGAGGGACCAATAAACCTCCCAGTCAACCTGGGACAGGTGAAGTTCATCAACAGCGGCTCAATCACACACAACATGGCCGAAAACACCATAAACATTGGAATGGTGAGCAAAATGAACTTCTTCTTCAATCAGCCATCGCTCGAACTGATTGCTAACCGCATACTAAAAGACACCAAGCTACAACCCACAAACCTCAACACACGGTCGTTCCGCCGCGCCATGCTCGACTTCTTCCCTGACACCAAGAAACTACCCGAAATCTACAGCAAACTTGCTCTGTTCGGACGTTTCGAGAACATACCCAAGGAGTTAGAAAGCACCATCACCTTTGCCGAACTACGCCTAACCTGGAACGATGCCAACAAATCATTCATAACCAAAGGCAAACTGGGCATTGCAACCATTGGCGGCATACAGGTGAATAAATATGTTGATGGCTATCTAGAGATATTCAAACGCCGCAGCGGCGACGTGTTCAATCTACTAATTAAAGTCGATGGCCAGTACTACGGCTTTGTTTACACACGCAGTACCATGCAGGTGGTTTCGTCGGACTCGGAGTTCACCGCATCCATCAACGCACTCAAATCGAAAGAAACCAAGATGAAAACCAAGTCGAACGAACCTGCATACAAATACCTAGTGGGTACAGTCCGCGAGCAGAACATAGTGCTTGATCGCTACAAGCAACTCACCACTGGTTTAGAATCGGTGATGGAATTTAGCGCCGATGATGAGGAGCAAGCAAGCCCCGAAGCAAACCCTGAAGAAACTCCCGCAGCGCAACCCGCTGCCAGTGAGCAATAGAGCAATAGCCTATCGGCTACGCTCCCACACCTCGAGCCCCCTAATGCGCCCGCACTCCACATGAAAACGGAGCGCGGTGCGCACTTTATGGGGGCCAAACAAACCCGATGCGCCCGGATTCATGAATAGCAACCCATATCTGTCGTCGCGCTCCACCCGCAAGATATGGCTATGGCCGCCCACCAACAAATCTACAGGCTGTTCGGCCAACATGCTCTGCACCTCAGCCTCGTAACGCCCAGGCGCACCAACTATATGCATCATCAACACCCGCACGCCCTCCACCTCGAACCGCCGATAGAGCGGAAGCGCAGCACGCGTAGAGCCATCGTCGATATTGCCATACACCGCCCGCAACGGGCGATAAGCACCAATAGTATCGGCCAGTTGCAAACTGCCTATATCGCCCGCATGCCAAAGCTCGTCGCACGGCTCAAAAAACGCTTTCATCGAATCGTCCCAAATTCCATGGGTATCAGAAAGTAACCCTATACGTATCATCGTTTACGCATCAATAACAATTATCAAAATATGCCCTTCCGTTAGCCTCTGCCATTAGAAAAAGCCGTATCTTTGCAAAGATAGCACTTTAAGCCCAAACTTCGACATGCAAATATTCTACGCCCCCGACCTCACCCCCACCGACACCCGCTACACGCTTAGCGACGAGGAATCGCACCACTGCATAAAAGTGCTACGAATGGGCATAGGGCAACAAATGCACCTAATAGATGGACGCGGCACACTCTACAGCGCACGTATAGCCAGCGCACACCCATCGCGCTGCCAAATCGACATAGAGGATACCCAAACCAACTATGGCAAGCGTAACACTCACATACACATAGCAATAGCCCCCACAAAAAACATCGAGAGGCTCGAATGGTGCATTGAGAAATGCACCGAAATTGGTGTCGATGCATTCACCCCATTGCTCTGCGAACGCTCCGAACGCCGCCAACTGAAGCCCGAACGGCTTCAGAAAATAATTGTGTCCGCCGTAAAACAATCGGTGAAAGCCTACATGCCCGAACTTAATCCGCTCACCCCATTCGAGCAATTCGTGGCGCACCCAAACACCGCCAACGGGCTATTCATTGCCCACTGCAACCAAAACAACCTACCCCACCTACACGCCCAAGCAGCCAACCACAGCCGCATTGTGGTGCTAATTGGCCCCGAGGGCGATTTCAGTCCCCACGAGGTTTCGCTGGCCGAACAGCATGGCTATCAATCCATCAGCCTCGGGCAATCGCGCCTACGCACCGAAACTGCTGGCATTGTGGCCTGTCACCTGGCCAACCTTTTCGCCTAAACGCATCAATTTTAAACAAATCGAGCAAAAAATATTTGGTGGCAAAGAAAAATATTGTACCTTTGCGCGCTAAATTTTAACAACACAATAAAGCTATGTTGAACCACTACGAGACCGTTTTCATTGCAACTCCCGTTTTGTCTGAGGCCCAGATGAAGGAAGCGGTTACCAAGTACAAGAGCTTTATCTCCGACAACGGAGGCGAGCTGGTACACGAAGAAAGTTGGGGACTGAGAAAGTTGGCCTACCCCATTCAGAAAAAAACCACCGGTTTTTACCACCTGCTGGAGTTCACCGCTCCAGGCGAGCTAATCGATAGGCTCGAGATTCAGTATCGCCGCGATGAGCGCATCATCCGCTTTCTAACCACCCGTTTAGACAAACATGCGGTTGAGTACTCCATCAAAAAGCGTAACAAAAAGAACAACGAGGTAGAACAACCTAAAACCACGGAGGAATAGGCCATGGCACAAACCCCATCAGAAATCCGCTATCTAACCCCTCCCACGGTAGAGGTTAAGAAGAAGAAGTACTGCCGTTTCAAGAAAAACCGCATCAAGTACATCGACTACAAAGACCCCGAGTTCCTGAAAAAATTCCTGAACGAGCAGGGCAAAATACTCCCCCGCCGCATCACCGGCACCTCGCAGAAATACCAGCGCAAAGTGGCCACCGCAGTTAAACGCGCCCGCCACTTAGCCCTGCTGCCATTCGTAACCGATTTGATGAAGTAATACATAAAGGAGGAGAGAGAGATGGAAATCATTCTGTTACAAGACGTTGCCAACCTGGGCAGCAAAGACGACATCGTAAACGTTAAAAACGGATACGCTCGCAACTATCTGATTCCCCAGAAATTCGCTATAAGCGCTACCCCTTCGGCCAAGAAAGTGCTTGCCGAGAATATCAAACAGCGCGCCCACAAAGAGGCCAAAATCAAAGCCGATGCCGAGGCTTTGGCCAAGCAAATGGAGGGCATAAAGCTCACCATTGGTGCCAAAACCAGCACCTCGGGCAAAATCTTTGGATCGGTGAACACCATCCAAATTGCCGAGGCTTTGGCCGCTAAGGGCTTCGCCATTGAGCGCAAGAACATCCTGATGAAGGACGATCAGGTGAAGGAGATTGGTACATACACCGCCGAGGTAAAACTCCACAAAGAGGTGAAAGTACCCGTTGAGTTTGAAGTAGTTTCTGAGTAAATCTACACAAACTACAATAGAGACGCTGAACCCCGCACTAAAAAAGTGCGGGGTTCATTGTTTTCAGCCTGCAAGAATCCTATAAAGCCGTCGCAAAAACTACTACCCTAACAGCATACCAATGTAACATCAACCGCTTAATTTACAATCATTTACAACAAACCGTAAAAAATAGCGATGCATGGAGAATACACAAAACAAATAGCCATAAACAACTATTTGTCAGCACTATAAGGCTTTCCATCTTGATGAAACAGACGGAGCAACAAAGTCTCTCTGCCATCAATAAAATACTGATAACCAGCCACACAACCATTGAGATAGAACGTAGTCCAACAGCCATGCTGCACGTCGCGTACATATAGCCCATAGGTAAGCAACTGACCGTCGGACGAGAAATATCGCCACATTCCATGCGCCAAGCCGCGCCGATGCTCGCCCCGCTGCTTTATGCAACCATTGGGATGATACACCTCCCAAAGCCCATCGTATCTGCCATCAACATAGCCTCCCCGGCTATGCAGCTGTCCATTGGCATAATAGGCCAGCCACTCGCCAACACGCTGTCCCGCCTCATACTGCCCCAGCTCCATGAGCCGTCCGTCGGCGTAGAACTCCTGGTAAGCACCATGCAGCAATCCATTGCGATAGGACGAGCGCAACTGCAATGCGCCCGTGGAGTGATAGGCCAACAGTTCGCCCTGTAGCACACCATCCACATAAAAGGCGCGGCGCAATAGCCCACCGTTCTTATGGTAGGTGTATAGCGTGTCGAAATAGCGTCCACGGCGCATCTGCCCGCGATAGTTGAGCTCGCCCGTGTCGTAGTAGCTCTCCCACAGGCCGTGGAGCGTATCGCTGACATAATCGGCGCGGAGGCGCAATGCGCCATTGGGCGCAAACACCTCCGATCGTCCATGCAGCAGCCCACCGGCATAGTTCGACTGCGCCTCAATTTGGCCATTACTATAGTAGGTGGTGAGTGAACCGCTAAGGCGTTCGTGATCGTAGTTGCCTGTTTGATGCACCGAGCCATCGGCATTCCAAAACACGAATGGGCCGTGGTGCAGACCGCTACTATAGCGCACCGCGCTCTGCCGCGTCCCATTATGATAATACGTTATCCAAAGGCTGTCGGGCTTTCCGTGGACATAGTAACCCTCTTGCAGCACCCTGCCACTGTCGGCCAGCATCACGTAGCGACCATGACGCACAGTGTCGCCCAACGGAGCGATATAGGCCGAGTAGCGCTCGGTGGACGTCTCAACCTCAATGGCACGCTGCGCCACTGCACCAAAAGGCACAAGCAGGCAAATCAAACACAACTTTAACATTTTCAGTATGTTACCCCGCCGAAGCACAATGCTACTTCACCGTTACTTTCACCTGTGCCCCCTCCAACGGGAAACGAGCACCGTAGTCGGCCAGCAGGGCGAGAGAGTATATACCCGATGCCATACCCTCGGGCAACGTAAATTCAACAATGCGGCTCATCTGCGGAAACACCGCCATCTGATCTATATCGACACGCTCGTCGTTGCCCCCCTCGGCCATGGCATCGAGCCGCGATAGCATCAAGAACAGCTTACAGTTGGCTATACGGTCGCCCGTGTTCTCCAAAACAGCGGAGAAACGGCGCGGAGCATTGGGCTCGTTCGAAAACACCTCCTGCAAATTGCTAACGCGCACGGCGTAGGTTCCCATGGATTTTGGAGCTTGATACACATTTACACCTATGCGTCCAGACACCATAATCCCCGTGGCGGTTTGCCTATCGACACTCCACGCGGTTTGCTCACGCGAAGGCTGGAGGTAGATGGTGCACCAAGCCGTTTTATACTCATCAGAAGGCACCAGCATCGACACCTGCAACGCTATATCATCACCAGGTGCTACCTCAAAAAACGATGGATTCACCGTAATCCAGTTGGCACACGAGTTTTTTGTGGTGTTGGCAGGCAACGACTGATGGCCGCCATGCTGATTGGGCAAAAAATCGGACAACGAAACAATGTATGACATGGGCTTATTGCTGTGATTCTTCACGTTCACAATTTTCATCTGATTTGTGGACGGCTCGGCATCAAACTCCAATATAACTGGAGCCACCTCAAAATCTTGAGCCCTAAGCCCTGTTGCTATCAGCAACGCAAGCACTACTATGGTATGACGCAATTTCATATTATAACCATGGGGATAAACCACACGGGATTTGACAAAGTTAGTATTTTTCACTACACCCGAAACGTGTTCGGATCAAGAAAATTATACGACAAAATTACAAAATCGTTTTTTTTGCTTATCTTGCCACTTCCATACATTTCCAAAATGTTTTCTAAACGCCATTTCGTACATACTGCGCTTTTCATCATCATGCTGCTACTGCCCATGCATACATGGCCGCAGGACACGCAGAAGCAACAGGAGATTGCCCGCCATTTGGAATTGGCGCAACAATATCGCGCTGCCAACAACCTGCAACAAGCCGCTTTCTACCTGAACAAAGTGGCCTTTGCCTATTGGGAGGGCGGAAATCCACAGGCCGCAATCAAACATTTTGTCGAAACGGCAAGCATAAAAGAACAGCTGCGCGACTATGTTGGCCTAAAGGCCATCTACAGCAACGTGGCGTTGATATACTCCGACATGGATCGGATTGACCTTGCGCTGGAATACTTCCAAAAAAGCCTCGATGCCCGCCGCAAAACGGGCAACAAACTCGACATCTCGGCCGGTCTAATCGATGTGGCCTACATACACGTGGCGCAAAAACAATACGACCGCGCCCTGCGCAACCTCGACGAGGGCTACAAACTGGCTCAAGAGGAGAAACACCAGCGACTAATACTCACTTGTTTAAGGCTTTACGCACAATGCTACGCGCTACAGGGCAACACCAACAAGTCGCAGGAGTATAGCAAAAAAATATCCACATTCGAGCAGCAGCTATCGGCTCAGCAACTGCGCAGCGAATACGACGTGAAGATAACCCAAGCCGAGAGCGAGGCCGAACACCAGCGCAAGCAACGCGCTGAGCAAGAGGCCGAAATGCAACTACAAGCCCTACGTGCTCAGGTTACGCGCGACTCGCTCAAACGCATAGTGCTGGACAAGCAAGACAGCCTTCGACAAGCCGAGGAACGGGCTCACCAACGCCAAATGGCTATCGACAACCTGGAACTACAACGTGCCCTACAGAACGAGCAAATTGCACGGCAAGCTGTCTATCAGCGTCAGCAAAACACCATAATCTATGTTGCCATAGCCTTTGCGGGACTACTGGCGTTGGTGATTGTGCTCATCTACCGCAACAACCGTCAAACCAAACGTGCCAACGAACAGTTGCACCTGCAAAACATTGAGATTGAGCAACAACACAACCACATACAGAAACAAAACGCGAATATCAACAAGAGCATAAACTATGCCCAGGGCATACAAAAAGCCATACTCCCGCCCCAAGAAAACCTCAACAAACTATTCCCCGAAGCATTCATCTTCTTCAAGCCCCGCGACACGGTGAGCGGCGACTACTATTGGTTTAAGGAGATACCCACCCACTACGGCTCAAACGAGATGACCGGAAAGGTGGTGGTTACCGCTGTTGATTGTACGGGACACGGCGTTCCGGGCGCGTTCCTATCGATGATTGGTTGCAACCTGCTCGACGAAATTGTGTTCAGCGGCGAAACCAACCCCGGCGCAATACTTCGCCGCCTGAACAACGAGATGGTGCGCACCCTGCGCCAGGACGAAACCGACAACACCGACGGCATGGACATGTCGCTATGCGTGGTGGACACCGCCAACAAGGTGGTAGAATACGCCGGTGCCAAAAACCCCTTGGTGTATGTGGCTAACAACGAGGTGTTTAAACTAAAAGGCGACAAAGATTGCATTGCAGGCGGCACAGGCTATCTGAATCACGATTTCAGCACGCAACGAATTGAGATAACATCGCCCACATGGTTCTACCTATTCTCCGACGGATTTTTGGATCAGTTTGGCGGCGAGCATGGACGTAAATTCTTGATGAAAAACTTTTGCGAACTGCTGGGCAGCATTGCCATACTCCCCCCCGACCAGCAGCGCACCATGCTAAAAAACGTGCTGCGCGAATGGATCGGCAAACAATACAACCAGATCGACGACATTTTAGTGATTGGTTTTCAGGTAAATCCATAAAAACCATTGAGCATACAACAATACGCATAACGCAGCTGTTCATCAATCTAAACCCACTATTTTGTCGTCAATAACCGCAAGCATCAACAAAAATTGTATCTTTGTAGCATACACCAACGTAAACAAATAACAGCCATTGCGACCATAAAATTTTTGATGTATAACAGACAAAACATACAGACTATGAAAAGGCTTATACTCGCTATGCTCCTACTGGGCTTAGGCTTTGCAAGCCAAGCGCAAGTGCAGGATAACGCAGTAATCCCTGTGTCGGTAACCATAAACTCGGTGCTGCGCCTACAGGTTAATTCGGGCGGTAACATTCAATTCGTGTTCAATACCATGGAACAGTTCGAAAGTGGTATCATTAGCAGCGGAAACACCACCACCAAGTTTAGCGTATCGTCGTCGCGCAAATACGATGTGGAACTAACCACCGAAGACGGAGAATTGAAAGGGATTTCGACCGGTGCTGGTGCCAACCTCGGTCTTATTCAATACCAAGCAAGCGGAAAGGGTGCAAATACAAACCTAACAGCACTTTCGCAAAATTCGGCTACCCCCCTCGTATCAAGCACCACACCTGCCAACAACGAGCCATACGAAATAAAATGGGAAGCTGGTACGGGCGGAGTAAGGGCCACTGATTTGGGTCCCGACACATACATCACCAACGTGTTCCTGACGCTTAAGGCCAACAACTAAACACGCATTTTCAAAAAATGGCGAAGTTCAGGGGCGCTACCATACGCACCCTGAATTTTTGCTGTTAAAGCCTACCGAACAAAAAAGCACAACCATTGAGCAAACTGGGCTTCTGCATACTACAACTACTGCTTGCACCATGGCTCTACACCATGCCCCTAAGTGCCTACGCGCAATGCCCGCAGCCCGATGTGAAAGAGGTTAAAGTTTACGGCAACAACGTGCAATTCGTGTTCACCACGGTTGAACAGATGCAGGCCTCCGAAACTGTGCTGACTGGCCAAAGCCGTGTGGTGCTACGCTTCAGAATGTGCGACAGCAATACTCCCTACTCCCGCTGGGTGCTACACGTAAAATCGCTCGACGACATGCTTTATCTCAATGGCGGCAGCACCGCCGACGATGCCATTGCGCTAAACAAGGTTGAAATCATAGCCACCATAAACACACAGAGCAACAACCATTTCATAACCATATCCTCACCACTTTCGCTCAGCACCACACCGAAGGTGCTGGCCGAAGGCCAATTAGACATCAGCGCACCCACCGTCAACGATGTGATGGAGGCCGAACTATTGCTATCCTACAAATTAACCGAGCAAGCCTGGGGACGCAAAAGCGGCATCTATCTCGCCAATCTACACCTCCAACTCGATGCGCTTTAACGCGCTACTCCTATATCTCAAGCCTCGAACCCTACCGCATTGCCCAAACGCCTCAGCATAGCAGCCCCGTTAAAACACCCCCTTGCTTGCATCGGCTTGGCGGTGTTCCTGCTCATGCTATCTATAGCAAACGTGCACGGACAGCAGCCGCAGGGCGGCATTCCAATCAGCTCGCGATTCGCCAGGCACACCTCCGAAAGCACGGCCAAGGGCATTGTGTTCAACGCATTATGGGTTAAAAACCGGGGCAACAAGCACGAAAACCTAACGCTGAACCTCACCGTGCCAATAGGCTGGCGGCTGATTGGCGACGAGCAGATGGAACTACACCTCGCCCCAGGCGACTCAACCGTAATACCCATCCGCGTGGCCGTTGGAGCCATGGTACGCGGCGACATAGGCTACAGCATTGTGGCTTCGCTCAACGACGACCAGGGCAACACCATCAAAAACGACTACTGCTTTGTAAAAATACCTGGCATCTACGACATTATCTACAAAATGCCACGCGGAATAGCCTACCTCGACCCCGTGAACCGCACGTCGCAATTCAGCGTGCTGGTGCAAAACAACGGTAACCGCGACGAAACGGTGAACTTTCTGCTCGATGGCAACCACCTACTGGGCATAGGCCTCGAGCGCAGCCCGCTGGTCTCATACGACATAGTGGTGCCGCCTTTCACCGACACCACAGTAACCTTCAGCGTAACCCACAATGGCGCCGACAGCCGGGGGCGCAACATGTTCCCGCTCAACCTGCAGCTCAGTTCGCCACACTCATCCACCAAACGAATGCTATGGTTCCGAAGCATCGAATCGGTGTTTGTGAACCAAATTGATGCCATGAATCGCCCGCTCACAGTGGAACTCAACGTTCAGGGACTGCTTAATGCCTCGGTACGCCCTATCTACTCGGCCACCATATTCGGACGAACGCTGTTCAAGGGCAACAACGATATGTATTACTACTATCGCAACTACGCATCCAGTTCACCCTCAGACCTCTACTACAAATCGAGGGTTTACCTTGGAGCAAACCTTGGCCGATGGAATATAGAATTGGGCGACAACTTCCGCCATTTGGAGGGCAACATGAACGGACGCGGCGCATACGTGGCCTACAAGGGTCAACGCGCCCACTACGTTGCCTTAGCCAACAAAGCTCTGGAGACCGACCTAATAAACACCGCGCTGCGCACCGAAGTAGCCCTACAACCCAACCTAACGCTAATAGTTGGAACCAACTACAGCCAACAGGCCAGCATAAACTACCGCTCCACCATTGGCTACGGCGGCATACGGCACAGCATACAGCGAAACAACTACCAGCACCTGATACAAACCATTGGTAACTACAACCTGATTGAACGCCAACTGAACGGCAAACAAAAACACCACCAATGGGGAGCTTCAATGTCGTACACCTCGCGCTGGGGCAGCACTTCGCACTCGCTATTGGCCGAACACTATACACCTCTATACAACAGCTACAAAGCTGGAACAACCTCGCTCATCCTACGTTCAACCTGGTTCGCCAACGAGCGCAACAGGCTCACATTCCACATGAATGAGCGAATAAATAAAAACAATATAATTAACAACGACACAATCAGTAGCACAAGCGCCAACCAGAACGGCGAATACCATCTGGAATACCAATACCAACTATCGCGAAGCATACAATCATTCTACGGCCCGCTCTACCGCCATCTGTCGTATCGAGCTGACAATCCAGCGTTTAGACCAGAAGCCAACCTATTCATAAGCCACAATTTAGGGGCAATTGCGGGGCTACGCATCACACCTGGCAACGGCTCGGTTCTTGTGGTTCCCCGCATCGAGATTGCAACGCCCATAATCACCCGCAACCCCTACCCCTCCGACACAATCGCAAACAGGGTATTGCGCCGCATCACCTATCAGCACTTCTCCATTAACATTCGCAGCCCACACATAGGGCTGATAGCCCTATTCACCACTGGGCCGCGCAACCAAAGCGACCAGCTAAACTACGCCAACAACGGCACCAACACCCGACGGCTCATCATCATCCCATCGTACTACACCACCCTACTAAACAACCGAATGCACTTCACTGCTTCGGCCAACTACAACAACGATCTGATTAGCAAATTCAGCTATTTGGCCCTAAATGGCAAAACGGAATTCTACTTCCCACGCAACTGGTATCTGAACTTCATGATGCAATACAACATGCAACGGCGCATACGCTCTGCCGAAAACTTTGAGCAATATCAAACACTCTACGCCGAAGCAACCATACGTAAAGAGTTCGGTTTCCAACAGCCCCGTGTGCGCTACCACAACGTGGACATGGTGTTTTTCAAAGATTTCAATGGCGACCAAACGCAAAACGAAAACGAGCCTGGCATCAAAAACGTACTGGTTAGCATTGAGCGCATCGACGACCCACAAACACAAGCAAACATCCCCCACAACATATCGACAGCCGAACTGCTCTCCAACAACCTGGGCCACGTGCGCTTTGAGAATATCCCCGAAGGGATATACCGCATCAGCTACAACCCGCTGGGCAACGAGACGGGCAGCTTCAGCAAGGTGTTCGACAATGTGGAGCTGCACATAACCAAATCGGGCGTGCACCATTTCCCGTTCAGCGAACGCAACAAAGTGTTTGGACGTATTATAATGAACCGCAGCAAGCTTTCGAACCTGGGCAACATCGACATATCAAACATCCGCATCACAGCTGCCGATAGCCGTGGCAACGTATTTTCGACTCTCACCGACAAGAATGGTGAGTTCACTATATTTGCCCCCTCCACCGACGAATACATTGTGAACATCAACAACATATTCCACGAAAACTTCGACCTGCGTCAGAACAACTTCCACGTACAATTCAACGGCTACAGGCAGTTTGAGGTGAACTACGTGTTCGACGAAAAGGCACGCCAGATAAACTTCTCGCAAACCGATGTGAGTTCGTTCGACGACCTGGGAACGCTCGAAAATACTCAGCAAATACGCCGCACCACGCTACGCGGCATTGTGAAAGATGCCGCCACGCTCGCCCCTATACGCGCCCGCATCAACCTGCTCAACGCCAGCAACAACATCCCCGTGCAATCGGTGATTGCTACCGCTTCTACAGGCGAATTTGGCATGTCGTTCGTGGCCTCGGAGGAGTATGTACTTGAGGTGCAAGCCGATGGCTACTGGCGGCACTCCGAGAATTTGGTGCTAAACCAAATGACCACCTTTATGACCCTCACCCGCGAGATTACGCTCAATCCCATCAACATTGGCTCCTACCTTGAGGTGAACACCCAGTTCGACGCCAACAGCACGGCCATTTCGCCCAGCACCATGGCCGAACTTAATCGCATACTGCGCGTGCTACGCGCCAACAGCCAAATTCAGATTGAGGTGCTGGGGCACGCCGACGATGCAGAGCAGCGCATAAATCCACGCATCTCGGAGCAACGCGCCATGGCCGTGGCCAAATACCTACGCGAGCATGGTTTTGCCAATGTAAAAGCCACGGGGCGCGACAATCTGATGCCCATAGCCCCCAACAACACCGAGGCTAACCGTGCTCGCAACCGCCGCATCGATATAATGGTGGTGGGGAAATAACGCACAGCTCGTGCATATAACACACCCGCACCATTGCCTGCAAATCAAAAAAAAGGGGAAAGCACGAAAGCACACGGCCTATTGCTCATCGACAGAATCGAGCAAATGCGGGCGCAAACGCTTGGTGCGCTCCAGCGCCTGCTCCATCTGCCAGCGCTCAATCTCCTTGAAATTGCCAGACATCAGCACTTTAGGCACTTCCCACCCATTGAACACGGCCGGACGGCTATAGACAGGCGGAGCCAGCAGGTTGTCCTGAAACGAGTCGGAAAGTGCCGAAGTCTCGTCGTTCAATACGCCTGGAATTAGCCTAACCACGCTATCTACAATAACAGCGGCAGCCAATTCGCCGCCCGAGAGCACATAGTCGCCAATGGATACCTCGCGGGTGATTAGATGCTCGCGCACCCGATGGTCGATGCCCTTATAATGTCCGCACAGCACCATGATGTTCTGCTTACTGCTGAGTTCGTTGGCCAGTTTCTGCGTGAGCAGCTCACCATCGGGCGATGTGTAGATTATCTCATCGTAGTGGCAGCGCGATTTCAGATCCTCAATGGCACGATAGATTGGCTCCACCTGCAACACCATACCCGCATCGGGGCCAAAGGCATAGTCGTCGACCGAGCGGTGGCGGTTGGTTGAGTAGTTGCGCAGATGGTGCAGATTGATACTCACCAAGCCCTTATCCTGCGCCCGTTTGAGTATGGAATGAGCAAAAGGCCCCTGCAAAAGCTCGGGCAACACGCTGATGATGTCAATCTGCATGGCACAAAAACTAACGTTATGTAAGACGAGAGCAAAAGGACTAAATGCCAATTATGCTCTCCAATTGCTTGAAATTAAGCGGCTTGCTAATATAATTAGTGATTATACCCTGCTCCATGGCCTGCTCAATTTCGGGCAACAACTCAAAGCCTGTGAGCAAAAACACGCGCAGATCGGGGTATTGCTGGCGGATCATGGCGGCCAGCTCCAAGCCGCTGGTGTTGGTCATTTTCATATCGGTGATAACCGCATCAACATCGGGGTTTTCGGTCAAAATAGCCATAGCCCCCTCGGCCGATTCGGCTGTTAGCACGGTGAACCGATTCTTGTAGTTTACGCTGAAAAGCATCAGATTCACCCTTTCATCGTCAACAAATAGTATCTTATTCATTGCAAATTGAGGTTCAAAGGAAGTAATATGATTTAGTTAGGTTTATTCGGGTTTATCAAGAATAAGGGGCAGATGTACGCTAACGGTTGTACCTTGTCCCTGCTGCGAGGTAACATCGATTTTACCGCCATGCTCAACAATAATTTTTTGGCTGATGGCCAGCCCCAGCCCGGTGCCCTGTCCGGGCGGCTTGGTGGTGAAGAACGGATCGAATATGTGCGCCAACACATCATCGCTAATGCCGACACCTGTGTCGCGCACCTGTACCACAACATATTTGCCTGTGCGATAGGTCTCTATATCTATTTTGCCCGCATTGCCTACTGCATGTATAGCGTTTTGGATGATGTTAACGAACACCTGATGCAGTTTACCCTCGTTGCCCAGCACCTCGAGTTTCTCGGCCGAGAAATGCCGCGACAGCTTCACATTGCCCTTAAGCTGCGAGTGCAGCAACACCACGCAGCTGCCCAAAATGCTATGCAAATCGCAATGCTCATCCACACGCTCCGACGAACGGCTATAGCGTCCCATACCCTTCACAATGGTCGCGGCGCGATTTATGCCCTCGTGAACGGCTCCAACCAGCAGTTTTATTTCAGGCGATTCGGCCAAAACGCCTTCGTCGATAAGGTTCTCGATGCCCTGAATGCCACCACGTATGTAGTTTAGGGGGTTGTTAATCTCGTGGGCAATGCCCGAAGCGAGCAAACCGAGCGAGCTCATTTTCTCGCTCTGTATAAGCTGGTTCTGCGCTTCTTTGAGCGCATCCATGGTTTCTTGCAGCTCGCTGTTACGAATCTCGAGCAAACGGTTGCTCTCTATCAGTGCCTCATTGGTGGAAATGAGCTCCTCGTTGGTCGATTGCAGCGCATCGGTGCGTTCGGCCACCTGAATCTCAAGCGTTTCGCGATACGATGAGAGTTCGGCCTCAAGCTCGTCGTGCTCGGTGGTGTCAACCACAAGGGCAACCACGCATAGGTCGCCATCCATCTCGATGGGCACAGCCGAGGCGAGACCCGAATGCGTATGTCCCGCTCTATTTTTGTAGGTTACGGGCAAGTTGCGTATATAGCCATCGTTCTTAAGGCCGCCCCATATTTTGTCGGACGGCTGCACCGAATCGGGCGGAGCAATATCGTACATGTGCTTGCCAATGGCCTCTTCGAGCGTACAGCCCATGAAAGTACACATACCCTCGTTGGCCCAGCGCACGTGCTTTTTGTAGTCGACCACAAGCACCATGTTGGGTATGCTGTTAAGCACCGATAGCATGGAGTTTTCGGCCTTATGCAACTCTTGCTGCAGGCGATCGCGCTCTGAGGTATCGACCACCACAAACAAGTACATTTCTTGCTCTTCGTATCGAATAAGTGAACCTGAAAGCACGGCTGAGTAGGTGCGTCCGCTGCGGTCTTCGCACTGTATGCCCAAACCCTTTATAAATCCATTTCCCAAAAGGCGTTCAATTATAGCCTTGCCGCTTCCCTCTGTGGTTTTAATAGAGCCCTCGCGAACAATGTTAAAGATATTCTTTCCGCATAGGTTGTTAGTGCTTAGTTCGAGAAAATCGCAGATGGCCTGGTTTGCCCAACGTATGGTCAAATTTTTATCAACTATGGACACCATATTGGGCATAGCAGCAAGCATGTCGTTAAACATACGCTCGCCACGTTTAATCTCATACGCATCAATCATTGATGTTAGCACTACGTTACGACCGCCGTAGTCTATTTGCGAGGCCGAAACGATGAACTGATGGTTATTTCCCCATTTATCCATAAAGTCCATCTCATGGTTACGCAGTATTCCCGATTTGCGAATAGCCTCCCAAAACTGCTCTCTGCCACTAGGAACATCAATAAAATTGTACATGCTTTGCCCCACGATAGTTTCCATTTTATCAGCAGGAATGTTAAACATATTGAGCAGAGCCTCGTTGCACCATAACAGTTTGTCGTTCTCGTCGGAAAGCACCACCAAGTTGGGGAGCGCCTGCATCATGCGTTCCACTTCTTGCTTACGCGCAGTGAGTTGCTCTATGGCACGGTATTGCTCGGTTATATCAACCATGGTGATGAGCAGCAGCGGATGCGATGCGCTCCAGATGGGCTGGCACGTGCATTCGAAGTAGCGCGTGTCGCCCTCGCGCTCAATTTTCTGATTAACAGTGTGCAGATAACCCTTTTCGAATATATCAGATAGGAACTCAGGCGAAGCAAACCGTGAGGTGAGGTTGTAGTCGGACAGGTGTTGACCCTCAACGCTGTCGCTCTGCACCAATTCGGCGCGATAGAAGGCTCGGTTGGCCATTTCGAGTTCGCCAGCGCGATTGCTAATCAAAATGATGTTGGGGGTTTCGTTGCTGATGAGATGCACCAACTCTTCGCGATGCTTGAGCTCGTGCTCCATGGCCTTTTGATACGCAATGTCGAGTGCCATGCCCTCGGCTCCAACGCAAACGCCGTCCTCAATCATGCGGGAGATGTAGAACTTGAAATATCTACGCTCGCCGTTAAGATTGATAGCGTAGTCGGATCCCATGGAAATTTTTCCTGCCTGGTTGCGCTGCATGCTGCGCTGTAGCCTGTAGCGGTCGCGCTCGGAGAGCATCTCAAACACGTTGTGCTTATCGAGCGATGCAATGTTGTCGATGCCAAGCACAGCGTAGGCAGCCGCGTTGATATAGGTTATGTTGCCCTCGGTGTCGATGCTGAAAATAATTTCGGGGAACGAATCGAGGAACTGGCTATAGCGAAGCGTCTGAACTTCAAGCGTTTTACGCAAATTACCGAGGTTACTCACAAACTTGTTGTGATTCTTAAGCTCCTGCTCGTAGTGCGTATGGGCGTAAATCACAAGCACTGAAGCCTCTATCTGCGAGAAGAGGAAATCCATGATGGTGTCAAGACCAGCACTGCCCATGGCGGCCACGTCGTCGCTATATACCATCCAGAAAAGGAACATCAGCGTAACGTTAATACCCACAACCACGTAGCCCGTGCGCCGGTTTGGGATAACCAGCGGCAATATGAACATGGCCACGTAGATATAGAACAGGTTGTTGAGCACCGAGAACGAGGCATCGCGCTCTACGAACATACCGAACCACGAGAATATCATGGTTGCAATGGCCACCATGTTAGAAGCCACACGCAACGAGCCACCGCGCAGCACCAAGCGGATATACTGCATGGAACAAACAGCCAAACTCGCCATAACAATATAGTAGAGTTCCACTGTCCTTCCGGTAAGCAGATACTCCATCAACTGCATGGGAATCACGGCAGCGAACAGAATCTGCGCCAGGGTGATGAACTGGTTGAGCATCTTGGCTCGACCCTGCTCTATATAGTTAGAATGCTTGTATGCGCTCAGTTTAGGCGGCAGCACAACCTCAACATTAGGGTCTAGCCCAATGACTGAAAGCACTTTGTTTTTATCTAACACCATAAGACTGGCTTTTTTTGAGATCGAATGTAAGATGCGTATGGAAATAGCCAATACGCGGAATCAACAGCGAAGTTAGAATTTTTTTTCTCTACAACCAACGCTTTACCCCATTTTTTTTGCGCATCATTGCCCCTATTGCCTCAATTAGGGTGTAAATTGGATACACAACCTGTAATGGTATGTAGCACGGCAGCAGGTTTAGTTGATGGGTGATGCGGAGATAGCCGAGCATCAGGGGTGTGTCGGCGGCCAGCTTTATGCCCCACAACAGAAGCACCACGGTCCAGGGCATCGCTCCCGCTATGGCCAGCAGCAATGCCAGCGTTTGGCTCACTGCCATGGCGGCCACCAGCAGGGTTACAGCAATGGCATGGGAATCGGTGTAGGCTGTGGCCTTTGATGCCCAACGCATACGACGTTGGAGGCGTTGCAACAAACCGCCCTCGAAACGGGTGCGCACAGCCATGGCGGAGCTAAGGGTGCAGCCCACAGGCAAACCGCGCTGCTTGGCTGCATGGAGCAAGAAAGTGTCGTCGCCCGTGTCGATGTGCGGACGGAGGTGCTGAGCATCGCAAGGGATGGCGGCGGGGACAACCGCAAGGTTGGCCGCAGCGGCCATAAAAGGCCGCCCAAGGCCGAAGGCCGCCGCCGATGCTGCTTGGAGCGATGCGTAGTCGAGCGCATCGAAAGGGGCAAGCCAATGGCCCTGCGGCTCAATCAGCACTCCCCCCTGCAACATGGCCTCGCCTCGCCACTGGCGCAGCAGCTCGGCCAACCACGTGGGCGCGGGTTGACAATCGGCATCGCAGATGGCAACCAGCGAATGCCGCGCACGGCTCAAGCCCTGCATCAACGCAGCTTTCTTACCACAACCATCGGAACGCACATAGCGCACATTACCACCCGCACCGATAACCAACTGCGGCCCACAATCGGTTGAGCCATCGTCGATTAGCAATGCCTCCCACCGCTCGGGGGACAGAGTTTGGGTGCGTAGGGCGGCCAACAGCCGAGGCAAATTGCGCTCCTCGTTGCGAAACACCACCACCACGCTCACCCCCGAGGCCACGGGAGCATCAATCGGCGAAGCCGAGTGGCGCAGCGTTCGGCGCAAGCCAACGTAGAACGCCCACATTAGCAGGGTGTAGGGAAGAGATAATATTAAAATTATGATAATCAATATTTTACAAATTTAACTCAACAAAGACAAGGCTCGACAATGACAAGGGGGCATGCCCCCTTGTCAAAAACGCGAAGTCGGAACGGGGACGCGATGAATCGCGTCCGTACATATAATCTACAGAAAATCAGAGACAAGGGGGCATGCCCCCTTGTCTTGCGCAGACGACAGAATTTAAAAACGCGACGAATCAGAGACGCGATGAATCGCGTCTCTACATGGGGTGTATTTTGTTGATATTTAAATAAATACATCAAAATTATTGCATGAATAGATTGAGGCGGCGGATGGCTTCGTCAACCTCGGCCTCGGGACGGGCAATGTTAAGGCGTATCCAGCGTGTATGCGCCGCTCCAAAATGCTCGCCTGGCACAATGGCAACCTGCTGATGGCGATAGAGCTCTATGGCTAATCCAAATCCGTCGGCAGCGATGCGCTGGGGCAACTGCGCCCACACAAAACAGCCGCCATCGGCTGGCGGGACAACAAAGCCGAGCCGCTGCAACGCACTGGCCATGGCCGTATGGGTGCGCGATAGTTTTTGACGCATGGTGGCCACAAAATGGGCGGCATCGGCCTGGGGGAGATAGTCGGCCAGGGCGCATTGCATCACCGACGAGGCGCAAAGCCCCACATAATCGTGCACAGCGCGTAGCGCATCGCCATGGCTGGCATGGTGCAGCACATAGCCCACGCGCCAGCCAGTGATGCACAACGATTTGGAGAAACTACCCACCACAAAAAGCCGCTCCGACATGCTGTCGATGGGCAGATACGATGCATTTGGCCCAAAATAGAGTTCATGGTAGGCCGCATCGAACACCAAGTAAAAGTCCTGACGCACAGCGATTTGCAGCAATTGCTCCACCTCGGTGCGTGATAACGCCCGTCCGTAGGGATTTCCGGGCGAAGCCACAAACAGCAGCCGCACGCTCTGCTCGGCAACGGTGCGCTCAAGTCGTCCGAGGTCGAGGCTGCCATCGGGATTGGGGCAAAAAGCCACGTAACGATGACCGTAGATGCGGGGCAGGTTGCTGTGCACCTCGTAGGCTGGCTCAATGGCCATCACCGCCATGTCGGCCTCCACGCGCTGGGCGATGTAGGTATAGACGAGCGACAGACCCTCGGTGCCACCCTGCACCATCAGCACGTTGTTAGGCTGCAAGCCATAGCGCTGCGCCACCAATTGGAGCAGCTGGCGATTGCCCTGCCCAGGGGCATACTGATGGACATCGTCGCGCAGCCGCGCCTGTAGGGCATCCAACAGCGCGGCGGGCGGCTGATAGCCAGGAATGCCCTGCGCAAGATTGATGCCGCCGTGCGCTTTTACCATGTTGCTAAAATGGCTGATGTAGGAGCCTTGCGGCCTTTGATTGGTGGAGTTGGACATTATTGTAAATTGTTTATTATCAGATTTATAAAACATAACTTTGAGCAACATATCTCTATAGTGAACGCTTGGGGCTTTGCCCCAAACCCCACTTACTTTTTTGGCATTGCCCAAAAAAGTAAGCAAAAAAGGCTAGGAACTGACGATGCTTCGCTACTCCGATGGTCATCGGGGCTAAGCCTTCGGAACTCACCTGCCCTAAAGGGCAGGCTCGAACAGCCGAAGCCTTTTAACGCCCCAATGCCCATCTCCGTTTAACGCTCACCATCGTATGTTCCCAAAAGTTACATTTATACTCGAATTTCAAACCAAAATTTCAACGTTATAAGAAAACAGCAAATAAAACAACTTATTTATTATCAATCATTTACCATCATTCTTATTCCACCTAAACCAAACGGCCAATAGGGCTGGGAGGGCGATGTTTACAAGCCAAAGCGTAAACGCAGCCGCTGCCACACCGCCCTGATTGTGGGTTAGCGGGCCTATAAGCACCATGGCTGCACCCACGCGCACGGCCAGTTCAGTTGCTGCCACCGATGGCACAAAGGTAATTAAAAGGTAACTAACAGCAACCCCTGCATAAAGCGCAAGCAAAGGGGCATCAACCCCAAAAACACGAAGCAGGATAACGTATTGTGTGCTGAATATCAAGTATTTAAACATACTTCCAACAACTATTCGCATAGCAACTGGTCGGGTTACTGTCCACACAAGACCATCGGACGGCAGCCAACGCTGTAGCCATCGGCGTTTTGCGAGCCAACTCATCAAGGCATCGTAGCGCACAAGAGCCACCACAATGGCAATCATCCAAACGGCAGCAAAGGCCAATGGCACAGCCACTTTTACGCCTAATTGGGCAGTTTCGGAAGTAATCGTCCACCAAAAAAGCAGAGCCACTGCACCAAAAAACAGGGTGGCAAACTGCTGCGTGAGCGCACACCACACCGAGGCGGCCAACGCACGCGGACGATGCTCGGCGGGCGTTTGCGCCAATCGGCCCAAAGGCTCGCCAACACGATTGGGCGAGAGCATGCCCACCACCACGCCATACCACACCGTTCGCCAGCACTGGCCGAACGTAAGCGGCATGAAATGGGCTGTAGCCCAACGCCATTTCTGCGCCTCGACCGCCCAAACAGCCAACATCATCAGCAGAACCAGCAACAAACCAATCGCAGCCAACGCCCCTCGCTGCTCCAAAACCAACGAGAAAGCAGCCCAATCGGCGCGCCATAGCCTGTAAAGCACAAAGGCATAGGCCAAAGCACCGATGAGTATGCAAAGTAGTGTTTTGTAGGATGTGCGTTGCATTTGAATAGCAAAGATAGCTCATAAAAACAAATTCCCAACCGTCCGCAAGGCGCGACTTCGCACAACCTTTGGCGCGTTGATACGTTTTAGCGTTGATAGAAACGCATATTTTGCGCATAAAATACTACCTTTGCACCTTTGCACCCACAAAAAATGAAGTACAAGCTGATATACCCCAAATGGAATAAGCTGCCAGGCCAAACCACATTCAACCTCCCGCCCCACGGACCAATAGTGTTTGCTGCCACGCTGCCCGACTACGTGGATGTGAAATTTACCGACGAGAACGTTGAGCCCATCGATTTTGACGACGAGTGCGATATGGTGGGCATTTCCATGATGCTCACCACACAGGTGAAACGCGGCTGGGAGATTGCCGACGAGTTTCGCCGACGCGGCAAAACGGTGATGTTTGGCGGTATTAGCACCATGCTACATGCCGAAGAAACACTGCAACACGCCGACAGCATATTTCTGGGCGAAAGCGAGGGGCGCATGGAGGCTGTGTTGGATGATTTTAGACATGGAAAGCTCAAAAAGGTGTATAACTACCTGAGCCAACAACCAGACATATCGCTGGTTGGGCCATCGCGGCGCGACCTGTATAACCGCGACCTATACAACCACAAGGGCGTACCCATGGTCGATTTATTCCACGCTTCGCGCGGCTGCCGTTTCAGCTGCTACCCCTGCGCGGTGTCGTACCTTGGCGGACGCTGTTTCCGTCCCCGCCCCATCGAAAAAACCATTGCCGACCTGGCCACCATCGACAACAACCGACTGTTTATTGTTGACAACTCGCTGGCTCAGAACAAGGAGTGGGAGATGCAGCTGTTCAAGGAGATGATTCCGCTCAAAAAGAAGTGGATTAGCCATACCATTGAAGACGACCCCAAAGTGCTGGATTTGGCCGCACAGGCGGGAGCTTGGTATGTGTATCAGGCCGTGTATGACACCTCGGACTACATCCGCGAACGCGTGAAACGCTACCACGACTACGGCATAGGCGTGGAAGGCACAATTTTGCTGGGGCTCGACAATCAGACCGAGGACGACATCCTGCGCCTAATCGACTTCCTGCTCGAAATAGACCTCGACCTAGCCGAGTTCACCGTGCTTGCCCCATTCCCCCACACCAAGGCATACGATGACCTGCTACGCCAAGGGCGAATATTCGACCACGACTGGAATCACTACAACGCAGGGCAGGTGGTGTATCATCCCAAACACATGACCGCCCAGCGTTTGCAAGAGCTCTACGACTACGCCTGGAAGACATTCTACCACGACGAAAGCCAGGAGAGCAAGATGTTCCGCCTGTTCTGCAACGTTGCGCTGCGCGAAATGGAAGACGGCACCTACCGTCCGCGCGACCGCCGATTGGCCAACCAATCGTTTGGCCGTCAGGTGCAACGCAACATCAAAAAAGCCCAATAGGCACACCAAACTAAACACACACCAGTTGAACCCAAACGATACAAACGCCATAAAATGCGAGTTCCCGAAAGCTACTACGACGAAATTTTCAACTTCAGCGGTCAATGGGATATGCCATCGGCTTGTGGCCTGAAAATCAGGACAAACGAGGGCAAAACATACGTCATCGTAACCGAACTATACCAAGACAACCCCGGCACGTCGGTTACCTACGCTGGCCGCTCGCTGGCCGAACAGATATGCAAGGCTAAAAACCTGTCGATGAGCGATATAACCTACATTGAATGTAACCCTGGAACCAACTCCAAGCTGTCGTTCTACGACGAGGAGTTTTTTCAGGTAGTATTCGCAGCCGACCCCAACACACCGCCGCAATATACGCCCCTCACGGGCGAAGCCATAAAACAACTTCTCAACGAGTAGAAAACACCATGCGTAACGCCATACTCCTAATTTCCCTGCTGCTCGGCAGTTCGGGGCTAAACCTTTGGGCTCAACCCAAACCCTTATACCTTTGGGCCAATGTGCCTGGAATGCAGCACGAACGCACACGGCTGTATGTTTACGACGATATACCCGAAAGCAAGCGTCAAAATATCGCCATGATTATCTGCCCTGGCGGCAGCTATCACCATTTGGGCATGAAACACGAGGGGCACAATGTGGCCCAATGGCTCAACCAGCACGGCATTGCGGCCTACGTGCTGCGCTATCGCATTGGCGCAAACGGCTATCATCATCCCGCCATGCTGCAAGACGTGCAACAGGCCATGCGCTACGTCCGCTCGCAGCATAAAGACATAAAGTTAGGATTGATAGGCTTTTCGGCCGGTGGACACCTTGTTGCCATGGCCGCCGAGTTCCACCAGCACAACTCGCTGGCCGCACACATGAGCGTATCGCCCAACACATTGCGTCCCGACTTTGTGGTGCCAGTGTATCCAGTGGTGTCGATGCGCCCACCCGTGGCACACGCCCGCTCGCGCAAGAATCTCATTAGCCGCAACGCAAGCCAAACCATGATTGACAGCCTTTCGCTTGAACTGCACGTGCCAAGCAACATGCCCCCCACCCTACTGATTGCCACGCAGGACGACCCTGTGGTGAACCCCAAAAACTCCATAATGCTCGATAGCGCACTAACTGCCAATCAGATAAACCACAAATTCGTATTTTTCGAGGAAGGCGGGCATGGCTTTGGCCATAAACCCAACAACACCAA
Organism: Bacteroidales bacterium; assembly: GCA_017524185.1. Classification (GTDB taxonomy): domain Bacteria; phylum Bacteroidota; class Bacteroidia; order Bacteroidales; family Tenuifilaceae; genus RGIG6076. The sequence goes on from JAFWUG010000016.1 coordinate 33,082, forward strand.
GGCTCCCAAATGGGAACCCATATTGCTGCAATGGCTATCGGAGCAATCTATACTTCCCACAAAACACTAAAAATGAGCCAGTTTGTACCCGAAATAGAGTACCGTCCGCTCGACGAGATACGCCGCTATCAGGAAGGCCGCCTACGCGAAACGCTCGACTACCTTGCGCTGCGCTCGCCCTACTACCGAGCACTTTTCGCCCGCGAACATATCGACCCCAGCAAAATACGCACATTGGACGACCTTAGGGTGATTCCATTCACCACCAAGGAGGACCTGCAACGCCACAACGCCGACTTCTTTTGCGTTGAGCGTGAGCGTATTGTGGACTACATCACCACCTCAGGCACGCTGAGCGACCCAACCACCTTTGCCATGACCGACCGCGATTTGGAGCGTTTGGCCTACAACGAAGCAATATCGTTCACCTGCGCGGGCGGCAAGCCAGGCGACATCTACCAGCTAATGACCACCATCGACAAGCGATTTATGGCTGGGTTGGCCTATTTTTTGGGCATACGCAAGATGGGCGCAAGCGTAATCCGCGTGGGCAACGGCATCCCCGAGCTGCAGTGGGACACCATCAACCGCATACAGCCCAACACCATAATCTGCGTACCCTCGTTCATCCTCAAAATAATTAAATACGCCGAGGAACACGGCATCGACTATCGCCGTTCGAGCATACGCAAAGCCGTTTGTATTGGCGAAAATCTGCGCGAAACCGACTTCTCACTCAACCTGTTGGGTCAGAAAATACGCGAGAAATGGGACATTGAGCTCTACTCAACCTACGCCTCCACCGAGATGAGCACCACGTTCTGCGAATGCCAAGCGGGTCAGGGCGGACACCATCACCCCGAACTCATAATCTGCGAACTGGTTGACGAGAACGACAATCCCGTGGCCGATGGCCTCCCCGGCGAGCTGGTGGTTACCACATTGGGCGTTGAGGGTATGCCCCTGCTGCGCTTCAAAACGGGCGACATCTGCCAGTTCCACCACGAGCCATGCTCGTGCGGACGCACATCGATGCGCATAAGCCCAATCATTGGGCGCAAAAACCAGATGATTAAGCTAAAGGGCACAACGCTATACCCCGCGTCGATATTCGATGTGCTCGACAATGTGGATTATGTGGAGAACTACATTGTTGAGGTTGAAGCCAACGAAATTGGCACCGACAGCGTAACGGCCATCATTGGCTGCAAACAGCCATCGGAAGAGCTAATCAAGGATCTGAAAGACAAATTCCGCGCCAAGCTACGCGTTGCCCCCGAAGTGCGTTTCGACGACATTGACACCATCAGGCGCATAACCACCCCCGAAGCACGGCGCAAACCGCTAAAATTTATCGACAAACGGTAAGCCAACTCCCCCCCATAGAAAAACAATGGCAAACACCCATCAATTCGACGATATACGCCCATACACCGACAGCGAAGTGCCGGCTGCGATAGCCCGAGTGCTGTCCGACGAACGGTTCGATACGTTTATGCGCAACATGTTCCCCAAGGCCAACATAGGCTTTGTACGCCAAGAACTACAGCGCGTTAGCACCGTTCACGAGCTACAGCATAGGCTTATGCGCAACGCCATGGCGCACATCATACGCAGCACCACTACGGCGTTTGCCCACACGGGCATTGAGCAACTACAGCTCAACACGCCCTACCTATACGTGTCGAACCACCGCGACATTATGCTCGACGCATCGCTGCTTTGCTACTGCTTGGTGGCGCACAGCAACATCGACACGCCCGAAATCACCTTTGGCAGCAACCTGATGCAAACGCAGCTGATTGTCGATTTGGGCAAGATTAACAAGATGTTCAGATTTATGCGCAGCAACGGCTCGCCCCGCGAATTGGTGAGCATGTCGCAGCAAAACTCGGCCTACATCCGCCACGCCATCACCGAGAAACGCGAATCGGTATGGATTGCCCAGCGCAACGGGCGCACCAAAGACGGCAACGACCGCACCGACGTGGGCGTGCTGAAAATGTTCGCCATGAGCGCTCCCAACAACCTGACATTCAGCGAGAACTTGGGGCAACTGAACATAGTGCCGCTGTGCATATCCTACGAGTATGAACCATGCGATGCCATGAAAACCAACGAGCTATACATATCGCGCAGCAAACGCTACGAGAAGCAGCCTGGCGAAGACATACGCAGCGTAGTCCATGGTGTGGTGCAGCCCAAGGGACATGTGCATTTGGCCGTATGCCCCACCATCACCCCGGCCGACATTGCCCAATGCGCCGAACAGCCCAGCAATGCCCGCTACAAAGCGTTGGCCAGCATCATCGACCAACGCATTCATGCAGCCTATAGGCTATGGCCAACCAACTATATAGCCCACGACCTACTACACGGCGCAAATACGCACCAGCAGCACTACACAGCGCAACAACGCGAACAGTTTGCAGCCTACATGTCGCACAGCCTAAGCCCGCTCAACGGCAACGCCAACGAACTGCGCGAGATATTCCTAAGCATCTACGCCAATCCGGTAGACAACGTGCTTAACGCAACAAACAAGCACTAAAAACAATGCACAACCAACCCCATTTGGCGCAATTTTTGATAAATACCACTTGGTTCATAAACCTTAATAAACCCAAACGTATATCAATGAAAATCAAAAACTTATCACTATCCTTCTTGCTTTTGCTCCCCCTCTTTGGTTGGGCGCAAAACAATGAACAACACTCCGATAACACCAATCCATTTATCAATGAATTTGGTGCAAACGCTGGACTAACAACGGGTGTAGGCCTATCATACCGCCACTGGTTCAATAAATTCGGTGTACAAGTAACCGCTTTACCCATCAAAGAATCAAACTACACCTTTATAAGCGGCGGTCTAACAGGCATGTATTCAATGCACAACACCAAATACATTCGCATATTCGCCTACTGGGGCAACCATGTTTACCACGAGGGACACTCCTATACATCATACCAAGAAACAAACACGAATAACAACGATGTTAAGTACTACGGCTCAACAGAATACAACACCGGCGTTGGCCTCGGATTCTCGTTTGGACGCGTAGTAGCGTTCAACATATCTGTTGGCTACGGTGCCTACAATGTGTTTGGCGGTGCCAAAAACCTATCGCTACTTCCCACAGGCGAAATGGGACTTTACTGGAGATTCTAACCTTACAAACACCTAACGATGAAATATTTAGCCATTTCCATACTGCTACTGCTGCCCCTTTACGGATGGGCACAAAACGAGGAACGCAACGACGACGACAACTCCAACCCCTTTACTAACGAAGTGGGCTTCAACGCGGGCGGCACCACAGGCGTTGGTCTGTCGTACCGCCATTGGTTCAATCGCTTTGGACTACAGGTTACTGGAATGCCCCTCAAAATAGACAACGACATATTTCTCAGCGCAGGCCTAACAGGCCTATACTCGCTGCGCAACACCAAATACACACGCGTTTACGCCTACTGGGGAAACCAAGTGTTCTACCTAAGGGAATCATACTACGAACAAATTGGAGACAAGCAGATTTTAGATTACGGTAGCGATACATTCTACTGTTCTGGCATAGGAATAGGCTTCTCGCTTGGGCGCGTGGTAGCATTCAACATATCCGTTGGCTATGCTGCCTACCAACTCATTGGTGCTGGCTATCACAACGGTCTATCGCTTTTACCCACAGGCGAGATTGGCTTATTCTGGCGGTTTTAAACATGTGATTACCAAACACTTACCCGTACTCCTTCGGAGGCTCTACGGATAAGTTCATAATCAGGGCGAGGACTACATTGCTACTCCTCGCCCTTTTTCTATGCTCCAATCCGACTATAACAGTTGGATTCCAAATAGTTTGAGACGCAAAACTACGCAAACAGAGCTATTTTGGGATGTACCTAACTGTCCATGCCAACTCTGTGCGCTATTCTACTACGTTGGCATTCATACAGGCACTTCTCTATCGGCTGTTTGTTGATAGTCTGATGCTGTTTGTCCTTTGAAATGGACATTACGTGGGCTGTAACAATGCGCTTTATAGCTCCGTAAAAACAGTAACTCTTTCTCCTTGAGTACTAAAAAACGAAGCAAACAACCAACCTATCATGACACCTAAACGATTAACCTCCACCATATTGACCATGTTGTTGGCCATACCATCCCTTCAAGCCCAGCTCGACACCGAGTTTTGGTTTGCAATCCCAGAGGTGAACAGGTATCACCAAACAGGAAAGGGAAATTGTCCTTGCAATGACGGTACTCCTACACGCTTTAGAATAACAACGCTTGATAGGCCAGTAACAGTTACAATCTCGATGCCTGCAAACGAGGCAAATTTTAATGGTGGAAATCCTTTGGTTATAAATATTCCAGCAAATAGTTTATATAAACTAGATTTAGCTCCTTATATTAGCGACGAAATACAAAAACAACACCCAGAAAACCCTAATTATCAAGCAAAAGTTTCGATGGAAAATAAGCTGAGATGGTGTCAGTCTAATTATCCTGGAAACGGAAGAAATCAATATATCAACCGAAACAACAAGGGAATACTTATACAATCAACTGATTTCGTTAATATTTACTACGAAATATCACTAATCAATAACAAAGAATTACTTACTTTAAAAGGGAAGAATGCTTTAGGAAATAAATTCTTTGTTCCTTTTCAAATGAATTGGAATATTACAGATGGTTTTAATCATCCCAATAGACCATATAGAGCATTTGATATAGTTGCCACTGAAAACAACACTCATGTTAGAATCACAATCCCCAACGAATTAGCCATTTATACCATAAATAATTCTGCTAAAGACAAAAATAACAAACCTATACAAAATTTGAAAAACAAAATATATGATATATACCTAAATAGAGGCGAAACTGCAATTATAGCACCATATGCAAGTCGTAAAATAGACACAAAATGGAATCCATCAGATTTAAACAACGAATCAACATACCAAACAGAAAGAGTTCGTGGCAAACAACTTATTGGAGCTAAGGTTGAAGTGATTGACGATGAAGGGTATAAAAAAATTGCTATACAGACACACGAAGACATGGTGAACTCGGAATCAAAACTAACAGGAGGTAAATCTGTAGACTACGTTGCAGATCAATTGGTTAATTTTGAGTGCTTAGGAACTGATTATGCGGTTATTAAAGGACATGCAGAGGATGGATTCTATTATTCGAATGAATATGTTATAGCTATAGCAACAGAAAACAACACTAAACTGGATGTTTGGTTTGATAATAACAACTCGATATCATATAATCTAAACGAAAGCGAATGGAAAAGTATAAATATTCCAGCCAATGCTAATGTTGCTACCCTACAAGCAACTAAACCAATAGTTGTTTTTCATCAATCTGGCGTTGGAATCCAATTTGCTGGGGCTGTTGTACCCACCATAAGCCGTTGCACAGGCTCAACCAAGGTGGCGTTTAATAGAACAATGGCTAAACTTGACAAAACACAAAATATTTGTCAATATCCAATGTGTCCAGGCGTTGCTCAGATTACAGAAGGTTGTAAAATAAACGGCAAAACACATGAATGTACCGGTAGTGATTTTCACTTATTTTTGAACATATTGGTATACAAAGGTGCGGAGGATGGTTTCAAATTGTTGCGCAACGGTGTTGATGTAACGGCCACACAGGCTCCAATCTTATTGCCTGCTAACGCTAATACGACGTTTAAAGACTTGCCAAATGCAAATGGTAATTTTGCTAAATACAGATATGCTCGTTTACATTTAGACGCCCTAGATCAAGACGTGGCATACACACTTGTAAATACAAAAAATGTATTCCATTTGGGAGTAATCAATGGCAGAGGGGCAGGAATGATTATTGACGGCCAAGTAAAAACAGCCAATTCCGACGCCTTTTATGGTTATTTTAGCGATTTTGCGGAGATAAAGGTGGACGGGACGGTGAACGGCCTGGCGGGCGACCTGGCCAAGGTTTGCTACGGCGACGTGCTGCGGCTCTACGCGCAGGGCGGGACCACCTACG
>JAFWUG010000141.1 GCA_017524185.1 Bacteroidales bacterium
AAATATTTACACGGAATCATGTGGACGCGATGAATCGCGTCCGTACAAACGTCTCTCCCCGCAAAAAGGACAAGGGGGGGATGCTTACTTATTTTCGCAGGTACGAACAGCAGTGCGGGGACTACGGCAGGCTCAGCCTCCGAATAGCAGTGCCGCCAGAAACGGGATATGGGTGCGGACGCACGCGGTGCGGCCATACATCAGCGGCTGCGATAGTATCACAGCCCTGCAGCAGAGAGATGTACGGACGCGATTCATCGCGTCCTCTTCCGACCTTTGCTCGTGTGGGACAAGGGGGCATGCCCCCTTGTTTCGTGGGCGCGAGCGGCTGCGGTGCGTCCCTGCAGGACGAGAACAGGCGCAAACCGCTGTGCTTTAAGCGTTGAGACTCGGCAGTGCGGACGCGGCACCGCCACTGTACTATATGCATTGCGAGGGCTTGGAGTGGGGAACTGAGCCTGCGAGATGAGTAACAGTAAGGGGTTACGGCAGGCTTTGTCTCCGAATAGCAGTGCCAGCAATTTATCGTGTCTGCAAATACTAATATTTCTCGTATAGCGAGTCCGACTCATCGTCGAGGTGAAACACCACACCTGGGTTCTTGCTGCCTATCAACTCCACGGTTTTCGACTTAGTGATAGGCTTCGCCTTGGGCGGCAATGGTGCTGGCCTATTTGCCTTGAGATCCACCTTGGGCTGCGTTTGCGGTTTGGGGGCTAGCTTTGCCACCGTCGGGGAAGCCGTGGCAACAGAAGGCGTAGCAGGAACAGGAGCGGGTGTTGCAACAGGCGCTGGAGCTGGCTTTGGTTTAGACTGCGCCTGGGACTTTTCCGCCGCCTTGCTCGCTACATTCTGCTTAGGTGCAGGCGCAGGTGTTGCAGAGGCAGCCGTTGCTGGTTTAGACTTGGCCGAAGCCTTAGATGACTCTGATTTTGTTTCGGGCTTTATGATTGCTTTTGACTTAGCAGCTGCTTTCTGCTTGTTCTGATAATCTTGCATACGCTGCTTGGCGCGAGCTACATCGAGAGTAAAATAGCCCACAACCTGACGCAAATCCTGCGCCTGTGTGGTCAATTCCTCAGCCGCTGTGGCCATCTCAGAGCTGTTGGCCGAATTTTGCTGCATAACACTGCTCATTTGCTGCACGGCAGTGTTCACCTGCTCGGCACCCGAACGTTGATCAACGCTTGCCAATGATATTTCCTGCACCAACTGTGCGCTACGCTCAATCTCAGGCATGATGGACTGCATGAGCTCAGCCGATTGCTCTGTAACCTCCAAACTCTTATCGGCTAAGGCTACAATCTCCTCAGCCGACACCTTACTACGTTCGGCCAAACGGCGCACCTCTGCAGCCACCACAGCAAAACCACGTCCCTGCTCACCCGCACGTGCGGCCTCCACAGCCGCATTGAGCGCCAGCAGATTGGTTTGAAATGCTATGTCGTTGATTACATCGATTTTACCAGCTATTTCGCGCACAGAATCCAAACTCTCGCGCGAGGCCAAGTTCACATTGCGTACCTCACGGCTAATGCGTTCGGTTATGGCGTTGGCCTGCTGCGCATTATCGGCATTTTGTTGTATATTGGCCACCATCTCCTGCATACTTGCCGATATTTGATTCACATTGTCGGCCTGCGCCACCGCTCCGCTGCTCACCGATTGCGATATGCTGCTAAGCTTATCGCTACGCGTCATCAAACCAGCCACATTCTCGTTGAGTTTCAACACAATACCGCTCAAACTATCGCGAATCTTACCCACAGCCACCGACATGGTTTCTAGTTCATCGCCTGTGCGCAACAGAGCCACCTCCTCGTTCAAATGACCATCGGCCAACAGGTTAAGGCTACGCGTCATGCTCATCACGGGACGGCTAATGCCATTGCTCACGGCAAGTATTACCGACACAAGTATTACCAAACCTACCAAACTGAAAATAAGCGCCACAAATATTATGCGCCTGGTTTTTGCCCTAATCACATCAACTGGTACGGCTATGGCCAACGACCACGATTCCTTGATTTGGTCAATATTGATTGGCGAATAACACATCAGGTATTTTTTTCCATCGGTATCTACACGCATATAGCTATACTCCTCACCATTGGCCACATGATGATTGATGCCATGCTGTTTTACCTCGTTAGGGAATACCTTATCTATGGTGCTATTGATGAGTTGGTGGTCGGGATGCGCCGCGATGATACCACTATTTGACACCACAAACGCCTGACTCTCAGTTGTATTGTTGAATTGTTCGACCAAATCCTGCAATTGGGTTAAACCAATGTCGGAGCCCACAATGCCAGCAAACTGCCCATTTTTATCGTGTATGGCCGAAACGAAACTCATCATCATAATACGTTCGCTCACATTTTCAGACTCGTCGAGATAGGGCTCCATAACGAAACAACCATTGCGACTACGCAACAGCGCATAGAGTTCGGTGTCGCCATCTTTACCCTTTTCCACCACAGTGGTGCGTAGCTTTCCGTTCTCGTGCCAAGCCGAAAATTGCCTACGGCCAGGCCCTGTGAAACCAGGGACATACGCACTAAACTCAATTCCCATCCACATTGCATAAATATGCGGCTGCTCCACTTTCACCTGTAACAGCATTTTGGTGTAGGTTCGCTGCCACTCCTCATCGGACATGGTTTGAAATACGCCCATCGACTGCGACAAGGTCTCCACTCTCGACATCTCCGTATTGAACAAATTGGACATTTGACTGGCCGCCAACTGTGCCTCGGTGCGCGTGTTTCGCTCGGCATCGTCCATCATGTTGCTAGCAGCACGTCCCAAAATATAACCCACTATAATCATGTAGATTATGGCAACAGTGGGTAGAATAAGTAGGAGATGTTTCTGACGTATATTCAGTTTCATAACAAGGTGGATTGGATGTGATAAACAAATACCTGAACGTTATACCGAAACATTTGGCTGTTTGTTGCAACGTGCCGCCCCTCTTTTATTTCAAAAATCGGGCGTAAAAAGCCGATACACCATCCCTCAAAACATCGCAACACGCATTTATGCATTTTTCCTTGCATATACGCGTATATGCGCACTTTACACCCCATTCCACGCTCTCAGCGCATCCACATCAATACTTCTCGTAGAGCGTATCCGACTCGTCGTCGAGGCGCAGCACCACACCGGGATTCTTACCAAGCAAATCAAGCACATTTGGCTTAGCTGCAGGCTTTGCCGTCGATTGTACTGGCGCAGCCTTCTCCGCATCAGGCATAACTTTGGGCGTATTCTTCGGCTCAAAAATGGGCTTTGGTGATTCGAACGTAGGATTTGAAACGATCGCCTCCTGCGGTTTCATCGAGGTCTTAGACACTACTGGCTGGACTTTTACGGGCTTAGCCGTTGCTTTATTCGTTTCGTCAGGCTTATCGCCTAATTTAACTTGAATAGTAACCGACTTATCCTTTACATTAGGCTTTTCGATGGCTTTTGCCTGCTGCGTCTGCTGACTTTTTTGCACACGGTTGCTATCGAGCGTAAAGAACCCCACAACGCGCCGCAAAGCCTCGGCCTGAGCGGTGAGTTGCGCGGCTGCAGTGGCCATCTCACCGCTGGTTGAGGCATTCTGCTGCGTAACCAGGTTCATTTGCTGCACCGCATTGTTCACCTGCTCGGCGCCGGTGCGCTGCTCCATGCTCGATTGTGTGATTTCTTGCACAAACTGAGCATTGCGCTCAATTTCGGGTATAATGCTCTCCATCAGGGTGGTGGACTGCTCGGTTACCTCCAAACTTTTGGTGGCCAAAGCAACAATCTCTTCGGCCGACACCTTGCTGCGCTCGGCCAAACGACGAACCTCGGTGGCCACCACAGCAAAACCGCGTCCCTGCTCTCCCGCACGCGCCGCCTCAACCGCTGCATTGAGCGCAAGCAGGTTGATTTGGAACGCAATATCGTTGATTACATCGATTTTGCTGGTAATCTCGCGCACAGAATCCAAACTCTCGCGCGAAGCCTTGTTCATGTTGCGCACCTCGCGGCTAATGCGCTCGGTTATGGCATTGGCCTGCTGCGCATTGTCGGCGTTTTGCTGTATGTTGGCCACCATTTCCTCCATCGATGCGCCAATCTCCTCGGCACCACTGGCCTGCTCCGACGCCCCCTGCGATACACTTTGGCTGCCGTCGTTCATGTGCTTGCTGGCCTGAAGCAACCCATCGACGCCAATAATGATTTCCTCTACCATTTCCGACAATTTGTCGTTGAGCGCAAGCCCAGCCTTGCACAAATGTCCAATCTCATCATTCTGTTTCAGCACAAACCTAAATTTTTCGGGCAATTTGAACACAAGGTTTCCCTTGGCCATATTGTTGAACATATCCACCGTTAGGTTTATGAACAAACTAACGTAGCGGGTCATAAGCAGTACCACTACGGTTAAAACCAAAGCTGCAACCACGCCCGAAATCCATGCAAATAAGCGCATACGCTCAACGGGACGTTTAATAACAGCCGACGGGGCGCACACGGTGAGCGACCACGGGTCGTAGTCGCCAATGAGCAGCGGCACGGTGTAAACATGCATATTGCCAAAAACACTGCTGTGCACCTCTTCGCTGAAATGCTTATGCGCCAGCACGGCCTGCCGGTTTTGCTCCAGCATCTCGGCCGACAAATAACTTTCGGTTTCGCGCATAAAACCACCCACGCGCCTAGGATCGTAGCCATGCCCCACAACCACACCCTGACTGCTAGCAATAAAAGCAGCACCAGCCCCAAAGGGCTTAATCAGCTCGGCCACCTGCTGCAATATGGACAAATCGAGCGACAGCCCCACCATACCCACGGTTACATTGCGATGTATAACAGGGACACACAACGCCGACAGACGAACGTCTTGCCCATTGATATTATACATAAACGGTTCAACGAGCATTCCGCGCCCACTTTGCTTCACCTGATTATAGCACGCGCCTATCCCCTGGGGGTCGTCGTAGCCCCGAAAGGCCTCCAAACGCACTCCCTGACCATCCACATCGTTCCAAGCCGCAACAAAACGCCCCGTGCGGTCGTGCCCACGGGTGTAGGCATACTGCGCGTCGCGCCCATCGAGCGCATCGGGCTCCATCACCGTCCAAACCGACACCACACCAGGAGTGGCCTCTAAATACAAGCGCATCATGTTGATACACTGCTGGCGACGATCTTCAGCAGCCACCGATTCCAGTACGTTTTGAAAATATATGGCCAACGTATGCACCTTAGCGTCATAGCCATTCATCTGCCCCATCAGTTGCTCCGCATTGCTCTCTGCAACCAAACGCAACTCGTTGTCTGCCATCTCATTATACGTCCCTTTGAATCGTCCCAAGAGTATGGCCATCATCGCCGTTTGGCAGATAACAACCGCCGACACTATTATTGTGGCCTGCTTACGACCTAGCTTCATATTGCTAAACAGCCCCATATCTCTATCGATTAGTATATACGTGTCAGAATAAACTTGCGTTAGATATACGACATGGCACTTTTTTAAGTTGCCACATCCCCCTGTCAATCTTTTTGTATCAACATAAATAAATACATATCAATATTTTACACAAAACGCAGTCCGTATTTACCCCACGGCTATTAGGCATTTTTTGGGGTATTTAGATAACTTTGCAGCGCATATATCCGCAAACGCTATTTGTATATGGCACAAACACTTCAACGCATTAGGCTACTGCTACTTGCGGCCTCAATTGCCGCCAGTACAGCCTGCTCACAGCGCGAACAAACCGTGGTTATTTTAGAAACCACCGATGTGCACGGCTCGCTATTCCCAATCGATTTGACCGAGAAACGCACACAGCCACACAGTCTGTCGCACGCTGCCACAATCATAGCACGCGAACGCGAAAAAGCCAATCAAACCGTGTTCCTGCTCGATGGCGGCGACATACTGCAAGGGCAACCCTCAACCTACTACGCCAACTACATCGACACGCTACGCCCGCACCTTGTGGCTCGCGCCATGAACCACTTACGCTACGATGCAGGCGTGGTGGGCAACCATGATATTGAGGCTGGGCCAACAGTATATCGCCGCGTCGAACGCCAGCTGCAAATGCCCTGGCTGGCTGCCAACGTAACAGACACACGTACCAACCAATGCGCATTCAAGCCCTACACCATACTGCACCGCAACAATGTAAGCGTAGCCGTTATTGGACTAATCACTCCAAGCATTCCCAACTGGTTGCCACCGCACATGTGGCCAAACATGCGTTTCGACGACATGGTGCAAACCGCCCAGCGATGGGTAGATGAGGTACGCCGCACCGAAAAGCCCGACCTTGTTGTAGGCCTATTCCACGCAGGGCACGACTACACCTATCAAGGCGGCACATACGACCAGCATTGCAACGAGAACGCCTCAATTGTGGTGGCCGAGAAGGTTGCGGGATTCGACCTTATTATGATAGGCCACGACCACGATGCGCATTGCCGCCGCTACGCCAATCCATACGGCGATTCGGTGCTCGTGCTCGACCCCGCAGCGGGAGCGCAATACGTGGCCAAAGCAACCATCAAACTAAAACGCAACCTATTCGGACGTATAACATCCAAAACAATTGATGGCGAGTTAATTAGCACAAAAGACGAAGAACCCTGCCCTAACTATATGGCCACCTTTGCCGCCGACCTTGACACGCTAACCCATTTCTCCGCGCAGCCACTGGGCGAGTTCACCCGCTACATCTCAAGCAGCCAGGCCTACTTTGGGCCAACGGCATTCATCGATTTCATCCATCAAATGCAGCTGCAAATAACCGAGGCTGAAGTTTCGTTTGTTGCGCCGCTCTCGAAATACTCGTTTATCAGCGCTGGCAAAATCGACATGAGCGACATGTTCAAGCTCTACCGATTCGAGAACTTTCTCTACACCATGCATCTGTATGGCCACGAAATTCAGCGCTACCTTGAATACAGCGCAGGGCTATGGTTCAACACCATGAAGCAGCCCAGCGACCACCTACTCAAGTTCAAACTCGATTCTACGGGGCATCCCATCGTCGATGAGCGCGGAGCCGCGCAACTCGCCAACAACTACTACAGCCTCGACTGCGCTGCGGGCATACACTATACCATCGATGTGCGCCGCCCCGATGGCCAAAAGGTGCAAATACTGCGCATGGCCGACGGCCGACCATTCCACCCCGATACGCTCTACCGTGTGGCCATCAACTCGTACAGAGGAAACGGTGGCGGCGGTCATCTCACTCGAGGTGTTGGCCTATCGCCCGACGAACTGCGCGCCCGTCAGGTGGCCTCCACCCAACTCGACATAAGGCATCACATAGCCGAACTCATAGCCGCCCACCCAGGCCCAATAGACCCGCAACCGCTCAATTGCTGGCAGGTGATACCGCTCAGCTGGACACAGCCCGCTGCCAAACGCGACCACGCACTTCTATTCCCGCCCAAAGCAAACAAACATTAGCCTCAGCGTTACCCCATGAACAGCACCAACATAGGCCAAGCAACGCTCCCCGTAATTGAAGAATTCTACACCATTCAAGGCGAAGGTTTTCACACTGGACGCGCTGCCTACTTCATCCGCCTGGCGGGCTGCGATGTGGCATGTCCATGGTGCGACACGCGCCAAGCATGGTCCAAAAACGCAGGCTCACCCACCAACATTCACTTATTGGTGAAACATGCACAGCAACAAAATGCTAACATTGTGGTGATTACAGGTGGCGAACCGTGCATGCATCCGCTCGAACCAATAACGCAAGCTGTTCACGATGCTGGTATGCGAATACACCTTGAAACATCTGGCACTTACGCCATTAGCGGCAGTTGGGACTGGATTGCCCTCTCGCCCAAACCACATCGCGAGCCACTACAGCAAAACCTCACAATAGCAAACGAACTCAAAATTGTGATAAGCAGCGAGTTAGACCTACGCTGGGCCAAACAAATGGCCACCAAAACCAACGCTGCATGCCACCTGCAACTACAACCCGAATGGGCTGCCCGCGAACACTCAATCCCTCTTGCGGTGGAGTTTGTGAAACGCAACCCACAATGGCGCATATCGCTACAAACCCACAAGTTTATGCAAATACCTTAATATCAAATGCTTCACAAGCATCATTTAAGGAAAATTCTCTATAACGTATATAAACAACAAGGGTCAATCCAAATGGATTGACCCTCGAAGTGGTGGGAGCTATAGGATTCGAACCTATGACCCTCTGCTTGTAAGGCAGATGCTCTAAACCAGCTGAGCTAAGCTCCCCCCCTACACTAACCTAAACTTTAATTATGGAACAAACATGGTGGGAGCTATAGGATTCGAACCTATGACCCTCTGCTTGTAAGGCAGATGCTCTAAACCAGCTGAGCTAAGCTCCCGAATTATGTCACTAACGCTTTGGGGATGCTCCCCGCTCTTTCTCCTCCGAAAAAGGCAGCGCAAAGGTAGAGTTTTTGTTCTCAATCTCCAAATTTTTTCAGCACTTTTTTTTCATTATTCATGTATATATCTGATTATCAAACATCTAAAAAATTATTTTTTCATTTTTCACTTACACTACGCGCCTCTGTTCGAACCATTTCGCTATAGAAATCTGCACTCAAATAGAAGTAGCCCACCACTTTAGCCCTATAAATAGGAACCAAACGGTGGGCTACAGTTTATGTTCTGATATGTAATATACTGTCTTACTTCAGCTTATATCCATCGGCCTCGGCCATGGCTTTCACGCGGGCGGCACGCTCGGCGCTGGCTGGGTGGGTGGAGAACATCTGCAGCACCTTGCTCTGCATTTGACTGTCGCCGTTGAGGCGCATCAGTACGTTCAGGGCCTTGTACATGGCAAAGGGGTCAACACCGTTGGCCACGCAGTAGCGATAGGCTGCAGCATCGGCCTCATACTCCTGCTTACGCGAGTAGGCGTTGGAAGCCAAGGCCTGCCCTAGGTCACCAAGCAGCCCCTGCGAGATGGCTCCCGCAGTTTGACTAAACGCGCTTATGCCGTAGCGAGCGGCCACCACCATGTAGTTGGTGCGATAGGCGTCGCGCACGTCCTTATTCTTGAGGTGGCCCAGCTCGTGGCCAATTACGGCGAACAGCTCGTCGTCGGTCATCACGTCCATCAGGCCAGTGTAAACACGCACGCTGCCATCGCCGCTGGCGAAGGCATTCACCGACTCCGATTGATAGACGGCGTAGTTCACATTCAACTCCTTGATGTTCTTGAACTTACCCATTATGCGGGTAAGCCGCTGCGTGTAGGCATTGCTGGCGGGCAGCAGGGTGTTTTGGCCGTCGGACTCAGCCATATATTGCTTGCAGAGCGATGCCACCTGATCGTCGGTAATGGTGAAGGCCTGCACCATGGCAGCACCAGCCTGTAGAGCGGCGTTGGAGTCCACCATCTTAACGGAGCAGCCCGACAGCATAAGAGCTGCTCCCACCACGGGTAATAGTCTATTCATGGCTATTTTTCTTATTTAAGGTATATGTGCAAAGGTACAAAATTGATTCAGAAACGCAGCAGCGCGGCCTCGGGTTTCACCCAAAACAACCGATGCGCACGCTCAATAGCCCAACAAGCAAACGCAAACGCATATAAAACCACTGACAGCAAACACTATACATCCAAACAACATCAACCAAAGGCAGAAGAGACGATAAATCGTCAAATGGAAAACACGCAATAACATATTGATATTTAAATATATAAGCACATACAACACCTCAAAAATTATCAATTTTATCGAATACAACCGATAAAAACAACAAAATATAGCCCCAAATAACATGTCAGCATCGAACGCAAACCATATAATACGGCCATATTATCGAACATAATCGACAAAAATAAGGTAAAACTATCGAACATATACGATGAAATCGTAACTTTGCGGCCTCCAAAAAAACTTAGGGCTATGCTGGACAAGAATATGGTTAAGGACATAATTGCTGATAACCAACAATTTGTAGCCTCAATTGCAGTGCAACTGCAAGTTGGCCATAGCCCCGAGGAAATCCTCTACTTCAACTTTTTTGAGAAAGACCGCCTGAGCAACGTGATGCTGAGCGACTTAGACACCATATAAACATATTGGCACGATATTGGCAAGACGCAACGACGTTGCAAGACAAATTTTACGCAGCAACCGTAAATTACTCAATGAACATCTAAGGTAAACCTCATCCCCCCAAAAAACAATAACAATGACAAACAAATTAACCAAGCGATTTGTAGCAATCGCGCTATGCACCGCCTCACTGCTGCTACTGGCACAATGCGGCAAAAACCTGTGGGAAAAGGTTAGTTACGAAGCCTGTGTGCTCAGATACAGCGAAATAAGGGACATAGATGCATACCGATGCAAGCGCACCGGCCTCAACAGCTTCAGCATCACGTTCCGCATAAAAGAAGCACGAACCTGCAAATTCAACGATAGCGGGGCAAACAAGGAACTGTTCGACAGCCTACGCACGGTACGCAACGATGTTTACCACGTTTCGAACGCCAGGGTAACCCGCGATGGCGACCTGCTGCCCATTCCATCGTTCAACCATTTGGCATTCCCCGAAATCACGAGCATAGATGTGATAACCATCAACGAATTCGATGGCTCACATCCAGCAGGCTCATCCATAAAAGATTGGGTAACTATAGGCGCTGTGTGGGGCAACGCCGACCCCAACAAATGCAGGCCAAACAAGGACGTAAAAGCATCGGAGATTGATGGTTCTAAAAAAACATATTTGGAGAGCTACATAACCACGCTAAACGTCTCGAAGCTGCCCGATGACTACGACAGCCCACACGCCTTTAGGGTGATAATCACCACCGCCGACGGCAAAACATACTCAAGTACAGTAACGGTGGTACGCATTGAGTACGGCAGCGACGACGATGACGATTAGCCCGCGCTAACAAATAGAATTTAATCTGGTTGTAATGAATTCACCATTTCACACTCACCCGCTAAACACCAATCGCTTATAAATCAAGCAGTCCCCCTACCACCACCACCTACAAAGCCGCACAAGAGGCTGTAACAAAGCGCAATAGCCTGCTGGGCAGGCTAAGCGGCCTGTTGGCCGCGCTAACCCTCATAGCTGCGGCAACAAGCGTACAGACGCAAGTGCCTGTAGCCATTAACGATACAAATTTCCCCGACCCAGAATTTCGCAAAATTGTTGCTACATTCGACGAGGATAACGACGGCCATCTTAGCACCAACGAAATTGCCGCAGTAACCAGCTAACGAGCCTGAACCTCTCGAACCACAACGCATTGGACGTGCGAAAACAACCAGCTAAGCGAGCTCAAAATATCGGCTGGTGCCACAAACCTGACCGAAACATAGCTCAGACCGACCTACTTACAACGTAAGCGAAGCACAGCTGCATGTCGATTGAATTGGGCTGGAAGTTATAAAAACACCGCTCAACGCAGCAAACACAACGAAGGGAGGCGCAAGGCCTCCCTTTTTTTTGGATTTTTATGGGGGGGGAATAGCGTACTATGGAGGCAACAGCGTACCGCTGTTGCTACGAGTGCTTCGATTATTGCGACTGCGGGACGCAGTCGCCTCCATAAGTCGCCTACATGTTATTTCGCTGCCACACGCTCTTGGTAGAGAGCGAAGAGCCGCTCAACTATTTCCGATTCCGATAAATTTTTGAGCCAGCCGTAGGCGGCCAGCACGGCCTCGTCGTTGGCACGGTGAGCGCGGCGTAACTCAATAGGCATAAGCGTGGCATCGTAAAGGTCGGCCAGGCTGCTGTCGGGGTAGAGGGCGCGAGCATCCAATATGGCCTGTGCGGTGCGCTCTATGGAGGCAACAGCATCGCGCTGTGGCCTCGATTGTTGCGACTGCAATTGTTGCGACTGCGAGGACGCAGTCGCCTCCATGGGCCACACAAAATTGTTGTAAACAATATCCTTGCTATAGCGATAATCGGATTTCAACCGCCCGCAAACCGCCCGCATCCATGCCATGTGAACACTGCTTGTAAGAACACCGAAATGGTAGAGGGTGGCGTTGGGGATGATTTGAACAAGATTAGTAGGAATGGTATTCCTGTCAAGAAATCCCAAAGGAACATAAGTTCTTCTTTCCGACGAAACAGCTGGCGTAATTATAAAACTGTCAAAATTTTTTGTTTCTCTAAACAAATGAGGTATTTCCGCAAGTTTTTGTCGTCCTGCATCTGGCGACGCTTCTCTGTCGGCTTTGCATTTTTCAATGCGCTTTAATACCTCTGGCATCTTTTTTATTTCTGCTGGACTTGCGCCTACGAGCCAAAGACAATATCTTTGTTTATTGTTGATATATTCCTCTGCACCAGTTAGTTTCTTTATCCATTTTTCTGCATTTGGTTCTCTTTTTATAAAATCCATATATTCATCTGCTTCAATAATCAAATGTCCACCATCGGCAGGGCGATTGCCTGTTGTCATTTGTGGCACATCGCACAATGGCTTATTTCGACCTTCAATCCAAACATTCGGTGCATCAAGCAGATAGGCGTTAATGTTTTGGGCATATTCAATGGTGCTGTCGGGGTTGAAGATGCGGCGTTCTATGTCGGACCGTATGTCGGACCGCAAGCGGCTCGCTTGCGATTCAGACGCAATCGCTTGCGTTTCAGAAACACTCGATTGAGATTGAATAGCACTCTTATGCAAAGCAGCAGCGGCATCTCGTGCAACCAGCTGTTTTTCAGTATTTTCAAGCAAACCATCATCAGCCATCGCCCGACACCATTTCCAGTCCTCAAGCCCTGCTTTCACGGGATTACTGTCGATATAGCTCATTACATTCCAATAATGCTCTTCGTCCCTAATAAATTCGTCCCTAATAAATCGGTCGAAATATTCTTCCTTCCAAAATTGGCCTGTCCGTCCTAATGCTTTGTTTGCTGCTTTGGCCGTATATGACCGCCAGCCGTGCATTATTGTTGACAAAGTCCAGCCCTCTTTAACCTCAATAAGAAGATGGACATGGTTGGGCATAATGCACCAGTTATGCAGCCAATAACGCTCACCATTGAAATGCAAAAGGTTGTCTTGGATGATTTGCGCTACCTCATCGTTTTTCATAAAACATTGTCCATAGCCAGCATCCTCGTATTTGGCGATGTTGTTACGCAACTTTTGTGCTTTGGGGTCATTAGAATCGGTGGTTTCCGTTATTCCCAATTCTTCTTTCCATTGCTTTATTACATGCGCTGGGACGGAGTCGTAAAGGCGATAGGTGATAAATTGTAAAGACTTGTTTTCTCGGTGTGGTATGTATCCGCGACAATGCCAGTCGGGGATTGGGTCGGCGTTGGCGGAATTTGGTAACGGGGCGTTCACTGTCACATTTGCGGACGGGCCGTGTGTTTGGGCGGACGGGCCGTCCGCTGTCCGACAAACGTCCGCTGTCCGACACGAGAACCCCACAATCACGCAATGGACATGCGCTTTTTGATTTGATTCGGAATCCCAACGGAATGTACGCCACGCAAAATCTATCTGAATATCAAACCTTTCGAATAATGGCCGCCAAACACCTGCAACCAGCTCGCCCTGCGTTATGCTATTGGTTGAAACAAGAGCGCAACGCGTGCTTGTGCCTTTTATAAACTGCACAGCCTTAAAATACCAACCTGCAACGTAATCAATCTTGCCTGCCGTTTTATATGGCTTGCCTTTCTCATCAACGTAGATGGAGAGAATGTCGTTTTTCTGTTCCTCGTTTTGCAGCGAATAGCCCACAAACGGCGGATTTCCAATGATATAGTCGTAGTGGTGGGCTTGGCCGTCGGTTTCGGTGGTGAAGCCGCTGAATAGGCCGCCAATGGACGCGGCGGCGGTGTCGGTGGGCTTCAGCGTTGCCCAATCCATACGCAGGGCGTTGCCCTCAACAATATAGGCGTTAGTTGTTAGTGGCAGAAAATCAATGTTTTGGCTCAAAATTGATTCGGTTTCGCGGATCATTTGGCTCTCGGCTATCCAGAGGGCTGTTTTGGCCACGGTTACGGCGAAATCGTTGATTTCGATGCCATAGAACTGGCTGATTTTCACGTGGATGAAATCGTCGAAGCCCAGCACTTTCTCGCCACGGTTCAGAGCCGAGATGACACGATTCTCGAGGCGACGGAGCGACAAATAGGTTTCGGTGAGGAAGTTGCCGCTACCACAGGCAGGGTCGAGGAATGTGAGCTCGCCCAGCTTTTGCTGGAATTGCTGTAGCGCAGCTGCACGGCGCGAGCGCACATTGTCGGCATTAATAGCCTCAAACTCAGCAGTTAGCGCGTCCATAAAAAGCGGGTCGATCACCTTGTGGATGTTCTGCACGCTGGTGTAGTGCATACCGCCACGGCGGCGCGTTTCGGGGTTGAGCGTGCTCTCGAACACCGCGCCGAAAATGGTTGGCGAAATGTCGCTCCAGTTGAACGGCGCACAATGGTCGCAGAGCACGTCAACAATTTCGTCGGTAAAGTTCGGTATTTCAATATTTTCAGCAGCAAACAGGCCACCGTTCACGTAGGGGAACGCAGCCAACTTGGTATCGTAGCGGTCGCGGTCTTCCGACTTAGTATCTAACGCCTTGAATAGCTTTATGATAGCATCGCGTGTGTTTTCGATGGCAAACGAGCGGACATAGTCTTCGAAAGCCGTGCGAGTGGCGAAAAGGCCA
Organism: Bacteroidales bacterium; assembly: GCA_017524185.1. GTDB lineage: Bacteria > Bacteroidota > Bacteroidia > Bacteroidales > Tenuifilaceae > RGIG6076. The sequence goes on from JAFWUG010000141.1 coordinate 14,692, forward strand.
GCATCTTCGGCATAGAGGCAGAACACCAAACGGACGCAAAGGATGTTGAGCGAACGTAGGCTCTGCTCGTCTTTGGGGTTGAAATACTGCTTGATAAGCGCATCGTAGAGCTTGCCCACCAGCACGCCAGCCTGCAGCGAGAGTTCCTCCTCGCGGCGCAGATAGTCGTGGCACGCATCGGCCAAAAACTGTAGCCTATAATGCTCTTTTTCAATATCTTTCAAAAATATTTGTTCGGGAGCGGTGCCAGGTTTCTCAAGGTCGTAAACCAAAAACTCCTGAAAGTTGCACACCACAATCCAACGGGGGCGCAGCGAGTTGGGCATCTCGTCGGCATAGCGCTTGGCCTGCTCGTAGGGCGTTAGCATTGCGCCGTCGCTCTGCTCGTAGGCGCGGTGCAGGTCTATTTTTGCGCTTTTTTGCTCAATAAGTACCTTTGTAGCAGGTATATAGGCATCGATAAACGACGTGTGCTGAAGTTTCACCCGTTTTTCGAACTCAATGTATTTTGCAGGATTATCAATACCTAAAACATTCTGTAACAGGTCAATCCAAAAACGCGATGTTTCCTGCTTCTCGTCGCCCTTATCTGCCCAAAAAGCGGCGAATGCCTTGGCGACTTGCTTTTGCTGAGTGGTGATGTTTCCTGTTATTGCTGGCATAATATCGGCACAAAATTATAGATAAATATCTGTATATAAATAAATTACAAATCAACCATACTTTCGTTGGGTGGCAAAGGTAAGGCCTCGGCGGGAGCTTCATTATCCAAATAAGCAGCAGCGCGTTGAGAAGATATAACACTGTGTCCCAACTGCTGTTCGAGGTCGGTGCGAGCATTTTTGGCAATCTGGCCACCAGCCATAGCGGTTTGCTGGCTTTCGGCAATGCCTTGCGGATTGCGCTGCCGCGAAAGTTCAGTGGTGGCCACCTCGGCCAAAGTATTCAATGCCAGCTCGATGTTGGTCATATTATCACGCAAATTTTCCTTGGTGAGGCCTTTATGTCGCTTGTATTCGCCTGTGGTCATGCCGCTCCATGCCTTTGTGAGAATGTTAGTGAGAATGGCAAAATCTTTCTGCTCCGTAACACCCGACCGCTTCCATTCGTCGGTAAGTTCCTTGCGCATCTCGATGGAGCGCATACGCTCGTTAATCCACTTATCGCTGTAGCCACGACGGCGATAATCTTCAACGGCCATTTGGAAGGTGAGCTCAGGATCAATCATCTGGTCGATACGCTGCGCGCCCACCTCGGACAACCACTGCTTAACAGGCTCGGCCTTTTTGGACGGGATGGACTGAATGAGCCGCAAAATTTGCTCTAAATCAGCCACATCAGTCATACGCATTTTGCCGTCAGCAGCTGGGAGTTTCAAAGCGTGACAATTTGTCACGGTTTCGTTTCCCTCTTGTTTTAGTCTTTGCTTCAACTTACGCCAATACGCCTGTACATCAACACTCTCCGTAAGCACCTGCACAATATCTACTACAGAGAAATAGTATTTCTCCTCCTCTTCGTTCCAAACAATACGAATTTTGTTCCCCTGAAATAGCTGTATAGCAAAATTATCATCCATAAATTACTGTGTATATAGCAGTTACGTATATCAAAACTAAAACTTCAACGTCAACTTTAGGTTTATACGCCTAAGCGTGAGATAGTTGGGCACGGCATACATGCCCAACGAGGTACCCTCCTGATTGCCCACTGCGCGTACCCACAGATACGACACGGTGTTACTGAAATTGAAGAGGTTGAACACCTCGGCGCTCACCTCGAGCTCCGAGAGATTCATCAGTTGGCGTTTTATGAGCGAACGCTGACGGTCGGTTGCATTGAACAGACTTGCCGTGAAGCCTATGTCCACGCGCTTGTAGGAGGGCATGTCGAATGTGAGGTCGTAGCGCTCGGGGGTGGCTGTGGTGCCAGGGAGGCCGCTGCCGTAGGCACCAGTGAGGTGCACGCGAAACGTCTCGTAGCCAGGCAGATAGTCCTGAAAGAAAAGGCTCAGGGCAAAACGCTGATCGGTGGGGCGGCGGTAGTAGCCCGGATATTGGGTTTGACCGCTCAGGGCATCGATGTAGGAGTCGCCCTGAATGTCCTCCATGGTGCGCATGAACGAGAGCGAGAGCCACGACTCGAGGCCCGCCACCATCTGCCCATTGAGTTTGAAATCGACACCACGCGCATAGCCCCGCGCAAGGTTCTGGCCAGCATAGTCAATGCGTACATTATCGACACGGTAGGGCACAAGCTGCGACAGGTGCTTATAGTAGGCCTCAGCCGATAGGCGGAACGGGCGTTCCCAGGCCGAGAAGTAGTAGTTAAGCCCCAAAAGCACCTGCGCCGAACGCTGCGCCCGTATGTTGGGGTTTAGGTTACCGCTGGGCAGACGCAGCTCTTTATAGAATGCGGGCTGATGGTATAGGCCAGCGGCCAAGTGCAGCTGTAGGTCACGTAGGCCGTTGGGCGTAAGGTTGATAGCCAATCGGGGACTGATAAGGGGTTCGGCCGTGTAGCTCCACCACGAAGCCCGCAAACCCACGGTGGTACGGAGCGTTAGCGCACCGAGGTCGAAACGGCCGGTGTGCTGTGCAAAGGCCGACAAGCGCGTTGAGGCCAGCGCATTGCTGCATCGCAACACGTTGCTCAGGCTGAAGGCATCGGGCGTGGGCGAGAGCGTGTAGCCCGATGAGTCGATGCGCTCCCACTCGTTGAGCTCGTCGCTAATGCGCTCGCGGCTGGCCGTCAGTCCCCAGTCGATGCGCCCCAAGGCCAGCGGATGCTCGCCGCGCAGCCCCAGGGTGCTGATTTGGGCGTAGAGATAGTTGCGGGCATGGTTCAGAAATCCGCCCACGCCAACGTTTATAAGGCTATCGGTGTAGGCCGACGAGCCCAATTCGTTGTCGAGGTCGTTGAGGTAGTACTCGCCCAGCAAGTCGAACGTTTCGGACTCGCGGGTTAGATAGTGAGCCGTGGTGAGGCTCAGCGAATGACCCGCATCAAGGGCGTAGCGCAGGGTTGCCGCCCCCATGCCCACGGTGGAACGGTCGTACTCCTGCCCCCAGTAATAAACATTGAAATGAAGCGTGCTGCCCATGGTGCCAAACTCAGTGCTGCGCATGATTGGCGCAAAGCGATAGGTGTTGATGGCCAAATTGCCCAACAGGCTCAAATCCAGACGAGGTGTAAGGTTTATGCCCAAAATCCCCTGCAAATCGATGAACGAGGGTGTGTAGTCGCCCTTAGAATCGAGCGACGCGAGCAGGTAGCGGTTGGTTTTATAGCGCAGCCCCATAAGATAGCTGACCCGCTGGCTGGGCGTTATTCCCTCAACGCTAAGATTTGCCCCCAATAAACTAACACTCAGCGATGTAGCAAATCTATTTGGGGTACGATAGCGCACATCGAGCACCGACGAAATTTTATCGCCATACTCGGCGTTGAACGCGCCCGCCGAGAAATTGACGGCCTCCACCAAATCGGGGTTCACGAAGCTGAGCCCCTCCTGCTGCCCCGAGCGAATGAGCAGCGGGCGATAAATCTCTATACCATTGACATACACCAAGTTCTCGTCGAAATTGCCGCCGCGCACCGAGTACTGCGAGCTGAGCTCGTTGGACGATGACACGCCGGGCAGCGTCTTGAGCAGTTCCTCGAAACTGCCAGAAACATTGGGCAGCTGCCCCAAATGCCGCACGCTGATGCGCTCGATGTTATCGACACGCCGATAGGCTGCCGCCACTTGAACCTCGCCAATGTCGTGCAAAGCCGGACTAAGCACTATCAGCAATGGCTGTGTATGGTTTCTGTCCAGCATCAACGTGTCTGGCGTAAAACCCAAACAGGAAACAACCAAACGAAGCGAATAACCTGACGATGAGGCAATTCGCAACGCAAAACGCCCATCTGCATCTGTTGCAACACCTGCATTCAGGCCATCGGCCACCACAGCCGCCCCCGCCACAGGCCGTCGCGCAGTATCCACCACAATGCCCGAAAACACCTGCGCATTAAGCCAGCGCGCAGGACACAGCAACGCAACAAGGAGCAACAAACGGCACAATATAGCCTTATAGTTAAACATAACAGCAAATGTATAAATTTAGGCCGATTGCATAACACGCCAAGACCACAAAATATTGTATGCAATGCCTTTTTTACAGACCCAAATCTACGTAATGCCATTTTTTTTAGTAACTTGCCCTCAAATACAAACCTCATATCAACATGAGCAAAAACAGCGCAAAAACAGTCAAAATGGCGCACAGAATACTGCTAACAGCCTCAATCATGGCACTTGCGGCCAGCGCATCGGCGCAAACCACCATTACGCTCGACATACAGCAAAGTTTTGGGCCACAAGCATGGCTATATCGATATGTTGGCGATAGTTTTAAGCTAATCGACTCGTGCAGCGTGGGATACAACGGCCTATACCGCTTTGTGCTGTCCGCCGATGCCCCGCATGGGCAATACCAACTGCAAATTGGCCGGGCCAACACAATCGACCTGCTAATTCACAACGAGCCGCTCATTGCCATGCGTACCACCATTTTTGCAGTACACGACAGCCTAAAAATAGTGCAATCGGACGAAAATAAGGTGTTTGTAAAATTCAACCGACTGCGCGATAACTATAAGCATAAGCATAAAATGCTAACGCAACTACAAAAACTCTACCCCACCCAAAGCCCATTTGGCCAGCAATTGGCCGAGGAGCAAACCAACGCTCAGACCGAATTCTGCGAACAAGCGCAGCGCTTGGCCAACGCACACAGCAACCTACTCGCCGCCTCGTTCATAGCCATTGACCCCGAAACGCACCCCACCCAACCGCAGCCCGAAAGTGCCGACAGCTACTGGGCAAACATCGACCTGCAACACCCATCGCTGCTGCACACACCGCAGTGGGAGGCATCGCTGTGGCACTTTGTGGGGCAGCTGCTCCGCCACGACCAACTCGACAAAGAGCAACAAGACGACCTTTACTCCACCGCATTCGCCGCGCTACTCAACCGCCCCATGGCCGACACTGTGCGTGCCGCAATAGTGCACTCGCTCTGCAATGGATTTAGCGAAAGCGACTACTACAAAGCCATTGAAACGCTATTAGCACACGGCGGACGACACGCCGAACGCTTTGCGCAAGACCCCGAACTGCGCCTACGACTAAAACAGGAACGCCAACTCACCATCGGTGCTAAGGCTCACGATTTTCGCTACCTCACCACCGAAGACAGGCTACTCCGCCTATCGAACAGCCCTGGACGCTACCGACTGCTGCTGTTTTGGTCCATTTGGTGCCCCCACTGCGTGGAACTACTGCCAGACCTGCGCCAACTCTACAACCAATATCAATCAAAAGGCCTTGAAATTATAGGCATTTCAGTTAATGTGGACGACCCAGAAGTGGCCAATTTTGTACAGTCGAACCAACTGCCCTGGCTCAACACGGTGTTCACCTCCAAAAACGAAGACGAATTGGCCAAACACTACAACGTGGACGGTACACCCAAAATGCTGCTCATCGACGACAAAATGCGCATAGTTTCAAAACCCGTAAACATCCAGCAACTACGACTGAAATTGGAAAAAATTTTCTAATCAAAACTAAACACATAATCAAATTTAAAGCAACAAAACCTTTTGCACAAAACGTTCGTACACTAAAGGCCAAATTAGACCTTTAGAAAGCAATGCATCATCTGCCCCTACGCCGACCTATAGTACTGATAGCCACGCTAATGCTATGGGCTGCTGCGCACGCGCAAGCCACACAAGATAATAGCCCACAGGCCAACAACCAAACACCGCAAAGCATTGATGTGCTGCTGCACGATGGATACCAAGCCATAGACGACTCGCCTTACACCGCCCTACGCCACGGTCAGCACGCACTAAACATGGCACGGCAAACGCAGTCGCTACAACACGAAGCCGACGCTCTCAAACTGATGGCTGACAGCTATTTAGCAATGCACCAACCCGATAGCGCAATCGGCCTATTCCAACGCGCGATAAACTGCTACAACCTGCTCAATGCCCCACTACACATTGCCCACTCGCTAATGGGCATAGCCAACGGACATCTACAATTGCAAACCGCCGACCAAGCACTACAAACACTTGAGCAAGCGCAACGGCTAATCGACTTCGAAAAACTGCAACGCGAATACTCCACCGACAAATTAGAAAAATGCACTACACGCCAGGCCGAACGCATACTACATGCTCGCTATCACATTTTTATCATGATGTTCGCGCTGGTGGCTCTCTCAATTGCTACAATCGTAATTCTAAGACGTAAAAACAAAAAAATAAAACAATTAGAGGCAAAAAACGCCAAAGCAACTGCCTACACCCAACAAATTGAAAAACAAATTGTTGATGAAATCAAAAAACGCGAACAGCAGCAGCAACAATTGGCTCAAAAATCAAAACTAGAATCGCTTGGGAACATGGCCGCGAGCATAGCCCACGAAATAAATCAGCCGTTAGGCGGTATATCAATGGGTATCGACAACATAATGATAAAACTCCAGGAACAAAATTGCGCTCCCGATTTCCTAAAACCTAAAGTAGATAGCCTATTTCAAAACATTGATAGGATAAAAAATATAATTGACCACGTGCGCAATTTCTCACGGGTACAAAAACCCATATCGCTAGAACAAACCAATGTAAACAACGTTGTGCGCAATGCCCTATCGATGCTAACCGTACAATTCGAAAAGCACGGCGTTGAACTGGTGGCAGAACTCGACGAAACTATAGGGATAATAACCGCCGACAAATACAAATTGGAACAGGTGATGATTAACCTACTGTCGAATGCAAAACACGCCGTTGATGAAAAGGCCAAATCGCCCATGGCTCCCACAAACTATCGCAAAAAAATAGAGATAAAAACAGAAAATAAAAATATAGACGTTATAATAACCGTTCGCGACAATGGTGTGGGAATACCCAACAAAATAAGAGACAAAATATTCGACCCATTCTTCACCACCAAAGACGAAGGCGAAGGAACAGGGTTGGGGCTGAGCATATCTTATAACTTCATCAAAGATATACTTGGCAACATCAAGGTTGATAGCCGCGAGGGCGAATACACTGTTTTTGAAATAACCATACCTAAAATATAACCTTACTCTTCCCGACTTTGCACATGAATGCACTAAAAATACTAGTACTTGATGACGAAAAGACATATCGCGACGAACTAAAAGAATTTCTAGAAAATGAACATTTCGACGTATTCACTGCGGCAAAGCCATCGGAAGGGTTCAAAATTATTGATGATCAAGAGATTGACATCCTACTGCTAGACATTCGCCTGCCCGAAATGAACGGCCTGCAAATGCTACAGAACGTAAAACAAAAACACCCCGACATCGAAACCATAATGCTCACCGGGCATGGCGACATGGACACCGTAATACAAGCCATGCGGCTGGGTGCCATGGAATTCTTCACCAAACCGTTTCGCCTGATCGACATCAAAGCGGCCATACAACGCACACAGCGATACATCACGCTTAACAATCGCTATCGATACATAAGCCAGACACACAATCAGATAGCCCACGAAATGCTGGAAAACAGCGGAACGCAAATTTTGGGCATTTCGCCCGCTGTGAACGCCGTGGTGAACCTGATGAGTAAAGTGGCCCAAACCGATAACACATCGGTGCTAATTACTGGCGAAAGCGGCACAGGCAAAGAACTGGTAGCCAGAGGAATACATCACCTAAGCCGACGTAGCGAGGGCTATTTCTACGCGGTGAACTGCTCGGCCATACCCGAATCGCTATTCGAGAGCGAATTTTTTGGATACAAAAAAGGCGCGTTCACCGGTGCGCAAGCCGACAAAGCAGGATGGTTCGAACTGGCCAACGGAGGCACCCTATTCCTCGACGAGGTGGTGGAAATGCAACCCCAGATGCAAGCCAAACTACTGCGCGTGCTTGAAGAGCGCAGGGTTAGGCGAATAGGCGCTGCCAACGATACGCCAATCGATGTGCGCATTGTGGCTGCAACCAACCAAAACGTGGCACAATACCTGCGCGAAGGCAAGTTTCGCTCCGACCTCTACTACCGTCTCAACTCGTTTGAGATAAACCTGCCTCCGCTTCGCGAACGGCGCGAGGATATACCATGCCTCATAGACCATTTTGTGCGCCTCCTATCAAAACAGCTGGGCAAAAAAATTAAAGGCTACGATCCGCAAATTATACGAATGCTTAGCAACTACAACTTCCCGGGCAACATCCGCGAACTACGCAACATGATTGAACGCGCCATAATTCTCTGCGACACCGACCGCATTGAGGCGCACAACCTCAGCAGCCTCAGCCCTATCTACACGCCCGATGCCGCTGTTGCCCCCACTCCCATTGAGCAACCTGCCAACACCACCCCTACCCCATCGCCAGCCGAACCCTGCACCGACAATGATATGTTCGACCTGAGCGAAATTGAGCGCCGGGCAATTATACGCGCCCTAGAACGCACTGGCTACAAGAAAAGCGACACCGCTGCGCTACTCAACATCACACGCCAAGCCCTCGACCGCCGGCTCGAGAAGCACGGAATAGACATAAAATAGAACTTGACCACGATATTTTGCTACAAAGTGGTAACCAACCAATAAAAACGCTACATTTGTGATTGAAAAATTACGCCCATAACTACGCGTAATATTCTGCAAACAAGCAAATTAACAGTAACGCATAATACTATCATAACCTAATGAAAACCACCCCATTCACCAACATTCACATCGGGCTAGGAGCCCGCATGGCCGAATTTGCGGGCTACAACATGCCCATTGAGTACTCGGGCATCAACGACGAACACGTTACCGTTCGCGAAAAATGCGGCGTGTTCGATGTTTCGCACATGGGCGAAGTTTGGGTTAAAGGTCCCAACGCTCTTGCATTCCTGCAACGCATCACCAGCAACGACGTGGCTGCCCTCACCGACGGCAAAGTGCAGTACAGCTGCATGCCCAACGGCAAAGGCGGCATCGTTGACGATTTGCTCGTTTACCGCTTCGCCGCCGAGGAGTATTTCTTGGTCATAAATGCGGCTAACATAGAGAAAGACTGGAACTGGATGTGCGAGCAGGCCAAGGAATTTGGTCTCACCCCAGGCAAGGAGCTCTACCACGCCTCAGAGGAGTTCGCGCAGCTGGCTGTGCAAGGCCCATTGGCCCTGAAAGCCATGCAGAAACTCACCTCGGAGAATGTAGTTGATATGGAATACTACACCTGCAAGAAGATAGCCAATTTTGCTGGCATGAGCGTAATTTTCTCCACCACGGGCTACACCGGTGCTGGCGGATGCGAGATATACTGCGCCGTAGCCGATGGCGAAAAGCTGTGGAAGGCTGTGTTTGAGGCTGGTGCTGAGTTCGGCATCAAGCCCATTGGCCTTGGCGCACGCGACACGCTCCGCCTGGAGTCGGGATTCTGCCTCTATGGCCACGACATCGACGACACCACCTCGGCCATCGAAGCTGGTTTGGGCTGGATTACCAAGTTTGCCGAGGGCAAAAACTTCATCGACCGCCCGCTGTGGGAGCAGCAGAAAAATGAGGGTACCACACGCCGCCTCAAGGGATTCATCATGCTGGAGCGCGGTATTCCCCGCCAGCACTACAAGGTGTACGATGCTCAGGGCAACGAGATTGGCGAGGTTACCTCTGGCACCATGTCGCCCATGAGCAAGGTGGGCTGCGGCATGACATACCTCAAAAAGGGATTCTGGAAAGACGACACCGAGATCTATATCGGCATACGCGACAAGAAGCTGAAAGCCAAAGTGGTGAAACCACCGTTCCATCTGGCCAAATAACCAACTTAGCGCCGTCCGAAATACACACAGCAAAGCAAAGGGGAGGCGTTGGCCTCCCCTTTACATATATACAACATGGACAACCAGCTCAAAGTAAAGGTAAGTCAGCAGCCCATAAGCTCAAAGCATCTTCCGATGTTCATTACATCTGTGCTTATTATGCTGACTATCAACTTTACCATTAAATATGTGGCACACAGCGACTTGTCTTTAGTAGAGTTGCTACACACCTATATGCCCTTCGCCCTTGGCAACTCGCTGATTTTCTCGGCTATATGGGTTTACGTGATGAGCCGCACCAACGTAGTGGAAATATCGCCCGCCGAGCAGCTCGACATGGACAAACTGCTGGCGCAATTCACCACCAATGGCTACCAATTTATACGCCGCCGCAACAACACCATAGTTCTGCGCAAAGGCTACTGGTGGCTGGGCTTGAACACCCGCACCATCACCATAACCACCACCGATCATGTGGTTACGGTGGAACTGCCCGCATCTACATTCGGCGAACAATACCTAAGCGGCGATTTTTGTCCAGCCAAACTACACAAATAGACACATGAACACCATCGAAACCGCGCTAAGCACCGCTCTTTTCGGCCAATATACGCCCGACAACAAAGCCGTGGTAGTGGTGGATATACTACGCGCCACCTCGGTGATTTGCACCATGTTCCACAACGGTGCGCAGCGCGTAATTCCCGTGGCATCGCTCGACGAGGCACGCCACTACAAGGAGCAGGGCTACACCGTGGTGGCCGAGCGTAATGGCCAAAAGGTTGATTTTGCTGACTTTGGCAACTCGCCGCGCTACTTCACCCCCGAAGTGGTGAACGGTCAAACGCTGGTTTACAGCACCACCAACGGCACCCAGGCCATAGGCATGAGCGGCGGAGCCAAACAGGTGCTGGTGGGCGCATTCCTGAACCACGATGCCCTTTGCAAACACCTGCTATCGCTACAAACCGACGTGCTGATACTCTGCGCTGGCTGGAAGGGCAAATTCTGCCTCGAAGACACCATGTTTGCTGGCTCACTGGCCAAAACCCTAATGGCCTCGGG
>JAFWUG010000142.1 GCA_017524185.1 Bacteroidales bacterium
CTCCGACCTGAAGCTCGATTTCAAGGTAATATCGGCCTTTGTACCGCTCACCGACTTTACAGTGTTAGCCCCCGCCACATGGACCATCGAGAAGTGGAATACGCTCAACGATAAATATGTGGGAATCAGCGAAGTTGATATGGCAGATAAGGACAATGGCTATGTGCTCACCTTTGCGCCAGAGAATGCTAGCAATACCGAACTCGAATGGGAGGCGCTAACCCCCGATGTGGCGGTGTTCGACCCGCTCCATTCCAACGGTATAGTGCCCAGCAAAGCGGGCGAAGCACGATTCCGTGTACGCAGCGTGAGCAACCCCGAACTGGTGCGCGAAGTTACGGTTACCTTCGTTTACAAGCACCCCCTATTGGCGGTGAGCGGCCCCAGCGAGCTGCATCTCAACGCTGGTGACGAGTTCGACTTGGGCGCACAGCTGGCATTTAACCCTGCCAATGCCACCGAGCAGCGTCTGGAATTTACCTATAGCGCATCGGGCATTGTCGATGCGGCTTGCGCTGTTGAGGTGGCTGGTGGCGTTGGTCAGCACACCACCAAGCACACCTTAACCGCCTTGGCCAATGGCGTAGCAACGCTCACCTGCACCCCATTCGACCAATCGGCTGGTGCCGAGGCGTTCGATATTATAGTACGGGTTGGCTCTTATACGCTCAACTACACGGCCACCAATGGCGGCAGCATTAGCGGCGCGGCCACGCAGAACGTACCCCATGGTCTGAGCGGTGTCGAGGTGGCTGCAGTGCCTGAGGTGGGCTTCAAGTTCCTGCGTTGGAGCGATGGTCGCACCGACAACCCACGTATCGATGTCAATGTGGAGGAGAACGTCAGCGTAACCGCCGAGTTTGTACCCGAAAATACCACCATCTATACGCTATTATACACGGCCACCGAGGGCGGCAGCATCAGCGGCGCAGCCCAGCAGAGCGTGGTTGAAGGACAGAATGGCATCGCCGTAACGGCTGTGCCCAACAAGGGTTACCGTTTTGTGCAGTGGAGCGATGGCCGCACCGAGGCCATCCGCATGGAGGAAAACGTAACCAGCGATATGACCATCGAGGCCGAGTTCATCAAGCAGATACGCGTAGATTATTTGGCCGCCGCCAATGGCCGCATCGATGGTCCTGCCGCCCAGACAGTGGATAGGGGCGTGGCCACCGAGGCCGTAACCGCTACCGCCGATGAGGGCTACAGGTTCGTGCGCTGGAGCGATGGCCGCACCGAGGCTACCCGTGCCGACATCATCGATGCGAATATCGACGACACCACCTTTGTGGCTCAGTTCGAGCTCATTCGCTACGAACTCACCATCAGCGTGGTTGATGCGGATGCCAGGCCGCTGGCCGGTGCCAAGGTAACGCTCGATGGCAAGGAGTTCACCACCGATGCCAAGGGCGTTGTGGTTGATACGCTTCTGCCCGAGACCTATGCCTATACCGTTGAGTGCGAGGGCTACAACGCCAAGAGCGGCGAGGTGGTGCTAAACTCCGATACGCTGGTTAAGGTAACATTGTCTAAGCCATCGGCTCCCGCCACAGGTCTGTTCGACAACGTTATCGAGAGCCTGAGCGCCTACCCGAACCCCACCATGGGCGAGCTGTGGCTAACGGTGCCTGAGCCTGTCGAAGGCACCGTTGAAGGTGCCGCCGCCGAGGTGCTGGTGTACAGCATCAACGGGCAGCTGATGCTGCGAGTGCCCATGCGGGTTTCGGCAAGCTCAGCCCCCGCAGTGGCAAGCTTAGCCCCCGCCGCAGGTCGCATCCGCATCGACCTGAGCGGTCTGCCCGCAGGTGTGTACATCATCCGCGTGGGCAACGCCGTGGCTAAGGTGGTGCGGCTGTAGCCAATGCAAGGGGTATGTATACCCCTTAGTCAGAAGGCAGAAGTCAGAATGTAGGGCTGTGATATTATCGCAGCCGCTGCAGGGGCACGATTGACTTCCTCGAACACCTCGTATTTCATCGCATACGCGATAGGAAAGAGGGCGAATCCGCAAGGGTTCGCCCTCTCTCTCGTTGCGGCATTGTAGGGGCGAATAATTATTCGCCCATCGGAAAGCCCGTAAAGCAAGGTGGCATTGTCTTACTGCACCGCTGTACGGACGCGATTTATTGCGTCCGCGACAGGAGGCGAGGAGGAGATGCACTGCCTGTGTTCGCGAGTAAAGCAAGGGGGCATGCCCCCTTGTCTTACCGCACCGCTGTAGGGACGCGATTTATCGCGTCCGCGACAGGAGAGAGCGTGAGGCTACTCATTTTCGATTTAGATGTGCGTAGGTTGCTGTATATTTTTCATTAACTTTGCTGCATCCTATACCGTTTTCAAAAGTTGAAAAATTTTCAAGTTTCGCTAATGACCACCATTGAACGCGTTGATTATCAAGAATATATTTGGAGCATAAAAGACACGCCCGATATTAAAGTCATCACGGGTATCCGCCGTGCTGGCAAATCGGAAATCATGAAAGCGTTCATCAAACGGCTAAAGGCGAATGATGCTGCGGCTAATGTGGTTTACGCCGATTTGTCGGTGCTCGAAAACGAATCTCTACTGGAGTATCACACCCTTTACAATTGGGCCAAGGAGCATCATCGCCCCGAAACAAAAAACTATCTGCTGCTCGACGAGGTGCAATTGTGCTCGGGTTTTGAGTTGGCAATCAACAGTTTGCATAGTTTGGGGCTATACGACATTTATCTAACGGGCTCGAATGCTTTTCTGCTTAGCTCTGATTTGGCAACGCTTTTCACTGGCCGTCATATAGAGGTTCACGTGCTGCCCTTTTCGTTTTGGGAGTATTGTGCCTATCATGGCAATACCGACGATTTGCAGTCCATGCTCGACAAATACGTTGTGGACGGCGGTCTATCGGGCAGCTATATCTATGGGCATGAACGTGGCAGGTTGGATTATGTGCGAAATGTGTATCACACTATTTTGCGCCGCGATTTGACCGAGAAATACAACCTGAAAGACTCCGTGATGCTTGAGCAAGTGGCTGAGTATATGATGGATAACATTAGCAACATCACATCGCCCAACAACGTTAGCAACTGCTTAACAGCCAACGGCTCACCTTCGAATCACAGCACCATTGGAGCCTATCTGAAGTACCTTTGCGATGCGTTTGTGCTCTACAAAGTGCCGCGCTACGACATACAGGGCAAGAAATATCTACAGTCGCTCGACAAATACTACCTGGCTGACTGCGGTATCCGCTTTGCCACGTTGGGCAAACGCAACATGGACTTCGGTCGCGTTTACGAAAACATGGTGGCTCTAGAGCTCATTCGCCGTGGATATAGCATCTATGTGGGCAAGCTCTACAAGAAGGAGATCGACTTTGTGGCCATGCGCGGCACAGAGAAAATATACATCCAGGTGAGCGATAGCATTGTCAGCGACAATACATTTAAGCGCGAGACTGAACCCTTGCTAAGCATTCGTGATGCTTATCCAAAGGTTATTGTAGCCCGTACAAGGCATGAAGTATATGATTATCAAGGTGTTATTGTTATGGACCTTGCGCGTTGGCTAAATAGAGTGGACAACTGGTGATTGATGCGCAAATAGCAGTTGCCTCCTCCGTTTTCAAAAGTTGAAATTTTTTCAAGTTTCGCTAATGGCTGTTGCTTAATACATTTATTATCAATGTAGTAATGCATATTGCTGACGCGCACGTTTTGCGTCCTTTCAGCCGCAAACCGATGAATGTACAGGCGTGAGAGGACGCGATTTATCGCGTCCGTACAGCCGAAGAAACAGGCAATAACACGCGAAATAGCCTATGTTTGTTTGTTTCTATAGCAGCTCGAGTGGAATGTCCTCAAATTCCATTCGTCA
>JAFWUG010000017.1 GCA_017524185.1 Bacteroidales bacterium
CTTCCGAGAACGTGCTTTTATCCGATGGTTTCAAACCAAGAGTTTGCGAGGCTTTTGTTTTGAACGCGAATAATAGCTAATGCTTTGGTTAATATGTAGTTATGTTAGTTTCTGTGCTTCAGTGTAAACAGATTTGGGGTTCAACAATCGCCTGCTTATACGTACACATTGCTGGATGGTTACGCAGGGCGGGCGCAATTTTTTGGGCGGTGCGGCATGGCTATGCGGACAGAATGCCCACCATCTCGGCCATCCGCTCCACAAGGCACTCGGCAACGAGCTTCACCATGTCGTCGGGCAATTGGCTCTGGGCGTAGCTGTCGAAGGCTTGGTAGTAGCGGCGGCGGTCCTTGAACTTGATGTTTATGGGCGGTAGGCCAGCGCGTATGAGCTGCAGGTTCATCAGCAGCCGCCCTGTGCGCCCGTTGCCGTCGATGAACGGGTGTATGCTCTCGAAGCGCAGGTGGAAGAGTGCAACCTGCTCGACAACGCTCAGCGCGGCATATTGCGCCTGCATGTCGCTGAGCAGTTCGTGCAGCATGGGCTCAATCAGGTAGGGCTGCACAGGGGCGGTTAGCGCGCCCGCAATCCTTACTGGCACACGGCGCAGCCGTCCCCTGTCCTCGCGCCTATGCGAGAGAACTATGTGGTGTATGTCGAGTATGTCGCTCAACGCCAACGGCTTGCGCTCTTTTGCGAGGGTTTCCACAAACTCAAACGCCTCCTTGTAGCCCACCAGCTCCAGGTGGTCTTTCAGCGGCTTTTGGTCGATGGTGATGCCCTGCAGCACGAGGGCGGTTTCCTGCAGGGTGAGCGTGTTGCCCTCAATGGCGTTGCTGTGGTAGGTATGCTCCACCAAGAACACTTCGCGCAAGGCTTCGGTTTCGGCGGGGGTTAGCGGGCGCAGAGCCGAAAGTTGCCGACTGTATTCGTCGATTTGCTCCAGCAGCGGGGTGTACGACTGGCGGCTGCGGCGCTTGGCGTAGGTGCGGGCATCGGCGGGCTGTGGGGCATCGGCGGGGATATTGTAGAGGTTGCCCCTGCGTACCACCCCCGCAATGCGTCCCTGAGCGCAGAGCAGACGCACCCTACGCGTTGAGATGCCCCATTTCTGCGCGGCCTGGCTAACGGTTATGTATTCCATATCGTTCCGATATTGCTCATTTTACACCGCAAATATACGCATATTGTTCCGATTTTTGGCATTTTCGGAACGATATGCATTGCAGTATGCGCTGCATTGCACACAAACTGAGCGTTCTACAGCGCTGCTAGCTCGCGCCCATCGCTTGCGCGAATGCAAACGGCATCGGAGGTTATCCAGATTTTTTCAATTTTCAGATGCATTGGCTATCACAATCGGTTAATCTCCTCGCTCGAATCCTCGCCCTTGTAGCGGCTCTTGGTGGTGTTGATACGGTTCGGGGGGGACTCGTGGCGAGAGCTGAGTCAATTAGTAATTTATACACACTCTAAACAACATACGCTCTTTATGCGTATATTTGACACTCTATTTTCTGACCAACATTCACCATGAAATTTCGCTCAGTACCCCCTACAACATTCACCCTCGCGCTTTTAGCAGCACTCCTTATCGCCGCCTGCAACGGTAGCAAGCCATCCTATCAAGCGCCATCGTATCGCGTTAAAATTGCAGCCGTGCAACGCTGTGCGCCCATCGAAGAGGCCGACTTCTCGGGCGTGGTGAAGGAAGCGCAATCGGTGAACATGGCCTTCAAGGTGGGTGGCGCAATCATGCGCATTCTGGTGTCGGAGGGGCAGCAGGTGCGCAAGGGCCAGCTGGTGGCCGAAATGGATCCCCGCGACTACGCCCTACAGCTTGCCGCAACCCAAGCCGAGTACGATAAGGCGATGGACGAAATTAACCGCGTGAAAGCCCTCTACGAGAGGCAGAGCGTGGCCGAGGCCGACTACCAAAAAGCCGTGGCGGGCGAACTGCTCATCGGGGCCAAACTCAAGCACGCCAACGACCAAATGGCCGACACCAAGCTCTACGCCCCATTCGACGGCTACATACAGCGCATAAACTACCGCCCAGGCGAACTGGTGGGCGTTGGAATGCCCGTGGCCTCGCTCATCAACGTGGAATACTACCAGGTGTCAATCGAAGTGCCCGCAACGCTATTCGCGCAGCGCAGCCGCATAGAACGAACCACATGCACGCCCAGCATAGGCAACTCCGACCCCATCGACCTCGAACCCATTGGCCACAACGTGGTGGCCAACAGCAATAGGCTCTACCCCATGACTTTCCGCCTCAATCCCCGCGCCAACCGCCAGCTGGCTCCAGGCATGGAGGTGAACGTGCGCGTGGCCTATCGTCCCGAGGCCGACCAACGCACGTCGATTCCCGCCGATGCACTGTTCTACGCCGATGGCCAAAGCTACGTTTGGCAATTCAACCCCGCTGACTCAACCATCACACGCCTGGCCGTTACGCCCGACAAACCCACATCCGAAGGACAAATAATTATTACTGAAGGACTTACTGGCGACGAGCAGATTGTTACGGCAGGCGTACACAGCCTGAGCAACGGGCTTAAAGTGCTGCCCATTCCACCAAAATCGGCCACCAACATAGGAGGATTGCTATGATGCATCTGTCGGAATTGGTGTTCAAGAAACGCGCCATCTTCTGGTTCGCGCTGCTATGCATAGTGGCCAGCGGAATCATATCATACATGAGCATCAGCAAGCTCGAAGACCCCGAAATACAAACACCGCTGGCCAAAATCATAACCATCTACCCCGGAGCATCGGCCCACGAGGTGGAAATGCAGGTTACCAACGTGCTGGAGGATGCCATCAGCGAGCTGGCCGACATCGCAAAAATCACCTCGCAATCGGCGGCCAACGTGTCGATGATCGATGTAATGCTGGAGCTCACCGTACCACAAGACGAAGTACAGCAACGGTGGGAGTTCCTACGGCGCAAGCTCGACCTGGCCGTACTCAAGCTACCCAGCGGCGCACAAGCCCCCATGGTGTTCGACGACATTGGCGACGTTTACGGCATGTTCTACGCCATGACCGCTGATGGATACAGCTACCGCGAAATGAGCGAACAGGCGCAATTCCTAAAACGCAACCTGCTTCAGGTCGATGGCGTGCGCAAAGTGGCCATCTACGGCGAACAGCCCGTGGCAATCGACATTGTGCTCAGCCCCGAACGCATGGCGCAGCTGGGAATTATGCCCCTACAGGTGATGCTAACCCTCCAGGACTATACCAACGCCTCCTATGCGGGCAACCTCATTAGCGGCAACACGCAGATGCGCATCAATGTGGGCGGACGCATAAAATCGGCCAACGACCTACGCCAAGCCATTGTGAAAAGCCCTAATGGTCAGGTATTTAAACTATCCGATATTGCCGACATTCGCGAATGCTACGCCGAACCGCTGCACAACACGCTGTTCGTGAACAACCAAAAAGCTTTGGCCATATCGCTATCAATGGAACCAGGCGAAAACATTGTGTCGCTGGGGCAGCGCGTCGATGAGCGATTGGCCGAACTGCAAAGCACCATGCCCACTGGGTTTGAGCTACACAAGGTGTTCAACCAGCCCCAAGAGGTGAAAAAAGCCATAGGCGATTTTATGGTAAACATCGTCATGTCGGTGGCCATTGTGGTGCTGGTGCTTATGCTCACCATGGGGCTACGCAGCGGACTAATCATAGGCAGCGGACTGGTGCTAACCATTTTGGCCACATTCCCGCTCATGCTCGCCGCTGGCGGCACCATGCAACGCATATCGCTGGGCGCATTCATTGTGGCCATGGGTATGCTGGTGGACAACGCCATTGTGGTGATCGACGGCATATTGGTGCGCATGGCTCAACACGGACGGTGCAAAAGCACATTCACCAAGCCTGCCAAACGCACCGCCTGGCCGCTACTGGGCGCAACGCTCATTGCCATAGCGGCATTCCTACCCGCCGTGCTATCGAAAGATGCCGCTGGAACCTACGTGCACGACCTTTTTGTGGTGCTATGCATATCATTGTCCATCAGCTGGATACTTGCCCTCACGCAAGTACCCCTGTTTGCGGCCATATTCCTAAAACCCAGCAAAATAAGCAAAAACACAAACCAAATATACAGCGGCACAGCCTACAGCACCGTGCGCAAAGTGCTGGAGTTCTGCATAAAACACAAACTCATAACCCTAAGCGTATCGGCAACGCTGCTCGCCCTATGCGCTTTGAGCCTTGGAAGGGTGAAACGTACATTCTTCCCCGACTTCAACTACAGTCAGGCCTACATCGAGTACCGCCTGCCCGATGGCTCCAACGCCGACCGCGTACACGCCGACCTGCGACAGATTGCCGACTATCTGCTCTCGCTCCCCGAGGTGCAGCTGGTGGTGAGCAGCCAAGGACAATCGCCCACGCGCTACTGCCTGGTTCGCCCCATGGGCGAAATGCTCGACTGCTACGGCGAACTAATCGTGAACTTCGACAGCTACGCCACCATGGTGGCCATGAAACCAAAGCTCGAGGAGTATCTGCACACCAACTACCCCCAAGCCCGCGTCCGAATCCGCAAATACAACCTCTCGGTGGCTTCGAGCCACAACGTAGAGGCGCAATTCTCGGGCCCCGACCCCGCCGTGCTCAAGCATCTGGCCGCACAGGTGGAAGACATCATGCGACGCTCACCCTATGCCGACCCGCACACCATCTGCAACGACTGGAACCCGATGGGCAAATCCGTTGAAGTGAACTACCTGATGGCCGACGCCCGCCGCAACAGCACCAGCCGCTCCGACATAGCCCTGGCCCTGATGGCCGCCACCGACGGGCTACCGCTCGGAACAATATACGATGGCGAAACGCCCATCCCCGTTAGCCTCAAACTGCGCAACACCGATGGCTCTCGGATCGATGCCCTTTCGGACATCCCCGTTTGGAACATGATTCCCAACCTCGATGCGCTCAACAAAGACGCGGTGATGGGGCTTTTCACCGGAATAACCACCGTTGACGAACTGCGCGACCGCATCATCCGCTCGGTACCGCTCAGCGCCGTTAGCGGCCAGGTAAAAGTGGGCTGGGAAGAAACCGTAGTGAACCGCAAAGATCGCAAACGCACCATACAGGCACAATGCGACGTGCGCGAAGGCTATGGCCCCGCTTCGCTTATGGCCGACATACGCCCCGCCGTTGAGGCCATCGAGTTGCCCGAGGGCTATACCCTGAAATGGATTGGCGAACACGAAATACAAACCACTGCCATTCACAACGTTTTCAGCTTCGTACCCATCACAGCCATAATCATTGTGCTGCTGCTGGTGCTGCTGTTCAACGATGCCCGCCGCCCGCTCATCGTGCTGCTGTGCATACCAATGGCCGCCGTGGGCATCATCCCCGGACTGCTACTCAGCGGTCAGCCCTACACGTTTATCGCCATCATTGGCACATTCGGACTGGCCGGTATGCTCATCAAAAACGCCATTGTGCTGCTCGACGAAATTGAGCTGCAGCTCAAAGCCGGCCAAACACGCTACCACGCCATAATTGATGCCACAGTGGCCCGTACACGCCCCGTGCTGATGGCCTCAATAACCACCATTCTGGGCATGTTCCCGCTACTGTTCGACCCCATGTATTGCAGCATGGCCGTTACAATCATCAGCGGCCTCATTGTGGGTACGCTCATTACGCTCGTGTTCGTACCTGTGCTCTACGCTGCATTCTACAAAGTAAAATCGCACTAAAACAATGAAAAACAGCTCATTATATATATCGACAGCCGCCCTGCTCATCGTCCTGCTCACCCACGTGCGAGCCGCTGCCCACGACACGCTCAGCCTTGCTCAATGCCGACAGATGGCCATAGAGCATAACCTAACGCTACGCTCAGCCGAACGCACCATCGACAAGCAAAAGGCCGAACGTTGGGCTTTGCGCACACTATATCTACCCAAAATCAGCGGACGCGCCGTATTGGCGCACATGGCCACCAATCTAAAAAAGGACATCTACATGCCCACCGCCAAATTCAACCCGGCCACCAACCAAATGGAACCCAACCTGCTGCTCGACCCATCGGGCAACCCCATCGTGGCCGCTGGCACACCGCTGTTTGAACTCTATGGATATATGCCCATGGAAATCGAGGCAAAAAAAGCCTATATGGCGGGCGTAAACCTCGAACAGCCGCTATTCACAGGCGGCAAAATAAGGGCAGCCAACGCCATGGCCAACATCGGCGTAGAGCTGGCCGAGCAGAACGCCTCGCTGCAACGCCAAAATGCCATTGCCGAAGCCGACGAGGCCTACTGGACCTACGTTTCGGTACGCGAAAAAGTGAAACTGGCTCAAACCGCCGTAGCCCTGCTCGACACCATCACCACACAGATGCGCAACGCCGTTGAAACAGGACTAAAGCACCGCAGCGAATTGCTCAAAATACAGGTGCAACGCAACGAGGCCGAACTGAACCAACAAAAAGCGCAGAACGGCCTAGCCCTGGCCCGCATGGCCCTGGCCCGCGCCATTGGGCTTCCGCTCAACTCACCAATAGAAACCGCCGACAGCCTCATCGGCAGCGCTCCCCTCCCACCCCAATCCGAAGCCGACATCAGTCAACGCCCCGAATATCGTCTGCTCAGCGGTCAGGTGCAGCTCGAAGAGCAACAAATCAAGCTCCAGCAAGCCGATTTCATGCCGCTCGTAGGAATCAGCGCAGGCTACTCGTTCCTCGGCGGTGTTAAGCTCACTGGCATGGAGCTAAAAACCAACGGGCTTGCCATACTGGGCTCGGTTAGCATCCCCATATTCCACTGGGGCGAAGGGCAGCAAAAGATGAAGGCCGCCAACATCAGCAAGGAGATTAAGGAGATGGAGCTGGAACGCTACAGCCAGCTCATGCAGCTCGAAATGGAGCAAGCACGACTAAACCTCAACGACGCCCGCACCCGCATAAACCTATCGGAACAGGCTTTGGCCATGGCCGAGGAGCATCTGCGCCTAAGCCGCAATGCCTACGAACTGGGCGGCGAAACCATCACCAACCTGCTGCTAGCCCAAACCCAATGGCAGCAGGCATCAGCCGAACTAATCGAGGCCAAGGCCGACTACATGCTCAAGCAAACGCTATACCTCAAGGCAGCAGGACTACCCTTAGAGCAATAAAAACATATGCAAACAGCTGAACATCAGCACAATAACACCGTTGGTGTAGTTTTTTCGCATTTTGCGAAACGCATTTTGTGGAATTTAGATTTATTTTTTACCTTTGTTGCTACAACGCATAAGCACCAAAGGCCATGGAAAACCCATTTATCTTTAGAGCCTACGAATCGAAACACCTCTTCTGCGACCGAGAAAAAGAGTTGCAACGCCTTATTACAAACACCCTTTCGCGCGCCGACACCACCCTCATTGCGCAACGGCGCATGGGCAAAACGGGGCTTATCCACCGTCTGTTCGACGAAATTGCCACCAAACAACTACCCATTCTGCCCATCTATGTCGATATTTTTGCCACACGCTCGCTCGAAGACCTTGTAAAAACCATCTCAACAACTATCGCTAGAGTTATACCGCAAAAAAGTAGCGTTGTTAAACAATTCACCAAAGTAATCAAATCGTTACGACCAATTATCACCTACGACCCAATCAGCGCCTCTCCACAACTACAGCTCACTTTCCAGAGCGAAGCCGAGCAACAGCAAACCCTTGCTGAACTACTCAAATTCCTCGACAGCCAAAATATCCCAGTACTTCTTGCCATCGATGAATTTCAACAAATACGCAACTACCCCGAAACTAACATCGAAGCTTTGCTTCGCACCATCATACAAACGCTAAACAACACAACCTTTCTATTTTGCGGCAGCAAACGCCACATGATGCTCGACATTTTCAGCAACGAGCGCAACCCATTCTACCGAAGCACCGAATTTATTCACCTTCAAAAGATTGAACACGATGTTTACGCCGATTTCATAGAACGGCACTTCCGCAATGCGGGGCTAACCACCGACAGCGAAGCCATCGACTTCATACTAAACTGGACAGAACGACACACCTACTTCACCCAACGGCTTTGCCACACAACGTTCAATTTAGCCACAAACAAGGTGAACATAGATCTCGTAAAATTGTCGGCGCACCAAATCCTACAAACCGATGCCATGGTATTTGCCCAATACCAGCAAATGCTAACCCATGGCCAATGGAATCTCCTTATTGCCATAGCCAAAGAGGGTACGGTATCGCAAGTTACATCACAGCAATTCTCCCGCAAGCACCGGTTGGGCAATCCATCATCGATAAGCCGCTCACTGGCGGCTTTGGTGAACAAAAACCTCATCGACGAAAACCCCATTGAAGGCAAAAACACCTACACCCTTAACGATGTGTTCCTCGCCCGATGGTTGGGGAGCAACTACTAACCGCAAAGCACCGTCTCCACAGCCCCATAGAACACTGGCGCGTCGATGCCCAATCGCTTTCCGCTATCGTATAGACACTGACAAACAAATCGCAAATCGTCCACGTTACCGTGTAGCGTCATTATTTTGCGCGTCATGATGTTGTTGCGGAACATCCGCTTCATCAACGGTGCCGACAGCCACGTGGGCAACCGATAGGCCCACAGTTCATTGCGATAGTTGCGCAAACACACGCCCCGCGCAGCCACAATAGCCACCGTTTCTCGAATGGTCCGAACAGCCTCGGCCAGCTTTGCGCTCGAATCCATCAGCCCCTCGGCCGAAGCCGCCGTGTCGGCTATGCTACCGTGCTTCCCCGCAACAGCAACCACCGCTGCGTTTATGGCCATGTGCAACCATATCCACTCCAGCATATCATGGGGTCGCTCCAGCTTGATGCTACAACTCCCAAACAACGATTCCAACTGAGCACAATCGGCAATAGCCGCACGCTCACCGCGCCCCAGCATAAAATGGTCGAAAACACAGCAAGTAAGCGTGTTACCAACAATATTACCGCCTGCAACGGGATAGCCCAAAACGTAGTTCTGCCCAAACCTTTCCGACACAGCTGAGCGTTCGTCCCAAATACCGCTACAAAGCAAAACCATGCCGCTTATCCCCTCATCCACAAGCGTTTTCGCTACTCCGCTCCAGCCGCCCGATGGAACGCTGGCAAAGATAAGGTCATAGTGCTTCCTGGAGCAATGCTCAACGTTGTAAACATCGCTCACAGCCACGCCCTTAGCGTTGATGCGACCATCGAGCAAATCCACATTCAACCGCCCAATCGAAGCCTTAGGGCTTCCCTTGCGCAGAAAATGCTCAACCCTATGCCCCGCTTTCTTGAACAAATAGCCATACGTAGCACCAATAACGCCAAGACCCACAACTAAAACATCCATCGCTATTCTGGCCTTATTTCAAAACCGTATTCGTGCAGCAACCCATCGGCCAAATATTCATCGCTAAAACAATGCATGTCGACAAGCGTTTTAAAGGACAAAACCAACACCTCCCCTATTTCTTCTCGCCCTTATACTTCTCCAGCTCTTCGCCGAACTCAATGGTCTTATACTGCGGCTTTACGGCCTCTTTGCCCATATTGTCGAGGAATCCCCATAGGCCATTGCGCTGCACCAGCGCCCAAGTTTTCTGATACTCGCCAAAGCGGTTAATCTCTGAGTATTGCGGCTTAACCACCACCTTTCCCTCGGTGTCGATGAAACCAAGCAGGCCCTCGCGCTTCACCAAAGCCCATGCCTTTTGGTACTCACCATAGCGGCCAATCTCTTGGTAGATAGGCTTCACCACCTCCTCGCCGCCGCCATTCACAAAGCCATATAGCCCGTCTTTCTCAACCAATGCCCAATCCTTTTGATATACACCAAACGAATCGATTTTGGTATATACGGGCTCAGCACCCACCTCACCGCTAATCACAATAAAGCCTAAAAGTCCATCCTTCTCAACCTTGGCCAAATTGCGGTGATACTCGCCAAACGGGTGTACCTTATTGTATCGCGGTGCTACAATCTCCTTGCCGTCGGTGCCAATGAATCCGATTAGCCCATCGCGCTCCACCTGCGACCAACCTTTGTGGAACTCGCCAAACTTACCAATTTTGGTATATTGCGGTTTCACCACCTCTTTGGCCTCCTCATTGATGAACCCCTGCTTGCCATCGCGCTCAACCAATGCCCAACCGCGCTGTATGGTGCCAAAAGCCTCTATTTTGGAGTATTGCGGCTTCAAAATCACCTTACCCTCGGCAGTTATGAAACCATGCAGCCCGTTGTTTTCCACCATCACCCAACCCTTAGGGAAAGGCGGCTTGGGCTTACGCGGCTTGGGGGCTGGTTTCTTGGGACCCATGATAATGGTATCGAGCTTGAGCGTAGTGTCCGACAACACAGCGCTCCTGTCCTCGGGCAGCATCACCTGAGGGTCATCTGGCTCTTGTGCTGCGCCAGTGAGCGTTAGCAGCAGCAAGAAAATGGTCGGTAGCGCGTATCGTTTCAACATAATATATATTGCTGTAAACAACAATAAATCAAATATTTATCCAAGCAATCATACTCCACGATGTTTTGGGGTACTATATTGCCATACCTCCCTTACGTCAAATAACGCGCCAAAGATACGTAGCAGCAAAAATTTTCAAGCATTTTCTGCTGATTCAATACTATGTATCCCGTTGCGATTGAACGCTATGCGGTATGGCACTAAGGTTTGACGACCATTATGTTTGAATTGTAAGACAAGATTCAAGTAATACATACGCTCTCCTGCAACAATACGATAGCCCTGCGGAGTGTCCCTATCGGGATAGAAAAGCGGAAACTCGGGGTTATCGGCCTTTCTAAGCAGGCTCGACACGTTGAAACGAATTATGGAGTTTATGCCATCGATTGGGTATGGACTGAGCGCAGCCAGTGCGGGCGTGGTTAGGCTAACATTAGCACGATAGAGCAGCGTTTGTTCGGCATTCACCCTACTTTCGACCTCAACAATAGGCAATTTACCGCGACGCTGTAGCACTGCCTGCGGCACTTTTGCTGGCGGAATAAAATCCATGGTCTCTTTGAACCATCCCAATTTAATGCCGCTTATCTCCATATCGATTTTGTGGTCGAAATAGCGGCTACCCATGCGGTGGGCAAAATAGTAGCGGGCCAACTCCTTTATGCGATCCTTGAGCATGTAGCCCACCACCAAAGCCACAAACAGCGGCATGGTGAAATTGCCATAGCGCCGCTGAAACGAAAATGCTATGGCCGTGGCCACCACCATGCTGATGCCAGCCGCTATGCTGTAGAGCACATGCTCGGCCAATATGCCATCGCGCCGCTTGCGTATGTTCATATACAAATGGCTCTCGGCGTATTTTTTGAGCATACCCATGCGGAACACAAAGTCGTGATTGCGTTGCTTGTTATGAGGGTCAATCAAATCGTAGCCCTGCTCTCGACGGTAACGCATTTCGTCGTCGATGATGCTCAACAACATCTCTTTGAGCTGCGAGCCGCCTTGCACCATATTCACCGACTGTATGATTTTGAACGAGTAGAGTTCAATCAGATTGCTCATATACTCGTCGCCAAATCGATAGAATCTAAGCATAGCATCGGACTGCGGCAAAGCGCATAGACTAGAATGCTGATCCCTGTATCGATTTATGATAGCCCTCAGGCTATCGGCTATGGGCTGTGCCGCAACTTGCGAGGTAAGCTGCACGTGGGTTTCGCGCAACGAACTCTTGAGAGCCGACACGAACATCTTGACATGATACTCGTATTGCGCCTGATGATGCGCCGACGGCTCCTGCCCCAGCGCGGCTATCGCGCTCTCCAGCCCCACTAAAGTTGGGCTATCGGTGGCGGCCAGGTCGGCCAGCGAATACGATGGAGTGATAAGGCGGGTGTAGGTTTTCAGGTCGCGATAGAAATCGGCCTTGGGATAGGTATAGCGGTTGATGTCGAGCGTGTTGGGGATGAATAGCCATAGCTTAACCGCAAACCGGTCGCTCGGTTGCTGACTACTCAGCAGACCAAGCTTGAGCTCGAGCGTGAACCTATCGTGTATTTTTATGCTATGGTCTATCATGTGAACCAACCATACACTGTTCAATTGTCCCAAAGGGCAAACGGATGCCGCGCGAGCATGGAGTTATAGTAGCGCGAATCATTGGTAACCTCTAAACCAAGCCAACTGGGGCGTTCAAAGGGTTCGTTGGGCGACGCAAGTTCCACCTCGGCCAGCGTTAATCCCTGATTGTTGCCATGGAACTCGTCCACCTCAAACAGATGCTTACCCACAGGAACGTAATATCGCGTTTTTTCAATTGCACCAGGTTCGCACAGGGCTAACAGTTGCTGGGCTTCGGCCAAAGGAATTGATTGCTCCCATTCAAAGCGCGACGCCCCACTGTTCTTGCCCTTAACTGTGAGATAAGCCCTATCGCCCGCCAAACGGATACGCACAGTGCGTTCGGGCGCACTATTCAGGAATCCCTGCGATATACGTACAACCTTAGATGCCAGGTGTTTATATTCACCCTGCACCAAAAATTTGCGCTCAATCTCCTGCGCCATGGACCATTGTGGTGGCTATGCCTCTCCCTTACCGCCAAAATTCATGGGAAACGGAAGGGGCTGCTCTTGCGGATTCTCGCCCAATTTGATTGGCCCCATGTTGGCCTCAAACTTGGCCAAATTGTCCTGCATGGCAAGCAGCAAGCGTTTTGCATGGTCGGGGGTAAGTATTACCCGCGATTTTACCTGCGCTTTGGGCAAACCTGGCATAACCCTCACAAAATCAAGCACAAACTCTGACGATGAGTGCGTTATCACCACCAAGTTGGAATAGACGCCCTGCGCCACCTCCTCATTCAGCTCGATGTTAATCGATTTATTGTTATTATTATCCATGTTCGTCGATTTACTTTGAATTTCGTTGCGCTGCTAAGGTAGTGTTTTTTAATAATCGCACCAAAAACAGCAGCATTAAATGCCTTTTTATTTCAGTCCGCTACGGGCCAATAGCGCATCGACCGATGGCTGATGCCCACGGAATCGGGTATATAGCACCATAGGGTGTTCGCTACCGCCGCGCGACAGAATGTTGTCGCGGAACGACTTTGCTGTTTCCTTGTCGAATATACCACGCTGCTTGAACAGTTCGAACGCATCGGCATCGAGCACCTCGGCCCATTTATAGCCATAG
The DNA here is from genome assembly GCA_017524185.1 of Bacteroidales bacterium. Classification (GTDB taxonomy): domain Bacteria; phylum Bacteroidota; class Bacteroidia; order Bacteroidales; family Tenuifilaceae; genus RGIG6076. The sequence continues at coordinate 13,191 of JAFWUG010000017.1, forward strand.
TAACCCGCTGCATAGCCGCCAGCGAAAATGTGGCCAAACGATGCGCTGGTACCAATACCAGCTGTAGGTGGCAGCACATCGAGGTGTCCAATTGCCTGCTTCTCGAACTCCTCTACCGATATTTCCACGGGCTTCTCAACCGTATGCCAAGCCATATCAAGCAAACCCAAGCCAATCTGACGCAACGAGAGATAGCCTGCAGTGAAATTACGGCTAGCAATCACCTTTTGAACCAATTCCTGGGGCATTGGCTCGCCCGTGCTATGATGCACAGCAAACAGATCCAAATACTCCTTCTCGGTTGCCCAATTCTCCAATATCTGCGAGGGCAGTTCAACAAAATCGCGATATACAGCCGTGCCGCTCACGGCCTGATAGGTACACTCGCTAAGCATGGCATGCAGTGCATGGCCAAACTCGTGGAGCATGGTCTCCAACTCACTAAAAGTGAGCAGTGCTGGCTCGTTAGCCGTTGGCTTGGTGAAGTTCGTAACAATCGACACCAAGGGGCGAACATCAGTGTCGCCGTCCTTATACTGCGACCGGAAAGTGGTTTTCCAAGCACCACCCGACTTGCCTTCGCGGGGGAAGAAGTCGAGATAAAGTATCGACATCAAACGATCGCCATCATACACCTCGTATGTACGCACATCGGGATGATAGAGAGGAATGTTATTGTTGGGTACGAAAGTTAGCCCATAGAGCTTATTAGCCAGCAAGAACACTCCCTTCACCACGCTATCGAGCGATAGGTATGGCTTCAGTTCTTCCTCATCATAGTCGTAGCGGGCATTTTTAAGTTTATATGAGTAGTATGGCCAATCCCAACGCTCCAGCGTCTCAGTGAATCCAAGCGTTTTTGCAAACTCCTGAACTTCAGCCAGTTCACGACGTGCAGCCGGCAACGAAGCCTCAAGCAGTTGCTGCTCCAAAGCGAATACGCCAGCAGGCGTTTCGGCCATGCGCTGCTGTAGTACAAGGTCGGCGTAGGTTTTACACCCCAACAGATTGGCTTTCTCGATTCTTAGCGCAACAATCTCTTTAACAATGGCCTGATTGCAATGCTCACCCTCGGTCAAACCGCGACTACCATAGGCGCGATTGAGCTTCTCGCGCAGGTCGCGACGCTCGGAATAGCGCAGGAATGGCATATACATGGGATAGTCGAGAGTGATAGCCCATCCCTCCAATCCGCGCTCCTTAGCGGTTAACTCAGCGGCAGATATTAGGCTGGCGGGCAGACCAGCCAGTTCGGCAGTGTCGGTTAGATGCAGCACAAAAGCATTACTGGCGGCCAACTCGTTCTCGCTAAATTGCAGCGATAGATCGGCCAAACGACGCGATATTTCGCGGAAACGCTCCTTGCTTGCCTCGTCGAGACAAGCACCGTTTTGCTCAAAACCACGATAGGTTTTGGTTAGCAAAGCAGCCTGCTCGGTGGTTAGCCCCAAGGTATCGCGTGCATCCCAAACCGCACGAATCCGCTCGAACAGTTTGGGATTCAGATTGATGTCGTTTGAAAAATCGGTGAGCAAGGGCGACACCTCACGCACGGCAGCCTGAAGGGCTGCATTGGTTTCGGCCTCGTTCAGATTAAAAAGTATTTCGCTAATCACATCTAGGCGTTTACCGCTGCGGTCGAGGGCTGCAAGCGTATTATCGAATGTGGGCGGCTGCGGGTTGTTGGCAATGGCCTCAACCTCGGCTCGCGCCTCAATAATAGCCGCCTCAACGGCAGGCCTATAGTGCTCTGGACGAATCAGATGGAACGGTGGCGTTTGAAACGGCGTATCGAAATCGGCCAAAAGCGGATTGTCTTGCTTACACGACATGGCTGTAACAATTAAAAATAGAGCGATGAATAGCGTTGGTCTTCTCATAATGGTGTCAGTATAAGTTGAAGATGCTGTCTAAAATTCGTGAGAGTTCGTTAATCTCAAACGTATTCAAATTCCCAATTGGCTCGCTAATAGCCTGCTCCACGGCCTTTTGTGCTTTGGGCATAAAATCAATAGCCATGGACGTGGGTTTTACTATGTTGCGCCGGCTGTCTCTTACTACGGTGAGCAAGCCCATGCGTTCCATGCTGTTCACCGTGCGCATGATTGACGCTCCATCGCGATTGAGTTCGCGGGCTAAATCGGCCTGACACATGTCGCCGCAGCGCAGAAGCGTTTCTAACACAAACCAATAGTCAGCACTGAAATCGCCACCAAAAGCCTGCTCCAACCGACGCGACACAGCGGTCCGCATGGCCTGCGCGGTGCGAAGAAGCCTAAATGGGAGGTTTAGTGGCGTAGGGTCAAGTGTCATGCTATACTTATATGGTTTACTACGTGATTAAATGTTCGTAAAGTATTTTGCAGCCTATGCCAATCAAAATTATGCCCGCCAACACTCCGGTGTTCAGCCGCTTTATGCGGGTCAAAGCGTTCCCGAAATACAGTCCAACAACAGCCACGGCAAAGGTTGCAAATCCTATTACGGAAATGGCGACCAATATGTTTATAGAAACCAACGCTAAACCAAGTCCAACCGAAAGCGCATCGATGCTTGTGGCCAGCGCAATGACCAGCAATGTACGTGTGCGCAGCAGGTCAATGGCTGTTTGCCGCTCAGCATCACGCAGCGAATCGATAAGCATTTTTCCGCCCACGCCAAGCAGTAGGGCAAATGCCACCCATGCCGAAATCGATCCCACAACGGGGCGTATGGCCGTTCCGCAAAACCAACCCACCAGCGGCATAAGTCCCTGAAATAGAGCAAGAATGATGGCTATTCGCATAACGCTCGCAGTACGCAGTTTGGGGTGAGCCAACGCGCACGAAACCGAAACTGCTAACGTATCAGCCGACAAGGCCAAGCCCAGCAATACTATCTCTAAAAACCCCATGGGATATAGAGCTACTTGTTTTTCTCAAATTCGCTTTGACGGAAACCAAGCTTCATCACCTTAATCACATGTCCATCGCCATCATGCACAGGGATATATACCTCGAGCAGCTCCACTTCACGTCCCTGTAGCGTTACCAACGTACGCTGCTTGCGGCTATGGCCAGCGCGTAAATCGTCCCAAAACTCCGAATACCCTTGCTGCTGTTCTGGTGTGAGCGTTAGCCAATCGCTGTGATGCTTACCTATCACATCGCTGCGGCTCTTACCTGCCAGCAGGAGATAGGCCTCGTTCACATCTATAACTGTACCATTGGTATCATACTCAACCACAAACGATGCGCTCTGTATGGAGTTCACAAAGCCCGAAATTTCTTCGGTTTTGCGGGCAATTTCCTCCTGGGTAGCCTGCAGCTCTTCCATGTTTTGGCGCATCTCCTCTTCCTGCGCTTTCATCTCCTCGGCCTGCACCTGCGACTGTTCGAGCAACTCACGCGTGCGAGCATTCACCTTCACGCTGCGTATTGTACCAGCCATACTATCGGCCACACGCTCTATAAAATCGGTTTCGTGGGGTTCTAAGACTCGGAACGATGCCAATTCTATTACGCCCACCACCTCGTCGTCGGTTTTGAGCGGCACCAGCAGCAGGCAACGGGGCGAAGCCTCACCAAGCCCCGAGGTGATGGTTATGTAGTTATCAGGTACATCGGTCATGTAGATGGGAGCGCGTTCGAGCACACAAGCCCCAACAAGCCCCTCGCCCTCTCCTATGTCCTTGCGCATGTGCTTCTTGCGATTCCATGCAAAGGTGGAGTGCAGCTCATAGTGCATTTCGCCCCGTTCGTCGGGTTCGTCGGCCTGGAGGAAAAGCCCTACCTGATTCACTCCCACATAGTTGGCCATTTCGGCAACCACACCGTCGCAGAGTTTCTGCAAATCGTCGCTATGCTGACGGAGCAACTCACCGAAACGGGCATGACCAGCGTTGGCCCAAGCCGCCCGCTCGGCATCGGAGCGGCGAACGGCCTCCTTGTCGGAGGCGCGGCGAAGATTATCACGCATCTGTATAAGCGATTGCCCCAGAGCGTCGCGCTCGCTCAGCAGCTCCAGCTCACAATCATAAACACCATCGCCAATGGCTTTAGCAAAACGAGCCTTGCTATTCAAGCCTGTAAGCGAAAAATTGAGCGCATTGGCCATCTCCTCAAGTTCGTCGCCGGTGGCCATCTGTAGCGTTAGGTCGTCGGACATCTCGCCATCGGCCAAACGATTCAGGCTCTGTGTCATGCGCATTATGGGACGGCTAATACTGTTGCTCACCAAAAGCAAAATAGTAGCCAGCACAATAAAGCCTAAAACACTAAATATCAATATCAAACGGATGGTGCGTTTACTTGCCTCATGTATCACTGCCAAAGGCACCGATAGCGACATGGACCATGGTGCTTCAGTTTCACCTATATATATAGGGCAAAAAAAGACCGTGTGCTGCTCGCCTTTTTCATCGAAACGAATGTAAGAAAACTCGTCGCCCCTTGCCACGCGCTGGTATAACTCGTGCAACTCCACCTCGCCTGGGAATACGTCTTCGAGACGCTTATTGATGAAATCGGTCATGGTGTGAGCCGCAACAATACCACCATGAGACACCACGCAAGCCAAACTACCCTCGATGGGCTTTAACTCCTCCACCATTTTTTGCAGCTGACGAAGTCCAATGTCGGAGCCTGCCACGCCCGCAAAACGACCTTTGGAGTCGCGGATGGGAGCAACAACGCTAATCATCATTATACGCTCCTCAACGCCTTCGGCTTTGTCGAGGTATGGCTCCCAAACGCAACCGTTATCGCTCCTTCGGGCTATGCCGTAGAGGGGCGAATCGCCCTCCAAACCTTTAACATGGTTGCCTATCTTCAGTTCGCCACGCTCGTGCCACACGGCCAACTGCCTTCGTCCGGGGTTTGTATGTCCTGGGACGTATGCGCTCAGCTCCACGCCGCACCACAATGCGAATAAATGAGAGTTGCGCTCTTCTACCTTTTTCATCATATCGATGAAAAGATCTTGCCACTCATTTTCGGTCATGTTCTCATAGACCCCCATGCTTTGCCCCAAGGTGGTAACCAGCTGCATCTCTGTGGTTAGCAGTTCCGACAATTTGGCGGCAGTGTGCTTGGTTTCCAATTGCGCATTACGCTCCAAGGCAGCGTTTTGGTTGCGCGACGAAATCACTAAGATGTAGCCCACAATCAGGGCATAGATAATAGCGGTAGAGCCAAGGATAAAGAATATGTGCTTTTGGCGGATGTTAAGTTTCATGCTATTGAGTATTCCCGAAAATAATACGGTAGTATGTAAAATTTGATACATCAAGGCGATAGATTTTTTAAGAACAGGCTTTGATGTGAGCATATAAATTGCTAACATTGCAGGGTTGATTGGCGATGCGGAAATCGCTCCAAATGTAAGCAAGCAAGCATGTTAGACAACCTGAAGCGCAAACTATACCTCCGCCGACTAAACCAGTTGGAACATGATCTGCAGCGCAGCCGCAAAGTGCACAACCTGCACACGGCCAAGTATGTGGGTATAGTGGCGCAAACCGCATCGGAGCAGGTGTTTTCTGACATCATGGCGTTCAAAAACAGCCTAACAGAGCAGGGCATACGCACAGCGGGCTGCATTCTGTATCCCAACAAGCAGATACCCAACTCGTTCCTAATGCGTAAGGACGTGGAAATCGTTGGCAACGATACCCTTAACTGGCTCAGCATTCCCTCCAAAGGAGCAGGACAAACATTTGTGAATGAATCATTTGACCTGCTCATAGACCTATCGGTGGACGAGGTGCTGCCCGTGCGCTGGCTCAGCTCGCTCTCGCGGGCACAATGCAAAGTGGGGCTCCTACCCTACGCCAACAACCCGTTCGACCTGATTGTGAACAGCAATCTGAATAAACCCATGGCTCTGCTCATAAAAGACATCACAGATATTCTGCTAACGCTCAACAACACAACAAAATAGCACTCAAACAGAACAAACATATATGCGCACACTAACCGGTTTAGGGGTAGCAATGATTACCCCTTTTAGTAAGGATTTCAAGATTGACTACGCCGCCGCCGAACGGCTTGTAGAACACCTGATTGCGGGCGGCACCGACTTTCTGCTTGCCCTTGGCACCACGGGCGAACCTGCCACGCTCAGCGAGCAAGAACGCGCCAACTACCTGCGCTTTGTGATTGAGCGCACCAATGGCCGCAAGCCAGTGATTGTAGGCGTTGGCGGCAACAACACCCAGGCCGTGGTCGATGCCATAGCCAAGCTGCCCAAATCGGGCATCGAGGCGGTGCTGTCGGTTGCACCGTACTACAACAAACCCACGCAACGCGGTATAATTCAGCATTTTAAAACCATTGCGCAGCATAGCCATTTACCCATTATTGTTTACAACGTGCCAGGCCGCACGGGCGTGAACATGACCGCCGACACAACGCTCGAACTGGCTCACAGCGAGCGCAACATAGTTGCCGCGAAGGAAGCTTCGGGCAACATATCCCAGATGGGATACATATTGCGCGATAGGCCCAAAGATTTTGTGGTGCTTTCGGGCGACGACAACCTGCTACTGCCCGAACTGGCAATTGGTGCCGATGGGGTTATATCGGTGTTTGGAAACGCTTTCCCACAGCACTTTGCTCGGCTCATTGCGCTTGCGCGTGAGCAACGCTACCCCGATGCCGCCGTGCTGCATGGCCAGCTACTCCATTTCATCGACCTGCTGTTCGCCGAGGGCAATCCGTGTGGAATAAAAGCGGCGATGACCTGCTTGGGCATAGCCCAAAACGTGTTGCGCCTACCGCTGGTGCCCATTAGCGACACCCTGATGCAGAAAATGCAGCGCGAAGTGGATGCCCTAAGCGCAATATCTGCCTAAAATCCAGCACAATACACACATAAATCTTCATAAACAATGAACTTCAATCTTCCATTCATACCCCAGCGCTCTGCCAAACCACGCCAAAAAGGACTAACCATGGTTATGGACAAGGGCTTGAGCCTGAACGAAGCCGCCAACATGGCCGACGCAAGTGCCGAATACATCGACTTTGTGAAACTGGGCTTTGGCACATCGCTCATCACCAACAAGCTACGCGAAAAAATTGAGCTCTACAAGCAGGCCGGCATCCGTCCCTATCTGGGCGGAACGCTATTTGAACTGTTTGTGATTCGCGGAATGTTCGACGATTTTGTGCGCTTTGTGGATAGCCTCGGCCTCGACCTGGTGGAGGTTTCCGACGGCTCCATGAAGATGAACCACCAGCAAAAATGCGCCTACATTGCACAGCTGGCCAAACGCTACACCGTTATATCAGAGGTTGGCTCGAAGCAGGCCAACGTGGTGATTCCCGACAACGAGTGGGTGCGCATGATGGCCGAAGAACTGAAGCAGGGCGCGTGGAAGGTGATTGCCGAAGCCCGCGAAAGCGGCAACACTGGCATCTACAACAACGACCACTCGGCCAACACCAAGCTCATTGGCGACATAGCCCAGCACGTGGGCATGGACAATGTGATTTGGGAAGCTCCGCTAAAATCGCAGCAGGCATGGTTCATCAAGCAACTGGGAGCCGAGGTGAATCTGGGCAACATAGCCACCAACGAGGCCATTGCCCTCGAAACCCTACGCCTTGGTCTGCGCGGCGACACTTTCTTTATGCATCTGCCCGAAAACCTAAAGCAATAGGCCGATGAGGCAACCAAAGGACTATATCACGCTCATACTCAAAGGTATGGGCATGGGCGCAGCCGATGTTGTGCCTGGCGTATCAGGTGGCACAATTGCCTTTATAACTGGAATTTACGAGGAGTTGATTAACTCCATAAAATCCATCACGCCGCGCAACCTGCTGCTGCCGTTCCGCAAGGGCGGCCTACGCCAATTCGCCGATGCCATAAATCTGCGATTCTTGGTGTGCGTGGTGCTGGGCATTGGCATCAGCTTTCTATCGCTGGCCAAGCTTATGAAATACCTGCTGACCAACCATCCCGTGCTAATTTGGGCATTCTTTTTTGGGCTGATACTGGCCTCGGCATGGTATGTGGCCAAAACCGTGCCGCGCTGGGGATGGTCGTCGGCACTTTGCTGCACGCTGGGAGCCGCCATAGGCTACCTGATTACGGTGAGTGCACCCGCACAAACACCTGAAACACTGTGGTTTATATGCCTGTCTGGAGCAATTGCCATTATAGCCATGATTTTGCCCGGCATTTCGGGCAGTTTCATCCTGCTGCTGCTGGGCAAATACCACTTCATGATGAACGCCATTGCCGACCTGCAACTGTCAGTTATAGCCGTATTCGCCATTGGCGCAGTGATTGGCCTTATAGCCTTTTCGCACGCCCTGTCGTGGCTGCTCAAGCACCACAAGGGGCTAACCGTGGCCACGCTCACCGGATTCATGCTGGGTTCGCTCAACAAGGTGTGGCCGTGGAAAATAACCATGCCCACCATTATCGAAACAAAGCTTATGGAGGTTGAGTCGAATGTGCTGCCCGGCACCTATGAACTGCAAACACAACTGCCCGCCCAAACAGCCTTAGCCATCGCGCTAATGCTTATAGGCGTGGGCTGCATTGTGCTTATAGAACGCTTGGCTTCAAAAAAAACGGCCTAAAACCATTGCATAGCATCAAAAATTGCTACCTTTACCCCCACAACCACACCCTCAGCAATGAGATTAAAGCAAATAACCACCGCCATTGCGATGCTATGCACCCTTGTGGGATGCAAAAACGCCTCCAACCAGTTCCCGGGCTGCACTGTGAGCCGCACAGGCATACACCACAAACTGGTGGCACTGGGCGAAGGATTCAACAAAGCCCTACCCGGCAACTACGTTACCATACAAATTGCCTATCGCACCATAGCCGACTCGCTATTCTTTAGCGGCACCCGACAGTTGCAGATTAACGAACCGCCCTACCCCGGTGCCATCGACGAGTGCTTTATGATGCTCACCCAAGGCGATAGCGGCATATTCTACATAGCCGCAAAACCATTCTTTGAGAAAACTCTCGAAACGGATATGCCCAAATTCCTGAAAGACAATGAGTACATACGCATCGACATGCGAATGCTCGACATAATGACCGAGAGCGAATTCGAACGCGAAAAAGAAGCATTCCTGTCGTGGATCGAAGATTTTGGCGAATACGAAAAGGTTATTATCAAGCAATACATCGAGGGCGAAAAAATCGACGTAACACCAACCGAATCAGGGCTATACATCATCCCCCAGCAAAGCAACAACGAGCCGCGCATTTCCATTGGCGACACCATCACAGTGCACTTTGAGGGGCGTTTCATGAACGGCAAAATTTTCGACTCAACCCGCAAACGTCACGAGCCTTTCGTTTTTGTTTATGGCGAGAAATGGCAAGTGATTCCGGGCATCGAAGAGGCTTTGGGCTCCATGGGACCAGGCGAACGCGCACTGCTCATCATCCCATCAAACATGGCCTTTGGCCAAGAGGGCAACTCCAACGGACTGATTCCCGCATTCACCTCGGTGCTGTTCGAGGTGGAAGTGGTTGATGTGCAACGCGGCCCTCAAACACCTACCGAATAGAAAAATCCGCTCGCCTTGCCACGCCTCAAAACACATAGCCTTGCCACACTAATAGCCGCACTGGTCGCGCTAACTGTTTCGTGCGGCAAATCCACCGAACTCACCAAAGCCGAGGAGGCCGACAAACAGATTGAGAACTATTTGGGATCGAAGCCCTACACCTACGAACACGGCGTTTACCACCTCACCAACACCCCCTCGTGGGGCTACCAGGTGAACATTGGCGACACCGTGCTGCTTTGGTACGTGGGACAAGTGTTTCGCTCCGATGTGGTGTTCGACACCAATGTAGCCGAAGTGGCCACCCAAGCGGGACTACAGCGCAGCACCCAACCCCTGCGCATGGTTATGGGCGACGACAATTTTGCCAAAGGCCTACACAACGGACTGCTGCTATGCCGCCAGGGCGAAACAGCCCAAATTTTCTGCAACCCAAGCTATGCCTACGGTGGCGATTGGTTTGGGGTGATTCCACCCTGGAGCACCATTGCCTACACCGTACAGGTAGCCTACCTAAATGGTCCCGGCATAATACGCGAACAACAATTGCTGGCCAGCCTCGACCTAAGCGGCCTAACTCCAGACACCAGCGGCATGTACATAGCCATCACAGGCACAGCCACCTCCAGCCCCCTCCCCTCGCCCACCGACTCGGTGTATGCATGGTTCAACTACTCGCTTCCCAACGGCAACACCCTCCACAGCACCAACCAACCCAACACGTTGATGCCTGTAGCCCAACCGCTACCCGCACTGATGCTCGCACTGCAACAGATGCACCCAGGCCAAACCGCCACGGTGATTGCCCCTTCACCCCTCTGCTATGGCAAACAAGGCTCCGAAACACCCGCAGTGCAGCCCTACCAACCCCTACGCCTCGAGATTAGGCTCGATAGCATAAAGGGGCGTTGATGCACCAAACCATAGGGAAACCTCGCAAAAACGCAACAGCACGCGCAAAAAACTCATTTTCAGTTTATTTACACACTCGCACACCACTTCTGCACGGATGCTCGTCGTGCATTAGTCAGCAAGTTGGTGCTTTATGTCGAATTTTTTCCAAAATCAGTAGAAAAAACTCGATTAAGTGGCCACCATTTACAATAAAATTCGTATAATTGCATAATAATCCCACCCCTATGGTCAAGCAACAAACATACACACTGACAGGCGTTTCGCTCTCCGAACGCCCATGGGGGTGCGACTCTCCACCTGTAACACCAAACAGAACATACAATCATGAGAAAATTCTACCTTCTAACCCTGATTACCCTTTGGGCAGTCGTGGGTCAGGCACAAACGTTAAAAATTAAAGTCAATGGAGGGAGCGAACAACAGGGTTCTAGCCTTGAAAATGCACTCTCAAATGCAGGGTATTCCACTATAAACTATAGCAGCATCACCTCGCTAGAAGTTACGGCGGGGACATGGACTACTGCGGATTGGACTTCGATGTTGGATGGTAGCGGTAACTCTAAATTTACCCAATTAACATCATTCATTATTCAACAAACTGTTACTTCAGTTGCAAATATGCCCAACCAACCCACTAATACTCAGTATTATTTACCAAAACAAGGAATGAATAAACTGTATATTGCGAATTTACAACAATTAGGCACACGAGCTTTTAAAGATATAAAGATAAAAAATATTGAATTACCACATGTTACTGTAATTGGAATCGAAACTTTCATGAACAATAACATATTAGAAGAGATTACTTTACCCCAAATAACAACTATAAATCAGGCTGCATTTGCTGGATGCTCTAATTTTGTTTCTATGAAAACAGGGTCAAATCCACCAACAGTATTAGCTAATGCATTTATGAGTATTCCAGAAAATCGCCAACTAATCTTTGTCGATGCAAATGGTACCCCTTTAGCAGGAGAGGCCCTAAAAACAGCACAAAGAAACTATTCAAAACCAGCAAATGGAGGAAACGAATCTAATGGCTTAGTAAAATGGCACGGTTGGCTTTTTTATCCATCATACACCGTAACCTACGCAACTGATGGACCTGGCAGCATTGTTGATGCTTGGGGCGACCCTGTTACTTCTTATCTTGTTTCTGAAGGTCACAATGCTCCAACAGTAACAGCACAGCCCAATTCAGGCTATGTACTTAATCGTTGGAGCGATGGCACTTCCGTCGTCGATAAGCAGCACATGGCAAAAAACGTCCAAGCCGACATCACCATCACCGCCTATTTCACACTACTCAGCATAACGAAAAAACTCACATACGGTGCAGGCCCCAACGGTAGAGTTAATGGCGAATCAAAAGTTGATAGCGTAGTTTCTCCAGGCGAAGATGGTCCTGTGGTTGAGGCGCAGCCCAATGACGGCTACAAATTCCTAAATTGGAGCGACTTTAACATAAGCAACCCGCGTCAAGACATTAACATACAGAACGATACAACCATTACTGCAAACTTTGTACTCTCAACCGACGCTACTTACGACCTCACTTACAACGCAGGGCTAAATGGA
>JAFWUG010000143.1 GCA_017524185.1 Bacteroidales bacterium
AGGCTCCTTGCCACGGAAATCGACATAAAGCTGCATAACATCCTTGGAACCGCCCTTAGAAAGCACACAGTTGCGGAAACGAGTGGCAACCTCACGATTAAAAATATCGCCCGTTTCAACAAATGCCTGATAGGCGTCGGCATCGAGTACCTCCGACCAGGTGTAGGAATAGTAGCCGCTCGAATAGCCCATTACACTTCCGAATATATGCGAAAAATAGGTGCTACGATAGCGAGGCAGTATCTCCGACATCAGGCCTATTTTGTCCATTGCTGTCTTCTCAAAAGCAACAACATCGGCAATATTAGCCTTGTCGGCCGTTAGGGTATGATAGTCCATGTCGAGGAGCGAGGCTGCCATAAGTTCGGTGGTGGTGAAGCCAAGATTGAAATAGCCACTGGCCGACATTTTGGCAATCAGGTCGTCGGGCATAGGCTCGCCCGTCTGATAGTGCTTAGCGTATAGCTTGAGGAACTCAGGAGCACTTGCCCAGTGCTCCATAATCTGGCTAGGAAGTTCAACAAAGTCGCGGGGTACACCGCTCAGTCCCTCGTAGGGAACATTGCAGAACAGGCCGTGCAGCGCGTGGCCAAACTCGTGGAAGAAGGTTTCAGTCTCGTCGAAGGTGAGCAACGAAGGCGTGGAAGCCGTTGGCTTGGTGAAGTTACAAACAATTGACACAATGGGCTTTTGCTCCGTACCATCGGCTTTGTAGCCATGGTCGCGGAATGAGGTGCACCAAGCACCCACGCCCTTGCTCTCGCGTGGGAAAAAGTCGAGATAGAGCAGTCCCAAATGCTGGCCGTCGGACTCAAGCACCTCATAAACCTCCACTTCGGGATGATACACGGGGATGTCCTTCAACAGTTTGAACTGCAATCCATATAGACGATTAGAAAGGTCGAAAATACCGTTCTTAACCGCATCGAGCGACAGGTAAGGGCGAAGCATCTCCTCGTCGAGGTCGTAACGCTGTTTACGGATTTTCTCAGCATAGTACCACCAATCAGAAGCCTGCACCTCGGTTATACCATCGGCCTTGGCCAATGCCTTGATGTCGGCCAACTCTTGCTGTGCGCGTTTCAGAGCACGTGGCCAAATCTGATTCAGCAAATTGTAAACAGCATCGGGGTTTTTGGCCATATTTTGGTCAAGAACATAGTGCGCATGAGTGGGGAATCCCAGCAACTCGGCACGCTGCTGACGCAGACGAACTATTTGCGCAACGATGTCCTTGTTGTCGTTGGCATTACCATTGTCGCCCTTCTTATAGTAGCCCGAATAGAGCGTCTGACGGAGGTCGGGACGCTGCGAATAGGTTAGGAAAGGCAACATGCTGGTCTTATAGATGCTAAACAGCCAGCCATTTTCATGTCCTCTGGCCTTTGCGTCCTCAGCTGCCATGGCGCGTGCCGACTCGGGCAGACCAACCAAATCCTCCTCCTTGTCCAACACGATATAAAAGTTGTTGTTCTCGGCCAACAGATTTTCGCCAAACCTAATTGCAAGCATCGAAAGTTCCTGATTCACAGCGCGAAGTTTCTCCTGCTGTTCGACGTTTAGATTAGCACCTCCGCGCTCGAAACGCTTATATCGTTTCTCTATGAGCAACTTCTGCTCTGGCGAGAGATTAGAGTTGTTGGCGCTCTGCTCAAACACAGCCTTAACCTTGGCAAACAAAGCTGCGTTCATGCTAATGTCATCGGAATGCTTGGCCAGCGCGGCAGCTGTGTTTTTGATTACGGCCTGTATGCCCGTATTGGTGTTGGCTGCATCTATATTTCCAAGCACAGTCATCACATTACGCAGCAACTCCCCGCTACGATCGAGCGGCAGAATTACATTGTCGAACGTCGGGGCATCGGGGCAATCGACAATGGCCTGTATTTCGGCCTGTTGCTGACGCATACCCTCCATGATGGCGGGTTCGAAATGCTCCACGCGGATTTGGTCGAATGGCGGAACGCCAAAGGGCGTATTGTAGGCCTGTAGGAGCGGATTCTCTTGGGTTGATTTGCACGATAGCATAGTACCTGCTGTGATTAGTGTAAGCAGAATTGCGACTGGTTTCCTCATAGCTATAGCTAGATTTTTGGTTGTTTGGGAATTGATTTTGCGGCATAAAGATAAACAAATTAAGATTACTGATGCCAGATATTTGGTTCAATATCAACACCCAACAACACAAACACTTGAATACCAATAAATTATATCAGAACTCTATTCAAAAACAGAATCTAAACCAACGTATAAAAAAATTGACTAACTTTGCAGGGCATCTAATCCCAACCATAAACAAGATATATGGTTGATTTATACCATATTATTGGCTTTATACGGGATATACGAAGCCAAACGCACAACGCTAAAACGAAACGTAATACAATGCATAAATCAAAGTCAATCAAACTGTTACAGATAGCATTATGTGCAATAACGCTAACAGCCTGCCAAATGGGCGACGGCGTTATGACCAAGAAACATGGCGAGTACATTATAAACACCACCACGCTGAGTTCTAACGTGATGGGATACAACGGCACAACCCCGTTGCTTATCTATATAAAGGACAACAGGGTACAACGCATTGAGGCTCTGGAGAACAACGAAAGCCCACGCTATTTTGAAGATGTACGCGAGGAAATACTCGTTCGCTGGAACGGCCTGTCTGTTAACGATGCGCTAAAAGCAGAAGTGGATGCCGTTAGCGGCTGCACCTTTTCGTCGGAGGCCGTAATACAGAATGTGCGCCTTGGGCTTATGTACTACATCCAAAAGCAGCAGCAATAGCATAACATCTCCACAACACAAAAAAAAGGCTGTCAACCGCTGACAGCCTTTTTTATTTGGCACAAAGGCGTGGCTCAGAAACTGCCCTTGAATGTTGCCAGAAATGATTCGTAATTCTGCTTCTTATAATAATCATCAAGCAAAAACACCAAGATAGGTTCCAAATCTTTGGCCTCCATAAATCCTGGCACCACGGTGAGCGGCTTGCTGTCGCCATCGAAGAACACCATGGTGGGGTACGATAGCTTTCCCTGTGTTAAGGCAACCACAAAATCGTGCGCCGACCGACTGCCCATCCCCTTATTCTTGAACAACGTTCCCATGTATAGCACATCGCCCGTTTGCTCGGCGTTGAACTTTACGGGATAGAAATTTTCATTCAAATATTTGGCAATCACAGGGTTACTGAACGTCTTGCGGTCGAGAACCTTGCACCAACCGCACCAATCGGTATAAACATCCATTATTATTTTGCGGGGCTGCTTGGCATTGAGCTCCAACGCCTCCTCAATGGTATACCAACGCACAGCCACCGTGTCGGTGATACGGCGAGCGGTGCTTGCACTGGCATTCTGCGTTGCCATGCTCAAGCAAAGCACAAAGGCAAGTATGGGAGCGAATAATCTCATGGTCTGATTTTTTACTTTACGGATGTAAGTATAACAGCGCGATACATCAAAAATAGTGCCATTTTGCTCATTCACCGCGCAATGCTTCCAAACGGCGCAGATGCTGCTGCATCTGTTTTTTCACCTCTGTATCCTGTTCAGCCGCACAGGCAGCACGCATGTCGGGCAGATAGCGCAAATAGGCAATATCAGCAATATATTGCGCTGCTCGCAAACGCACCTCTGGACTGCCATCAAAGAGCAGCCCCTGCACCCAGCGCTTAGCGTCCCACGATTGATGCTGATGCAGCCAGTCGAGAGCGGCTATTTTCTCTTCAGACGAGCCGTATAGAAAAGTGCGAAAGCACGACGATTCATAGCGCAGATCGGCCACCGACATCAGCATCTCGGGGCCACAGGCATCGGGCGCGATGGCAGTTTGGGCGTATGCGCCCAAGGGCATGTTGAGGGTCCAGCGCACCATGCGAGGAATGAGCCACATCATGCCCGGCGTTCCCTCGGGATGCGCTATCGACGAGAACACGCGCCCTTTACCAAACATGTTACCAATAAAGAACGGCCGGTTGTTGGTCATGTTGCTCGGCGCATTTCCCTCCTCGTGCACATCGCTCTGCATGATGGCGAACTCGGTGTAGGTTAGCGAATCGCCCTCGGCGGGAACAAACACAGGGCCTTCGTAGTACATCACATGGAGCGTATCGCGATCGGCAACCTCAGGGAACAGGGCGCGACCTGCTTCGGTGAGGGTGAACTTGGCCACGCCGTGTCCACGGTTATCGTGCTCTATATCGATTGCCTTGGCCCCATTAACAGCCATGCACGAGTAGTCGGGCGTGTTTGAGAATAGATATGCGCCTGCGCAGATACCCACTGCTCCTCCACCGTTGGCCACAAAATCGCGTATGCGACGCATATTCTCTGCACCCAAATTGAGGTACTGCCTACTGCCTCCGCCACCTGGTATAATTATGGCGTGAAGCGTATCGAGCGCACCGCTGGCTATGTCGGCAGTTGTGATGGTGCGCACGCGCATTTCGGGGTCGAGCGTAATTGCAGCCTCGGCCTCCCAGATGCAGGTTTGCGCCCCTCCGTGCCCATCGAAAACGCCAACATTGATGTGCTTTGTCGGCTGATTGCTAACAGGGGTTGTGCATTGCGCAAACGATAGTACCAACAATATGGCCGCTATGATGTATAGACGTTGTATCATGATATTCAGTCGTTTATGATTATTTTAGTAGGTAAATTCGCCGTAGGTCGATTTGATAGTCAACCGATTGGTCTCGCTGGCCTCGCAGCGTCCAATAATCTGAGCATCAACACCAAAACTACGCGCAATGTCGATAATATCCTCAGCAAATTCGGGATATACATATATTTCCATGCGGTGTCCCATATTAAACACCTTATACATTTCGGCCCATGGTGTATCCGACTCCTCTTTGATGATGCGGAACAGCGGCGGACAATCGAACAGGTTATCCTTGATTATGTGTAACTTATCGGTAAAATTAAGCACCTTGGTTTGCGCGCCGCCCGAGCAATGCACCATGCCATGAATCAAAGGGCGATAGTTGTCCAGCACGGCCCTAATCACAGGCGCATAGGTGCGAGTTGGCGACAGCACGAGCTTGCCCACGGTTATACTATCGAGTTCGGGCAGCTGATGGGTGAGCGAATATCGCCCAGAGTAAACCAGATGCTCGGGAATGGCATGGTCGTAGGTTTCGGGGTACTTTTCTGCCACCATACGCCCAAACACATCGTGCCGAGCTGAGGTTAGGCCGTTACTTCCCATGCCGCCGTTATATTCCGTCTCATAGCTGGCACGACCAAACGAGGCCAACCCCACAATCACATCACCGTCCTGAATATTGCTATTCGAAATCACATCGGCTCGACGCATACGTGCTGTTACGGTGGAATCTACAATAACTGTACGCACCAAATCGCCCACATCGGCAGTTTCGCCGCCCGTGAGCGTAAGCCCAACACCCAAATCGCTCATGCGCTGACAGAACTCCTCGGTGCTCTCAATCAGAGCCTTAACCACCTCGCCCGGCACAAGCCCCTTATTACGGCCTATGGTTGACGAGAGAATGATATTATCTACAGCACCCACACAGAGCAGGTCGTCGAGATTCATGACAATAGCATCTTGCGCAATGCCAGCCCACACCGACATGTCGCCAGTTTCGCGCCAATAGGCATAGGCCAGCGAAGATTTGGTGCCTGCACCATCGGCGTGCATCACATTGCAATAGTTGGGGTCGCCAGCCAGCAGGTCGGGGATTATCTTACAAAAAGCCTTGGGGTACAGCCCCTTATCAATGCCATGGATGGCCTTATGCACATCATGTTTCGAGGCCGAAACCCCGCGCTGGCTATATCGCGACTCGTTGCTCATAACGGCTAATTATCAACGTTTTACGTCTATTTTCTAGACTATATTTGGTGCTACAATATCAGCCCAAAATTAAGCAAAAACCGCAAACTTTACAAACATATCTCCCTTTGCTCACGACACAATCAGAACAAAACGGTCGTTTTGCCATTGCTGGTTAACGCAAAAAAGTACACTGTAACCCCGTATAATATCGACTATTTCTTAAAAAACATCGATATTTTGCATTAGAGATAAGATGGTATATAAAAGTTATCTAAAAATAAATAACTGTAAATCAAACACTTTCTTACAATCACCCAAAATGATTGCAAGAAGATGTTAGAGACACCCCACCCATCGCCTATCCATGCAATACAAACCGTCTCCTCAATTGCTGCACACCCTCCCCCACCTTAAGCATATATAATATTGATAGACAAAACCTTAAAACACATCATAAGCGATACATCTTGAACATCCACAAATATTGTGTTAGTTTTTTTGTAATTTTATGGCCGAATTTTTTTGACGTATAGTTGGACCGATGGACACACCTACATTGAATAACCTACGCCAAATGGGCGATGCAGAACTGTTTCATTTGATGCGTTTTAGCACTCAATGCGATTTTGAGCAGAAGATGGAAGCGGGCAACATACTTTTCCAGCGCAATAGTTTCGACCGCCTAAAAATGGCCAACGAGAAAAAAGCTCTGCTCGACCACATGCACAAGCTGATTGCCAGCTACGACAATCCCGCTGCCGCCGCCCGACGTGTGCGAGCCAAAGCACTTGCCCCTGGACTACTGAGCATACTATTCATAGCACTGTTTGTTGGCACCGAACTGCACGACTGTCAATTGGGCAAAACATTCGATTGGATGGGACTTGCAGCATTTTTGCTCCTGGGTCTAATCGTGTTGGCCTACGGCCTACTATCGCTCAACAGCAAAATGCAGAAAAACCTACAAACTGAGCAGGACCACAAGCAACTGCTGCTCATCAGAATTGCACGAATTGAGAAGGAATGGACTTTTTAACTATAAACAACTAAGGATGAGGATGTTCAAAAAATTAGCGGCCACAATATGCCTATTTATCGCCGCGCTGGGGCTACATGCCCAAATTTACGACCCTGTTAGCTGGGACGTAAAAGCCAACACGCTAACCGACAATAGGTTAGAGATAATAATCAATGCCCGCGTTGAAAGCCCATGGCACATGTATGCCACCGAGCTGCCCCAAGGCGGACCCTTGCCCACCACATTCAAATTCGACAACAAGGGCTACACCACTGTAGGCAAAATTGAACCACGCACCAAAGCCCACAAGGCTCACGACGACATGTTCGAAATGGAGCTTGCTTTCTACGAGGGATCGGCCACCTTTGCCCAAGTGGTGGAACTCTCCAATGGTTCAGCCGAAGCCACCATCGAGGTGGAATACCAGGTGTGCAACGAGAGCAACTGCGTCATGCTCGACAAGGAGTTGAAGGTGAAACTCGAAGCCGCTCCAACGGCCAAGGCCGATGCGGCCACCACGCCCCCCAGCGACAGTGCCGAGCAAGCCCCAAGCACACCAACTCCCGCAGCAAACGATAGCCTAACCGAAACAGCGCAACCCGCTGCCGAGATTAGTCCCGCCACCGAACCTCAAACAAAGCGCAGCGGCTCACTCTGGAGCGTAATTATTGAGGCCATTCTGTGGGGATTTGCTGCACTGCTCACGCCATGCGTGTTCCCCATGGTGCCCATGACAGTTTCGTTTTTCCTTAAAGGTTCAGACAATAAGGCCAAATCGCGCTTCAACGCCACTGTTTTCGGCATATCCATTGTTGCGCTCTACACGCTGCCCATCGCCATCATCATCATGGGTACCTATATTTTCGGCGGCGCATCGGTTACAGCCGACATATTCAACTGGCTATCAACGCATTGGATACCAAATATTTTATTCTTCGTCATATTCATGGTATTCGCAGCCTCATTCTTTGGGGCATTCGAGATTGTACTGCCCAGCAGCCTGGTGAATAGGGCCGATGCCAATGCCGACAAGGGCGGCATCATGGGCTCGTTCTTCATGGCCTTAACGCTGGTGCTGGTGTCGTTCTCGTGCACGGGACCAATTGTTGGCTCCATTGTGGTGAAATCGACGCAGGGCGAGATTTGGGAGCCTATCATCTCCATGCTGGCCTTCTCAACTGCCTTTGCGCTGCCGTTCACGCTGCTGGCGTTCTTCCCCTCGTGGCTCAAGAACCTGCCCAAATCGGGCGGCTGGCTCAATAGCGTGAAAGTGGTGCTGGGATTCATAGAGGTGGCACTGGGATTCAAGTTCCTGAGCGTGGCCGACCAGGTTTACCACTGGGGGCTGCTTGACTGCGAGGTGTACATAGCCATTTGGATTGTATGCTTCACGCTACTTGGCCTATATTTGCTGGGCAAACTGAAGTTCAAGCACGACTCCGATTTGGCCTTTGTGAGCGTCCCCCGCTTGGCCCTGGCCATAGCCTCGCTCAGCTTTGTGGTATATATGCTGCCCGGCCTGTGGGGCGCACCGCTCAAGGCGCTGAGCGGCTATCTGCCCCCGCAGCAAACGCTCGATTTCGACCTGCCCCGCCTTGTGCGCGAGCAGCGGGGCAGCTTCACTGCATCGTCGGTTAGCCCCGAAGCCAACGCATCGCTATGCGAAACGCCCAAATACTCGGAGTTTCTGCATCTGCCCCATAGCCTGAAAGGCTATTTTGACCTAGAGCAGGCCATGCGCTGCGCCAAAGAACAGCGCAAGCCAATATTCATCGACTTCACAGGGCATGGCTGCGTTAACTGCCGCGAGATGGAGGCCAACGTGTGGGGCGATCCCCGCGTGCTGGACATACTACGCAATCAATACGTGATTGCCGCCCTCTATATCGACGATAAAACTCAACTGCCTGAATCGGAGTGGGTTACAAGCAGTTTCGATGGCAAAGTGAAGAAAACCATCGGAAAGAAATATGCCGACTATCAAATATCTCGTTATCAGGTAAATGCGCAGCCCTACTACATACTGATGGACCACGATGAGCAGCCACTGGTTGCGCCTCGTTCGTATAACCTTAACGTTGAGGAGTTTATAGCCTTCCTACAGAAAGGCGTTGAGGAGTTTAACCGCAAGCATCAATAGGCAACAAACGCGCTGAAAGGCAATAATAAAAGGGGAACCAATGCGGTTCCCCTTTTATTATTATTGTCCTATGATGAAGCTCCGAAACTACACAAAATCCATGTGGTCGGAGTCGGTAATCTTCTCGCAATAGCAGCATTTTAGGGTAACATCGGCCTTATCGACCACATCAAAACGCGTGTCGATGCCCTCAACATTGGTGATGCACTTAGGATTCATGCAGCGCACAATGCCCTTGATGCTATCGGGCACCTCAACCACCATCTTCTCAACCACCTCGTAGTCCTTGATTATGTTGAGCTTAGCGTTGGGAGCCACAATGGCTATGCGGTTAATCTCGTCGCGCTCGAAATACTTATCGGCAATCTTCACAATGGCCTTTTTGCCCATCTTGGCGCTGCCAAAATTTGAGCCGAAAGTGATTTGGTTCGAGATGTTATCGAGCCCCAGTATAGATATAACCTTGAACAGGTTCTGGGCTGGAATATGGTCAATTACCGTACCATTCTGTATAGCACTGACGCTCAGATGCTTCTTGTCGTCCTTCATGGCTTATTTTACTTTATCGGTTAAACCAAGTATCGTTGTCATGATGGCCATACGGGCGTATACGCCATTCTTGGCCTGCTGGAAGTAGTATGCCTTGGGGCTATCGTCCACATCCACATGGATTTCGTTCACACGGGGCAGTGGATGCAACACGCGCATGTTGGCCTTGGTGCCCTCGAGCATGTGGCGGCGTAGCACGTAGGCGTTTTTCACACGCTCGTACTCCATGGGATCCGAGAAACGCTCACGCTGAACGCGGGTCATATACACAATGTCGGCATCCTTAATGTTCTCGGCCAGTTCGGTATGCTCCTCATACTTTAGCCCTTTCTCTTGCAAAAAGAGTTTGAACTCCACGGGCATCTGCAGCTCTTTGGGCGAGATGAACACAAACGAAGCATTGAAACGCGACATGGCCAGCAGCAGCGAATGCACGGTTCGTCCGTACTTTAGGTCGCCAACCATCACAATTTTCTGGTTGTTGAGCGTACCCTGGGTTTTGCGGATGGAGTACAGGTCGAGCATGGTTTGGGTGGGGTGCTGATTGGCACCATCGCCAGCGTTCACAATGGGTACGGGCGAAACCTCGGCGGCCCAACGTGCGCTGCCCTCTATGGGGTGACGCATCACAATGAGGTCGGAGTAGTTGGCCACGGTGAGGATAGTGTCCTTTAGGCTCTCGCCCTTCGACACGCTCGACGATGAGGCCTCGGAGAAGCCTATCACCCTGCCGCCCAGTCGATTAACCGCACTCTCGAAACTTAGGCGGGTACGGGTTGAGGGTTCGAAGAACAGCGTGGCCACTATTTTGCCGTCGAGTACCCGCTGGGCGGGATTTTGCTCAAAGCGTTCGGCCAAGTCGAGCACCTGCACCAGTTCGTCGGTGCTCAAGTCGTTGATTGAAACCAAGCTTCTGTTTGTCATAATGATGTAGTGCTTGCTTTATTTTGTTTGGTTATACATCGAATTGATTATCAGCAGGATTGACATCGACATGCAGCCCCTCAATACGCGAAAGCCGCGCCTGAATGGCCTCGCGCTGGCCTCGCCGAGCGCGTAGGGTAAGGGCGCATTGCAGGTCGAATTGCTGCGACACAACCTCCAGGTTCATGTCCTTCACCAGGCTCATCACCTCGTTGGTTACGGCATATCCAAACGACAGCACATAGCGGTCATCAACCGTGCGCGAAACCACCTGTGCGCTGTCGAGCGCATCGCGTGTGGCTGCACGATAGGCGTTGATTAGGCCTGGTACGCCCAATTTGGTTCCGCCAAAATAGCGCACCACCACCACCAGTACATTGGTGAGATTAAGGCTCTGCAATTGCCCGTAGATTGGGCGCCCAGCCGTACCCGAGGGTTCGCCATCATCATTGGCACGCCAACGCTCGCCCTGCGCCCCCATGATATAGGCATAGCAATGATGGCGGGCGTCGTGATAGCGAGTGCGAAGCGCATCCACATGCTCCTTGACCTGCTGCTCAGCCTCCACGGGATAGGCAAAAGCCATGAAACGGCTACCCTTTTCGCGATAGCTGCCCTCGGCGGGTGCGCCTATAGTTAGAAAGGTGTCGGTGGCCTCAATAACACTCATGCTTGCTGGATTTTTGATTCGTAAAGACGCAAAAAAAGCCTGCAAGGCAGGCAATAGCGAACAACAATGGTTGGAGAAAGAAAACCCCGCATAACTCCTGCCCTTTACAGGGACAAGGCGCAAGCCAATAATAGGCCAAATGGACTATGCTGCGGGCTTCGTGGTGCATTGAGCAATATTTGCGCAAAGTTATAGCAAATTGAATCAACGGCCAAATTTATGCCCAAATTTAGTTGAAATTAGCACATAAATAAATACAAATCAGAAACTTATATGTATGTTCGGTTTTCCTATTGTCCTAATCGTTTTTTTTATTACCTTTGGGGCGGTATAAGTAAACCCGATAAATAGATAATCGTTTAAATATAAGCAACTTATGAAGTTTGTCGTATCGAGCTCCACGCTCCTGAGCCACCTACAGATTGTGGGCCGCGTGATTAGCAGCAAGACCACCCTACCCATTCTCAACTGCCTGCTATTCAAGTTAGAGGGCAACACGCTGGAGATAACCGCCTCCGATTTGGAAACCCGCCTCAGCACAAAGCTGACCCTCGACAATGTTTCGGGCGAAGGCACCATAGCCATCCCCAACAAAATCCTCACCGACACACTAAAGGAATTCTCGGAGCAGCCGCTCACCTTCGAGCTCGACATGACTACGCAGCGCATTTCCATCAACTCAGAGAACGGCCAATATAACATAGTGGGACAGCCCGCCGACGAATATCCATCGACCCTGCAAATGGGCGGCGACGATGAGGTTAGCGTTACCGTTTCGGCCGAACTGCTGCTCAACAGCATCACACGCACAATTTTCGCCGCTGGCGACGACGAGATGCGTCCCGTGGTGAACGGCCTTTTCTTCGACCTGATGGAGAGCAACGCCATAACCATAGCCGCCACCGACGGCATCAAACTGGCCCGCTACCGCTGCACCGAAGTGCCCGAACACGCGCTAGGCTCGTTCATTCTGCCCAAGAAGCCCGCACAACTGCTAAAGGTGCTTATGCCCCGCGAGGCCGACAGCGTGAACATCACCTTCAACTCGCGGGTGGCCCAAATCAACCTCACCGACTACACGCTGGTGTGCCGCCTGGCCGAAGGAAAATACCCCAACTACAACGCGGCCATCCCCACCAACACGCCCAACGTGATGACCATCGACCGCATGGACATCTACTCGGCCATACGCCGCGTATCGCACTTTGCCAACGCCGCCACCAACCAAATAAAATTCGCAATAGCCAATAACCAGTGCGAAATATCAGCACGCGACGACGACTACGCAGTTTCGGGTCAGGAAATGCTGCCCTGCGAGTTCACTGGTGACGCCATCCAAATTGGATTCAAGGCCAACGATATGCTCGAAATACTCTCGAACCTTACAACAACCCACATCTCGGCATGCATGTCGGACGCTACCCACGCCTGCCTCTACGTGCCGCACGAGAAGGAAAATCCCAACGAGGACATCCTAATGCTTATCATGCCCGTAGGACTTTAATCATTTGCGAACGTAACATACGCAAGCCCTCCCGCCCAATTGGGAGGGCTTTTTACTACACCAACACGACACAAACCGAACATGAAAATCGTTTGCATAGGCCGCAACTACGCCGACCACGCCCGCGAACTGGGCAACGAACCTCCCGCCGAGCCGGTGTTCTTCATGAAGCCCGACACCGCGCTGCTGCGCAACAACCAACCGTTCTTTATGCCCGACTTTAGCCAGGAGCTGCACCACGAGGTGGAGGTGGTGCTACGCATTTGCCGCCTGGGCCGACACATTGAGCCGCGCTTTGCACACCGCTACTACGACGCAATCACCGTGGGCATCGACTTCACCGCGCGCGACCTGCAACGTCAGTGCGCCCAGCAGGGGCTGCCCTGGGAGAAGGCCAAAGCGTTCGACGGCTCGGCGCCCATAGGCGATTTTGTGGAACTGGCGGGCAGCGAGTTCGACATAGCTGCGGGCATCGACTTCAGGCTCGATCTCAACGGC
The DNA here is from genome assembly GCA_017524185.1 of Bacteroidales bacterium. Classification (GTDB taxonomy): domain Bacteria; phylum Bacteroidota; class Bacteroidia; order Bacteroidales; family Tenuifilaceae; genus RGIG6076. Next base: position 13,112 of record JAFWUG010000143.1, read on the forward strand.
ACAACGGTGCAGCAGGGCAACACCCGCGACATGCTGTTCGGCTTCGACGAGCTGATTGCACACACATCGCGCTACATCACCTACCGCACTGGCGATTTGCTATTCACAGGAACCCCAGTGGGCGTAGGCCCAGTGCGCATTGGCGACAGGCTGAAAGCCTATCTGGGCGAAAGGCTAATGCTGGATTTTTTTGTGAAATAGAACCTTGCTATTCAAAAACAACATTATCGGCGAAACATGCATCACAAAACAGATAGAGAAAAGAAACGATTTGTAAGACTATTTGCTGTTTTTTTTTTATTTGGACTGATAACCAACCGCTCAGCCATTTAATCTTGCTCCCAAAGTTCCAGTACTTCAATTAGTTCTGTGGTTACATCCTCGCTACTTTCAGCAATAAGTTTATCGTAAAACGGGACAATATAGTCGTTAATCAGCCCAGCCCTCTCCAAACGGCAATACACCTCGGTTACGCTGCACGCCAGCCGTTCGGCCACCGACTCGATGCACGAACATACGAATGAAACGATGCGCTCCCGATCCGACGGTTCTGGATTGCCTTTGTTCCAAACTTTGTTCCAAAAATCGTATTCTGAGCCGTTCTTGGGTGTATTATCGTCCTGCATATCAATTTGCTTTGGGCAAAAATACATAATTATCTTTTTTCCTACAAAAAAAACATACGACACACCCTCTTCCCCTACCTCACCTCAAGTGCAGCAGCTACGCGTTCTAAAGCCTCGCGTACGGTTGCTCGTGGACAGGCCACATTGATGCGCTCGAAGCAATGCCCCTCTACGCCAAAACCGCTGCCTGCGTTGAAGCCCACCTCGGCCGATTGCTGTAGCAGCTCGTTGAGCTGCTTGTCGGTGATGCCCAACGCGCCAAAGTTGAGCCAAAGCAAGTAGGTGCCTTCGGGGCGACGAAAATGCACCTGCGGGAGGCGTTCGGCCACGAATTGTTCTACAAAGTCGATATTTCCGTTGATGTAAGTCAGCAGCTCGCCCAGCCAGGCCTCGCCCTGGGGGCTGAAAGCAGCCTTAACAGCCTCAATACCAAACAAATTACCCATGCCCGCGCCGCTGGCCTCTAACTCGCGCTGATAGCGCAGGCGTAGCTCCTTGTTGGGGATGATAGCAAATCCGCTCGAAAGCCCAGCAATGTTGAATGTTTTGCTGGCCGAGCCAAAGGTTATGGTGCGCTGAGCAAAATCGTCGGATATTGAAGCCAAGGGGATGTGCTTATGCCCCACAAACACTAGGTCGGAATGGATTTCGTCGGACACCACGAGCAGATTGTGGCGTTGGCAAATTTCGCCCAAAGCGAGCAGTTCGGCGCGTGTCCACACGCGGCCAACGGGGTTATGCGGGCTGGAGATGATGAGCATTTTTGCCCCCTGCTGCGCAAGTTCGTCGAGATGCTGCAAGTCCATGGTGTAGTGGCCCTCGCCGTTGCTCTTCAGCGGATTTTGCAACAGCACGCGCCCGTTGTTCTTTACCGTGTCGAAAAACGGGTGATAGACCGGCGGCTGAATGATGATGGCGTCGCCGGGCTGGGTTAGGGCGCGTATGGCATGGTTAAGCCCCGAAACCACGCCCGGGCAGAAGTCAATCCAAGCGGTATCGATGTTCCAGCCGTGCCGCTGGGCATACCACCAGCGTATGGCCTCGTGGTATTCGGCATCGCGGTAGGTGTAGCCCAAAATGGGATGCTGGCAACGCGCCACAATTCGCTCGATGATAAAACTAGGCGTGGCAAAATCCATGTCGGCCACCCAAAGCGGTAGCACATCGGGGTTTTGGAACACATGGCCACGTCCATCGTATTTGAAACAGGCGGTGCCATTACGGTCGATACGCTGATCGAAACTGCTCATTTACAGACAATTATATTGTATTCTACAAAAATCCCCCATGCCAATGCCTGCTGGCATAAGACCATGGGGGAATAAGGGGCAAAAGCCGATAGAACTAAGCCTTGGTAGCCTCGCTCAGCTTACCAAAGCTGGTGTCGATGGCCGAGAGCAAATCCTTGCGGATGGCCGAGAAGTGAGCCTTTACGGCCTTGGCGTTCTTATCGGCAGGGGTAGCATTAACCCTGTTTATCAGCTCGTTGCGCGTGCTAACAATACCCTCCATGATTTGGACAAAGGTTTCGCGCTTTTTCTCATCGTTAATCAGGATGCAGGTGTAGCAATCGTTGATTACCTCGCCTACAAGGATGTCGATGTCTTTCTTCAGGTCTCTCCTTTTCATCGTTCAAAAATTAAAATTCAACGCTGCAAAATTAGCAAAATTACCATTACAGGCAATTAGCAGAGCGTAAATAAATCGCCCAAAACTATCTAAAAATTTTCTAAAACTGCGCTAAACAGTGGCCTTGGGGCTGATATTCGCCAAGCGTAATGGAGGCTATGGTGTTCACCAACTGCGAGTCATAGGGCGCGGCTACCTTGATGTAGTTCTCGGTGAAGCCGAACATCTGCCCATTGCGCCGCGCCGATTCCCACAGCACGCTGTGCGTTGTACCGCGCTGATTATCACAGAATTGCTCATGCAAACGTTTCGACAATTCGGTGAGCTGGTCCACACGCTGGCGGCTCACAGCGGCGGGCACTTGGTCGGGCATAGCGGCGGCGGGCGTGTTGGGGCGTAGCGAGTATGGGAACACGTGCAGGTACGATACCTGCAGGCTTTCGAGCAGCTGATACGAGGCCATGAAATCGGCTTCGGTTTCGGAAGGAAAGCCCACAATGACATCGACCCCGACAAATGCCTGCGGCATAAGCTCGCGCACACGCTCCACGCGCTGCGCGAAAAGGGCACTGCGGTAGCGGCGGCGCATGAGTCCCAACACGCGGTCGCTGCCCGACTGCAGGGGGATGTGGAAGTGAGGCAGCAGCTTGGGCGACTGCAAGCACACCTCGAGCACCTCGTCGGTGAGCAGATTGGGCTCTATGCTCGATATACGATAGCGCTCAATGTCAGGTACTTGCACCAATGCACGAAGCAAATCGACAAAGCGTTCGCCGGTGGAACGGCCAAAGTCGCCCGTGTTTACGCCCGTTAGGATGATCTCCCGAACGCCGCGCTGCGCAATGGTTTGCGCCTGCTCCACCAGCTGCGCAATGGGCTGGTTGCGACTGTGGCCACGCGCCAGCGGAATGGTGCAATAGCTACAGCGATAGTCGCAGCCGTCTTGCACCTTGAGGAACGAGCGGGTGCGGTCGCCCAGCGAGAAGGCGGGCACGCAGCCCATGGCCTGGGCAATATCGGCGCAACGTACACGCCCGTGCTGGTCGGCGGTTTCGAGCAGGGCGGGGATGTTGGCCTTCTCGTCCTGCCCCACTACCAACGTAACACCCTCAATTTCGGCCACTTGCTTGGCCTGTAGCTGGGCATAGCAGCCTGTAACCACCACCTTGGACTGCGGCGCAAGCGTGTGGAAGCGATGGATGGCCTGCCGACACTTGCGGTTGACCTGTTCGGTTACGGAGCAAGTGTTGAGCACATACACATCGGCCTGCTCGGTTGGCTCCACACGCACGTAGCCACGCTCGGCGAACTGCCGCGCAATGGTGGACGTTTCGGAGAAATTGAGCTTGCAGCCCAAGGTGTAGAACGCAACCCGCAATGGTGTCATATTGCTGATTTTTAGGGCGCAAAGGTATGAAAAATAGGCATTCGTCCCATCTGAAATTATAACATATCACCCAAAAATCGATCCTAAATTTAGAAGCATTACAAATAACACTCAATGAACGTATGTATCATCTAAATGAATAATTTTGCAATTAAATTTACAAACAACATACTACAATGCGACGATACTTTTTTTGCATTTTTATTGCATACATCATACAAATATTAACACAATACGGTGTTGCTCAGGAAGTAACAGGCAAAATTGTAGATAATCAAGGTTTACCCATTGCATACGCCAATATCATAGCACAAGAGCTACAAGATTCGATTGAAATACACGGCACAATAAGCAACGATGACGGGAGTTTTAAAATAGGCAACATCAACAAATTTCCCGCATTGCTCTCCGTATCGTTTGTGGGCTACGCCACTCGCACCGATACCATACGCCAATACGAGGTTGGTAATATAGTGCTACAAACTGAAACCATTAAAATTGAAGGAATTGAAATACATCGCCAACAAAAACCGCTCATACAGAGCCGCCCAGGCGGATTGGTGGTAAACATAGAGGGCTCGCGCCTTAGCACCGAACCCACGCTGCAATCTATGTTAGCCAAACTGCCTGGCCTGCGCATGGACAATGGCACTCTGAAAATGCTTGGAAAGAACAACTTAGCCATATACATCGACGAACGCAAGGCCACCGATGGCGAGATGGCCAGCCTGAACCCCGACGATATTGTGAGCGTGGATATTCTACGCTCGCCTGGTGCCGAATACTCGGCAAGCACCGACGCTGTGGTGCATATACGCTCGAAAAGAAGCCGCTTTTCGCGCACAACCAACCTACAGCTGAGCAACAGCAGCTCGATAGGATGGGGCTACGCCACAATACCTGCAATTGTTGCCACACACGTTACCGACAAGGTGGCTCAAACACTGTCGTATCGCTATCGACTATCGGACACAAAACAGCACAACATCCAAAATGTTCAGAACTTTTATAACGCAAACACCATAACCAAAAAACGCGATGCAGAAACACGCTACAAACGCAATGCGCACACATTATATTATGGCATATCTTTTAAACCGAAAGAGCCTATAACCATTGGTGCACAATATTCTGGATATATCGACAAAAACAAACATTCCGACAACGGAACAATAAACATATTAAACGATTTGAATCCACTCAGCGAAATAAACATAAACAAAAATAGCGACGAAACAGGCCAATTGCAACGGCACAACATCGGTATAAATGCAAAATATAAAGCAACTTCTAAACTAAGTATGCAACTTTTGAGCGACTACGCCTATATCGACAATAATGTGCAAAACAAGGTATTTGAAACAAATGCAAACTCTATTATAAATAAAGTAAATACAAACAAAAATCACACACAAAATATATACAACATATTTTCAATAAGTCCTAAAATTATTTATCAACACGAATTTATAAAATTAGATGCAGGTACGGATTTATATAGTCTTAGCAACCAATCGACTATGCTACAAACCAGCATGGCTGGTGTTGACAAAGTGCAGATGGCCGACCTGGTGGGGGCTGCATATACAAATGCAACATTCGATGCCGATGTTGTTGAGCTACAGCTGGGACTTCGCGGCGAATGGATGCGCTCGGAACAAACAAGCCCCAACGAACCTGCCATCAGATACAACCACAAGGGGCTGTTCCCGTTTGCCGCCATCAGCACCGAAATTGGCGACGACCTGAGCCTAAGCCTGAGCTATCGCAAATCGATTGAACGCCCCAGCCTGCACCAACTCAACCCCGAATTTATATACAAAGACACGCTCACATATTCGGTGGGCAACCCCAACCTGAAGCCCAAAATCACACATAGCCTAGACTTTGAAGCCTCGTACCTCGATTTTAGCTTTGAGGCTGGACTATACCGCTACCTGAACACCGTAACATTCCTCGAAACTCCCGACGAGCACAACCCCAAAATGCTGCGTAGCACATACGGTAACCTTGATAAACCAAACAGTTTGCTATATTTGGGACTATACCACAACTACGAATTTAGCATTTTTAAATCTACGCTGGGGCTGATGATGAACAAACCCCACACCACCATGATGTTCCGCGACACGCTGCGCACCCTAAAACGCCCCATCTGGAGCGTTGATGCCAACCTGAGTGCCGACATCACCAAAAACATAGTGTTCTCGGCCTCGTACACCTACAACAGCGCGGGCGACGACATCGATTTGCAATCGCGCTCCTACTCATCGTTAAATTTTGAGCTACGCGCCTTCTTACTAAAGCGAACACTAATGCTTTCAGTTGGTGTAGACGATGTGATGCGCCGCGATTTTAGCAACACTTGGGTGCATGAATACAACTATGTGCGCACATCGATGCACACAATTCCACAACCTGTAATATCATTTTACATCAGATACCGTATTGGTGCCAAGGTTGATGCGGTTAGCAAACGCTCATCGAGCGGCGAGGCGTTGAATAGGGCGAACTGACTCGATTTTTTTTTTCTGTCATGACGCACTAGCTATCCAAACAGTGCGCCATAAGCATATTTTACCTATATTTGCGAAAAATATTCACACTCGGCAAACAATACATACATCTGATGTTCAGTATATTACAAAAACGCGAGTTGGCTCCAGAGATTTTCCTGGTGGAGGTTGAAGCCCCTCGCATAGCAAAGTCGGCCAAGCCCGGACAGTTTGTGATTGTGCGGGCGCACGAGCGCGGCGAGCGCATACCGCTCACCATTGCGGGCTACGATGCCCAACGCGGCACCATCCTGATGGTGATACAGGCCATTGGCGTGAGCACCCGCCGTATGCAGGCCATGGCCGTGGGCGACCGCTTTGCCGATGTGGCCGGCCCGCTGGGGCAGCCCTCGGAGTTCGTCGCTATGCCCGATGCCGAATTGAAACAGCAGAGGCTGCTATTCATCGCTGGCGGCGTGGGCGCAGCCCCCATACTGCCGCAGGTTGAGGAGTTCCACCGCCGTGGGGCGCACGTGGAGGTGATTCTGGGCGCACGTAATGCTAACCTGCTCATACTCAAAGACGAACTGCAACGCAGCTGCGATGCCCTGCACCTCACCACCGACGACGGGTCGGCGGGTCGCAAGGGGCTTGTAACTGACATGCTCAACGACTTGGTGGCCAGCGGAAATCGCTACACGCACGTGATTACTATTGGCCCCATGGTGATGATGAAATTCGTGGCACGTGCCGCCAAGGCACTGGGACTGCCCGCCATTGCCAGCCTCAACACGCTGATGGTTGATGGCACAGGGATGTGCGGTGCATGCCGCGTTACCGTAGGCGGCAAAACACGCTTCACCTGCGTGGATGGGCCCGAATTTGATGCCCACCAGGTGGATTTCGACGAGGCACTCCGCCGCCTATCAATGTACAAAACACAAGAGGGTCAGCGACTACGCGAAGCCGAGCAGCGCGGCCATATCTGCAAAATAGGGAGGAACAGCTAACCATGGCCATCAACAACCATCCCCGTGTGCCTGTGCGCGAACAGGCCGCCAATAGCCGCCGCAGCAACTTCGAAGAGGTTTGCTTCGGCTACAACCTCGAAGAGGCGCAGCTCGAAGCCCAGCGCTGCTTAGAATGCAAAAATCCGCGCTGTGTGGCCGCTTGCCCCGTGAACATCGACATTCCGGCATTCATAGGCCAAGTGAAACAGGGCAACATAGCCGAGGCCGCCGCCATAATAGCCCGCGACTCGTGCCTGCCCGCCGTGTGCGGTCGCGTGTGCCCGCAGGAAACGCAATGCGAGGGTTCGTGCGTTCGCGGCATTAAGGGCGAGCCAGTGGCCATTGGCAAGCTGGAGCGCTTTGTGGCCGACACCGCCCAAGCCCCCTCTCCCACCCCTGCACAGCCACAGAACAAGCGGGTGGCCATTGTGGGCTCAGGCCCTGCAGGATTGGCCTGCGCTTCGGACCTGGCCAAATGGGGCTACAGCGTTACCGTGTTCGACGCGCTACACGTGATGGGCGGCGTGCTGCAATACGGCATCCCCGAATTTCGCCTGCCCAAGAGCATCGTGCAACGCGAACTTAACGCGCTTCAGGCGCAAGGCGTATGCTTTGAACCCAACGTGGTGGTGGGACGCACCATATCCATAGACCAACTGCTCGACACCGAGGGCTACTCCGCCGTGTTTGTGGGCTCAGGAGCCGGACTGCCCAAATTCATGGGCATCGAGGGCGAGAACCTGAACGGCGTGGTGTCGGCCAACGAGTTTCTGACCCGCGTAAACCTGATGCGCGCCTTCGACCCCGAGCACGACACGCCCGTGTTTGTTGGCCGCCGCGTGGCCGTGGTGGGCGGTGGCAACGTGGCCATGGATGCGGCCCGCTGCGCCATACGCCTGGGTGCCGAGGTGCATCTGGTGTACCGACGCTCCGAGGCCGAACTGCCCGCCCGCGTTGAGGAGGTGCACCATGCCCGCGAGGAGGGAATGCTGTTCGACATGCTCACCAACCCCGTGCAGGTGCTGGCCAACGACCAGGGCTGGGTGCGCGGGCTGCGCTGCATACGCATGAAACTGGGCGAACCCGATGCCAGCGGACGTCGCCGCCCCGTGGAGGTGGCAGGCTCGGAGTTCGACATCGAGGCCGAGATGGTGATAATGGCCCTTGGCACATCGCCCAACCCGCTGATTGCCAGCACAACACCAGGGTTGAACACCGAGCGCTGGGGTGGCATCATCGCCAATGATAGCGGCGCAACCAGCCGCGAGGGCGTGTTTGCTGGCGGCGATGCCGTAAGCGGTGCAGCTACGGTAATCTTAGCCATGGGCGCAGGCCGCAAAGCCGCACGGGCTATTGATGAGTATTTGAGGAAGTAAAGGCTATTTTCGCTAAACGGCCTTATCATTCTAACCCCACACTATACCAGTAGGCTTAGTGTGGGGTTATTCTTTACATACCTCGCAGTCTGAGATCACCCAACGTATATGAGGACGCGATTCATCGAGTCCGTACAACGCGTAGAGTAAGCATAAGGGCGAATAACCATTTACCCATACACTTGTAAACGCATCAAATTCAAACGTTTCGGCTGCGGCAATGCCACAGCCCTACAACCGAGAACACTGCACAAACATCTAATTATAAAACACTTAACACCCAAACATTGCTTCCAAACATACGGTGCGATAATCCACCTCCAACAACGCGCATCGGCAGCGTGTCGAAGACACGCCCCTTTTGTAACCCCACACAGAAGTGTGGGGTGTATGATGCCCCTGTTGCAAAGGCTCTCGAAGAGAGTACCCAGCGCGTATGAGGACGCGATAAATCGCGTCCGTACAGAGCAATACGCGAATATGCAAGCGCGATAAGGGCGAAGGTTTTCAATTTTGTGCAGTTTAGACAACGAGAATTTGCGATTTTGTGCAGTTTAAGAACGTAAAACTTGCAATTTCATGCAGTTATAACACCAAAACTTGCGATTTTGTGCAGTTTACACCCTCAAAATCTGCAATTTTATGCAGTTTAGAACACAGAAACTTGCTATTTTATGCAGTTTAGACAACAGGCGTTGCAGATTTTTGCGTTTTTGTGCAGTTTAGAACACAGAAACATGCTATTTTGTGCAGTTTTCACCATCAAAACTTGCGATTTTGTGCAGTTTACATGCCAAAAACTTGCGATTTTGTGCAGTTAAGAACGTTTTTTCTTGCGTATATCGAAAGTAATCAGTAACTTTGCAGCGGATTCTGACACCTACAGCAATGAAGAACCTCAAACGTATCCTGGAATCGCAGCGCGACGAGCTACAGCAGCTTGACATTGCCTCAATCTGCACGCGGAAAGAAGAACAGGAAGTGAATTTGGACAGCAA
>JAFWUG010000144.1 GCA_017524185.1 Bacteroidales bacterium
CAGAGCGTAGCCTTGGCCTTGGCGCATCCCGAAATGCCCGCCGATTTTGTGTCGCAGCACGCTCAGGAGATGAACCCTGAGGTGCAGCGTCAGCATATCGCGCTTTACGTAAATAAATATTCCGTGAATCTCGACCAACACGCGCGTTTGGCCATACAGCATCTGGTTGGGACGGGCGGTCAGAACATCGACATGGAGCATATTTTTGTAGATATTGATTGAAATAGAGGACGATAAGGGCAATAGTATGTGATTTTTATTCGTAAATTTACGTCCCGAAATAATCGCCTTATGTATATCGGCCTCAAAGCAAAGCCTTGGATTTACGCGCTGTTAGTGCTGCTGCTACCTTTGCAGATATTTTGCGCAAGCCGCGATACAGTCCTGATTAACAGGCAAATGCGTCATATCAGAGATAACTACTATCGGCAATCGTACGACACCACAGTGTCGCAGGCTCGCGATATACTTAATCGTTCAACTGCGTCAGACTATCTGCGTGGCATCTCATGGGCCGAGTATTATATGGGCAAAGCGTTGTTGGATCAGGAGCGTCTCGACTCGGCTGTGGTGCACGCTCGTCGCGCCGAGGCTCTGTTTCGGCGGCAGCCCGCCGATGTGTTCGGTCGCGTGTTAGGGCTTTGTCTGGTGGGCGATGTAATACAGAATAAAGATGTGGTTGACAGTAGTTTGGCTTACTACTATAAGGCCATAGATCTGATAAAAAGTGGACAGCACGACACCCTGTTTCTGGCTTACCCATACCATGGTTTGGGTCAAAACATTGTCCGCATGGGCGATTTTGCGCGTGGGCACGACTATCTGCAGCACTCCATAGCGTTGTTTCAGGCGAGCGGATTTGAGCAAGAAGAGGCCAGTGTGCTTAATACCCTCGGAACAGTGCATCAAATGCAAAACAACCTGTTTGATGCCCTCGAAACCCACATGCAGGCCATGCGGCTCTATGTCAAGCACGGCAATGTTGAGGGCGAGCTCAATCAGCACAATAGCATAGGCCATATCTACTACATGCTCAATGGCTATAGCAAGGCCATGGAACACCTGAAAAAGGCCCTACAGCTGAAACAGCAAGTAAACAACTCCAACACATCGTTGCTCTTGCTAAACATTGGCACCACTTTGCTCAGGCTTAGTAACTACGATAGTGCCCTGCACTATGCCAACATGGCCTACCGAAAGGCTGTGGTGGAGGAGGAGGCCAGCCTGCAAGGAAGCATTGCCCATCTAAAGGGCGAGGTGCTGATAAAACTTGGGCAATACGATTCGGCCGCTGTTTACCTACAGCGTGCGCTTACGCTGTTTGAGCAGCAGGGCGAGGTGATGGATTTGGCAAAAACTATGGTTTGTTTGGCCGAAATTAGCCGTCGCACAAATAGATATGCCGATGCCGAGCGGCTCTTGAACGAGGCCAGTAGGATACAGCGAACGCTGCGCTACTCATCGAACGACCTCAACCTGCGGCTCAACCGTGAACGCTACGAGCTGTGTGTGGCGCGTAACGACTATCGTCGCGCTTTGGCTGCCTACGAAGCCTACGCTTCCATACGCGATAGCCTGAGCCAGATAACAGCCATAAGCAGTTTGGACTATCTACAGCATCATGCCCAGCGTTCCATGAAGCGTGTTCCAATGCAGCGGCGCAGCGGACGCATGACTGCTGTGGTTTGGGCCTTAACCCTGCTGCTAATAATTGCCATTGTTTGCCTCATTCTCTATCACTACCGACTGCATCAACTGCTACAGCAGCATGGCGATATGAATACCCAGATAACCACTCTGAATCAGCGCTATAGCGAATTTTTAGAGCGACACGGCAACATAGAGGAGCAGAAAAATTTGGTGATGCTGCAACGCGATAAAATCATCGATATTCTCTCCGAATTGGGCGATAGCATTGCATACGCCAAGAAAATTCAGCAGGTGATGCTCCCGCAAGAGGTGCAGTTCTCGTCGCTGTTTAGCGAATATTTTGTGTTCAATAGCCCCCGTGATTCGGTGAGCGGCGATTTCTATTGGGTTGGCTCTACCAACACGGGGCACACCGTGTTTGTTGTGGCCGATTGTACTGGCCACGGCGTGCCAGGCGGATTCATGAGCATGGTGGGCATGTCGATGATCACCGAGATTGTGGCACGCAACGTGTGCGAAACGCCTGCATCTGCGCTTAATACGCTGCGCGACAACATCATCAACGCATTCAGGCAGAACGACCGCTCCAGCGATAACACCGATGGCATGGACATAGCCATGTGCGTCTATCGGTCCGAGGAGCGTAAGCTATACTACGCTGGTGCTAATCTATCGGTGTTTGTGGCCACCAATAGGCACATGGAGCCGTCGGAGCGTATCCGTAAGTGTGCGGCAAACCTCTACGAAATCCGCCCCGACCGTATGCCAATCTCCTATTTCGAGAACATGGAGTCGTTCACCGATATGGTTATTGACCTTGCCCCTACCGACACAATCTACCTTTCGTCCGATGGCTATATATCTCAGTTTGGTGGCGAGAAGAACCGTAAATATGGCTCAGCAGCCTTCCGTGCACTGCTCAATCGCATCAAAAATTTGCCCTTTAACGAGCAGAAGGAGCGTTTGCAAAACACGTTAGGAGAATGGATGGGCGCAAATTCGCAAACCGACGACATATTGGTTTTGGGCGTAAGGCCGCTATTCACTCAAAACAATAGGAATGATTAGCCCAATCTTGCCTGCGGGCTGTGTTGAGCGTTGCAGGGGGTGCAAGCATCGTTTGCTCACCAGGGCTGATAGCCTTGCGCAAAAGCAAACGTTTTTGGCCACGCAGCTATCTGATTGGTGCAATGTGCTAGAACCCGTGCGCTCTGTTGCCGACGATGCGCGGTGGCACTATCGCACCCGCACCACCATGAGTGCTGCGCTTGGCCCCAGTGGTTGGCAGTTGGGCATGTGGAGTCGCGACGAACTTATACCAATCCCCCAATGTCCTGTGCACACGCATAGGGTGAATGCAGCATTGAAAGCCGTTGCAGCGCATACGCCCGCTAATTCCGCTACTGCTTTGGCCTATGTGGTTGTTTCGGGCAATCAGGTGGTGCTTGTGCTAAAAACTAAGCAAAAGCCTCAAAATTGGGACATTACGCCGTTAACCAGCGTTTTGCAGCAGCACGGTTTCGAGGGGCTGTGGCTGCACCTGAATCCATCGGCGGGGAAGCGACTTTTCGAAAAATGCGGGTGGCAACTGCTTTGGGGGCAGCCTCGTTCAGCCGATTTCAACGGATTGCTCTATGGTCCAGCGGCTTTTCAGCAGCTGTTGGCCATGCTTTACAATCAATCGCTCCACGAGGCCGAGCGTTTTCTGTCGCCCGACGAACATACAGCAGTGGCCGATCTTTATTGTGGCAATGGAAATTCCATGCGCCGCTGGGCGCAGTGTGGAGCGCGGGTGCTGGGCGTTGAGGTGGGAGGCGATGCGGTGGAGTGTGCACGGCTCAACGTGCCGCAGGCCGAGGTGCTGCGTGGAGCTTGTAGGCTTCGCCTGCCGCAGATAGCCGCTTGGTGTCAGGCGCAGGCGGAGCAGGAGTTTACGTTAGCTATGTATGTTAATCCGCCCCGCACGGGCATCGAGGTCGAGGTGTTGGAGTGGTTGTGCAAACACCGTTTGCCTAAGCGTATAGGCTACCTATCGTGCAGTCCAGGAACGCTGGCCAAGAATCTTATGGCTCTCACTGCCAATGGCTACGCTGTCCACCGTTTAGTTCCATTCGATTTCTTTCCGCAAACCCATCATGTGGAATGCTTAGCGTTGCTAGAAAGGGAATAGCAGCGTGGAGGTAATGTTTTGATTTTCTTTTGTTTATGTTTATTTTAGTGCTGTCGTATACCTCATTGCGTAGAGGTTCGGCGTGCTAATCCGTATGGTTGGAAATGGATGTGCTACAGTTCGCCGTAAACACCAAGTCCAAAAAGCGCAAAGTCGTACTTCACGGGGTCGTTAGGGTCGAAAAGGCTAAGCTCGTGGGTGAGTTCCTGTACCGCCCGCAGGTCGTTTTGTCGCCGCTGGAGTAGCCCTAGGGTGCGTCCTACGCGCGCGCTGTGCACATCGAGCGGCACGAGTAGTGCGCTCGTGGGTATGTCGTTCCAAAGCCCAAAGTCGATGCCTTCGGTGCTGGGGCGAACCATCCAGCGCAGGAACATATTGAGCCGTTTGGCCGCCGAACCTGCATCGACGTTTGCCACGTGTTTTAGGCTTCGTTGCGGAAAGTCGGCGGCGCAGAATATATGCCTAAAATGGCGCAGTGCGCCTTCAATGCTGCCCGATTGTTGGTAGCCATCCAAAAAAACACCGTGCAAACCGTTGTGGTTTAGGTATATACGTTGCAGGGCTTGGATAAAACCAGCCGCATCGTCGGCGTTGAATGTGCGGTGTACAAATCCCTTGAGACGTTGTGCATCGGCACGGCCGAAGTTTAGCACAAACTCGTGCGGACGGTTGCCCATTAGGTTTAGCAGGCGTTCCATGCTGCTGATTATGGAGCGGCGATTTCCCCATGCAATGGTGGAAGCCAGCAACGCAGCAATTTCCACGTCGGCTTTATCTGCGAAACGGTGCGGTATCTGAATGGGGTCGCTGTTCACGAATAGTTGCTGAGCGAAACGGCGATAGGCCGTTTCGAGGTATTCGTGCATTTCGTCGAAACTATTGGGCAGTGCCATAGCAGTGGGGGGAGCTGAGGCTACACTATGCGTCCGTCGCTCATGGTGATGGTTATATCGGCCATTTGTGCCAGTTCTGGGTCGTGCGTAACCACCACAAATGTTTGCCCCATCTCATCGCGCAGCCTAAAGAATAGGCGGTGTAGCTCGTTTTTGTTCTGTGTGTCGAGGTTGCCCGAGGGCTCGTCGGCGAACACCACGTCGGGGCGGTTCATCAGGGCACGCGCCACAGCCACGCGCTGCTGTTCGCCGCCCGACATTTCCGACGGGCGGTGCTGTTCACGGTGCGATAGCCCAAGAAACGAGAGCAATTCGCGGGCGCGTACCGACGCTTCGCTCAGGCTTTGTCCGCCTATGAGGGCGGGCATGGCTACGTTCTCTATTGCCGAAAATTCGGGCAGCAGGTGGTGGAATTGGAACACAAAACCGATGTGCTGGTTACGAAAACGGGCCATCTGCTGCTGGTTGAGCTGCGACACATCGTGGCCGTTGATAATCACGCGTCCCTTGTCGGCCGAACTTAGCGTGCCCATAATTTGTAGCAGCGTGGTTTTGCCAGCACCGCTGGGTCCCACAATGGCTATCACCTTTTTGTCGGGCAGTTCCACGTCGATGCCCTTGAGCACTTTCACCGCGCCGAACGTTTTCTCTATGCCTTCAATTTTTATCATTGTTCCCTATAAATCAGGCGTAAAGGTAGTAAAATATAAGCAGATGTCAATAATCTGTGTGTTAAAGCGTAAAATATGGCATCAATTTTGGAACAGCATACGCATCGGTAGCGTATTGTTATATACGCCATGCTGAAACGTATTTTAGTGGTGTAAATATTTGTAAATAAAGTAGATATGGAATTGCTTAGACTAGCCTTTTTTTCGTTTGCACTTATGTTGCTTGCGCTTTCGGTTCAAGCCCAGCAGTCTGTGCCTCAGGTTCAGCCGCCATTGGATAGTGCTGCTACAGAGAACCCGAAAATTGTGCGCTTGCGTGAGAAAATTGTGATTGCTCGCACAAGGGTGGCCAATGCCGAAGCCCGTATGCGCTCGGCCGATAGCCTCATAGCTGCTGGCCGCACCAAGCAAGACAGCATCGGTTTTGAGGTAAAAGAAATTGAGAAAGAACGCAAAATAATTGAGCGCGACCACTTTAACGAGATTAAACCCCTTGAGCGTGCATTGCAGAAAGCCAAGGATAAGGAGACCTTTAATAGCACACGCAACGAAATCAAAAGGGTTGAAACTAAGTTTAAGGCCGATTTAAAGGCTTGGGACTCAAAGTATAAGGCTGCGCTAAAAGGACACGAGGTGGGGCAGAAGATGATTACGAAGGGCGACGAAAATATGAAACGCGCCAAAACCATGAAGAAAGAGGCCGACGATGCATTGCGTGAGGTGGAGAAAGAACTAGCCGATGCTATAAAAGCACACGAAGAGGCCGTTAAAGAAGCTGCCGAAAAGGCTAAGACACAGCAAGAAAAGGAGGCTGCAAGGGAGGCTAAAGCGCAGGAAGCCCAAGAAAAAGCCCCCAATGCCAATAATAAGTAAAAGGTAGGTTGCGTGAAGCTATACATTGTACCAACGCCCGTGGGCAATCTGGGCGACATCACCACGCGTGCCGTTGAGGTGTTGCGCAGTGTTTCGTTAATTTTGGCCGAAGATACGCGTACCAGTGCGGTGTTGCTCAAGCATTTGGGCGTTGCTACGCCCATGCGTTCGCATCATAAGTTCAACGAGCATCAAACCGCAGCCCAGGTGGCCGATGTTATTGCGGCTGGACAGTCGGTAGCTCTAATCTCTGATGCTGGAACGCCAGGCATATCCGACCCTGGTTTTCTGCTTGTGCGTACCTGCGTTGAACGCGGAATCGATGTGGAGTGCTTGCCTGGGCCAACGGCTTTTGTGCCTGCGCTTGTTAATAGCGGACTGCCATGCGAAAGGTTTGTGTTTGAGGGTTTTCTGCCCCAAAAAAAGGGTCGCATCAAGCGCATTACAGCGTTGCGCGACGAGGAACGAACCATTGTATTCTACGAATCGCCGTTTAGGTTGATAAAATTGTTACAGCAATTGGCCGAGATTATGGGGAGTGAGCGTCGCGTGAGCGTTTCTCGCGAAATATCAAAGCTACACGAGCAAACGGTGCGCGGTTCTTTACAGCAGGTAATCGACCATTTTGAGCAGCAAGGGGTAAAGGGTGAGATTGTTGTGGTGTTAGAGGGCAAAAACCGAGCGGGGCAGGAGTTGCAGTCTGGTAATGAGGAATAAAAATTTGCCTCCGAAAGTATATCATATAAAAATAAACACTACCTTTGCGCCCACATTTTTAGCCAAAAGAGTTTGGCTAAGTAGCACATATACAATGAGAAAAGACGACAAAGAAGGAGTTAAACGCGGGATGCGGACTAACTCACAAGCCGATGCGCCCACGCGCGTGTACAGGCCCAGAACGCTCACCAAGAGGAGCGATAGTGATGCAACGGACAGCATGTCTGACGACCAGCAGCGGGACGAGCGTCCCGAACAACGTTCGTCTGAACGCTTCGAACGCCGCGAAAAAACACGTTTTTCTTCCGATTCGCGGAGCTATAAGCCCAGAACATACCGCCCACACGATAGCAGTAACGACCAGCAGGCCGATGCTGCTGCCCCCGAAGCCCCTAAGCACGACGGGTTCTCGTGGAGCGAGATGCCATACGCAAGCAAAAACATTGACGAAAGACCCGAGCGCGTTCGCTCAGAGCGACGCGACGACGATCGCCGCCCGTTCCGCAGCAACGACCGTTTTGAGCGACGCGACGACGACCGCCGTCCGTTCCGTAGCAACGACCGCTTTGAGCGCCGCGACGACGACCGCCGTCCGTTCCGCAGCAACGACCGCTTTGAGCGTCGCGACGACGACCGCCGCCCGTTCCGCAGCAACAACCGCTTTGAGCGCCGCGACGACGACCGCCGCCCGTTCCGCAGCAACGACCGCTTTGAGCGCCGCGACGACGACCGCCGCCCGTTCCGCAGCAACGACCGCTTTGAGCGCCGCGACGACGACCGCTGCCCGTTCCGCAGC
>JAFWUG010000145.1 GCA_017524185.1 Bacteroidales bacterium
GCGGGTCCACAGCATCAGCGGCCAGCTGCGCCACCGCCAGCCGCTCGGCCCCGATGGCCGCGCCCAGGTGGACCTGGGCCACCTCCCGGCCGGCGTCTACATCGTCCGGGCGGGCAGCGCCGCCGCCAAGGTGGTGAAGCTGTAGGGAATAGATGCTTAGCCCAAAGGGCAGAGGAGATAAAGCAAGGGGGCATGTCCCCCTTGCTTTATTTTTGCCAGCCCGGCTTGGGTTAGCCAGCAATCCCCAACAACCAACCCTGAGGGGAAATGCCTTTGCAGCGAAGCAAGGAGAAGTGTTATTGTAATTTGTTGTAAATAAAGTGTTTGGTTGGTGTAAATAAAAATGTAAAAGTAAATAGCCATGTTGCGACTGCATGAGTGCATGTGTACGCATGTGGTGTGGTGCATCGTTATAGATTAGTCGTTCGTTAGCGATATTCTTGCATTGAATATTTTCCCTAAAATGCTAACTTTGCGCCCCGTATGTCGACATTTTTCATAAACCTATATAACTATTTCCATTCCCATCGTTCGTTGCTGTGGGCTTTGTTGTTGATGATGGTGCTGATTTGTAGCTATGGCGTACTAAATCTTCAAACCGATGAAAATGTGTCGGCGTTTTTGCCGCAGAATGCTGATAATGAGCGTGTTAATTATGCGTTTGGCCATATTGAGGCCGATAATCAAATTGTGCTATCGCTGCGGTGCGTTGATACGCTTGACCAGTATAACACCGACCTTTTACAGGAGGCTGTAGATGTGCTAGCCGAGCATCTTCAGCATATTGATACTTCCTTGATGCGTGGCGTGCGCTATGTTGTCGATCAGCAGCAGATGCAGCAGATTGCCGCTTTTGTGCTGTCGAACATGCCGTATTTGCTCACCGAGGCCGACTATATTCGTATTGATACACTGCTATCGCCTGTGGCTATTGCGCAGCGTATGGCGGCTAATAGGCAGTTGCTTTCGTCGCCCGCTGGGGGATTGCTCAAGCACACCGTGCTTGCCGACCCGCTGGGTGTGGGTTCGGCCTTGCTACATGGATTGCAGAGTTTTAGCCTCGGTAGCCAATATCAACTCATCGACGATTACATATTCAATGCTCAGGGCAACGAGGCCACGGTGCTTGTGCAGTCGGCATTTCCATCGAGCGAAACGGGGCAAAATGCTCGTCTGTTAGAGCTGATACGCGCCGCTATTGATAGCACCGAGCAACTAATGCAGCATCAAGTTAGCATAAGTTTGTTTGGTGCTTCCGATATAGCCATCACCAATGCAAAGCGTATCAAACGCGACAGTGTCATTACCATATCGGTGGCTCTGGTGCTGATAGTTGTCGTGCTGGTTTATTTTTATCGTAGTGCCAAGAGTATAGGCCTGCTTGTGGTTGCATTGCTTTTTGGTGGCTTGTTTGCGCTGGGGCTGTTGGGCTACAGCGGTAGTCGGGTTTCGTTGCTGGTTATTGGCGTAGGCTCGGTCATTATTGGCATAGCGGCAAACTATCCGCTCCACTTTCTGGCTCACATACGTCAGGGATACACCAGCGGGCAGAGTTTGTCCGATGTTGCAGCGCCGTTGCTCACGGGCAACATCACCACCATTGGCGCGTTTCTGAGCCTGCTGTTCATCAGTTCGGGGGCCATGCACGATTTGGGCCTTTTCGCATCGCTATTGCTGGCTGGCACAATTGTTTTTGTGCTGGTATTTTTGCCCCATTTCTATTCGCGAAACACGGCAGGGCTGGGGAGTAGCGACAATGTGCCTTTTGCGCGAGCGGCCAATTTTCGTCCCGAAAATAGTCGTTGGTTTGTGCTGTTGGTGGGGCTACTCACCGTGGTGTTTTGGTTCTATAGTGGACGCACGTCGTTCGATACCGACATGCACCACATCAACTACATGACCGCTGAGCAGCAGCGACAGGTGGCGCATTTTGCGAAAATACTTGACAACAACCAGCAGGTTTTATATTGCGCTGCCGAGGGACAATCGCTCGACGAGGCACTCAACGCCATGGAGCAATCGCAGCCTTGTATTGACACTGTGGCGGTTCGTCATGGTGTGAGCCGTCGGGCAGGATTGGCGAACTATCTGCCATCAAAGGCCGAACAGGAACGACGTTTGGCTCTTTGGGCTGATTTTTGGGCTGATAGAGCCGA
>JAFWUG010000146.1 GCA_017524185.1 Bacteroidales bacterium
CAACGTGTAGGCCAAGTTTACATCAACGCCCTGCAATGTGGCACTGCTCACGTTGGTGTAGTACTGGTTTTGCTTGCGTGTGGCAGTGTCTAACACGCTGTACTGCATTATTTTATTGTCGATATGATTGCGATATACAGCCACCGATGCGTTGAATGGCGTGTGGGTGTATTCAGCTGATAGCGAGGTGTATAGCCCATTTTCGGCTTTTAGGTCGGGATTGCCATACACCCAGAACATGCCCTGATGGTCGAAATTGTAGTACAACTCCTTGATGCTCGGTGCGCGGAACGCCGTGCCAATGCTGCCGCGCAGTTTGGTGTGTCCCAGCTCGTACATGGCCGACAGCTTGGGGCTAAACGCCGAGCCGAAGGTTTCGTTGTACGTATATCGCGCACCGCCAATCAGTTCTAACTGAGGAAGCAGCGTCCAGGCGGCCTGCGCAAACGCGCTTAGGTCGTTCACGTGTCTGTTGGTGGGCGTTGGCCCCAGCGTTTTGATGGCAAACACGCCCTCGTAGTTATGCTCCAAACCGCCCACCAGCTCAAGGCGTTCGCTGGCGCGGAACGTGTTTACCAGGCGGGTCGATACGTAGTTGGCTTCGTTCTCGCGCCCCGTGCTGTCGCGTAGGCGTTCGTAGATTTTGTGGTCGATGTATTTGTCCATATTCACGCTAAGCCTCAGCGTGTTGCGTCCGCCGGTGGTGCGATGTTCGGCACTTGCGCCCATCGTGATTTTGTGCGTGCGCGAGTGCGTAACGGCGCTGCTGGTTTTGGGGTTGAATGTTTCGTGGCCAAAATAGCGTCCGTTGAGTTTGATTTCTAATGTTTTATGAGGATTGAAGCCCAGTCCTAAGTTAGCTCCGTTGTCGGCGTATGGGGCGGCGTAGTGTCCGTCGCTAAAGCCGTCGGACGTGTGGCGGAACGCCGATGCGCGTGCCTGTAGGCGTTCGTGGCGCGAACCCACATCCACCTTGTAGCGCCACGTGTTGTGGCTCTCGGCTTGCACGCTTGCGCTGGCCTCCAGTCCATGGCGCGGCTTTTTGGTGATGATGTTGATTACTGCCCCCACGGCGTTGGAGCCATAGAGCGCCGAGGCCGCGCCGTTAATCACTTCCACGTGGTCGATGCTGTTCACATCGATTTGGTCCAGGTTGATGTTGCCGCCCGCGCCCTCCGACACCATGCGCTCGCCATCGACCAGGAACAGGATGTAGCGGCTGTTGAGGCCGCGAATGCGCATGTTGTTGCCCATGGCGTTGGGTGTGGTAACGATGCCGGGGATGTTGTCGAGCATGGTTTCCATGGCCGAGGTGGAGCCCGCCCGCTGAATCTCGTGATGCCTGATAACCGACGTAAGCACAGGCACTTCCGACAGCCGCCGCTCGGTGCGCGTGCCTGTTACCACCACCTCGTCGAGTCCCAGCCCTATTTCCTCTATATATAGGGTGATGGTGGTGTCGCCGCGCAGCGTAAACTCGCGCTGGTCGGAGCTGTGGGTGCTAAAGTACATGGTGCTCAGCCGCACCTCGCCGGCAGGCACGTTGGCAATGCTGAACTGCCCGCTGCTGCTGGTTTGCGCGCCCTGTTGCCCAGTGGTAACATATACGCCCTTGATTGGCTGCAAGCTACTGGCATCCAGCACACTACCGCTAATGGTGTGGGTTTGTGCGCGGAGCAGATAACTACTGATACTAAGTAATATGCTTATATATAGAAATTTACGCATTGTTTGCTGTCTTGTGGTTATGTTCCGATTTTCGGCTGCAAAGGTAATACTACATAATGCTTATTGTAATCGCCCGAATGGGTGAATTTTTATCGTAAAAATCCCCTAAAATGGTTAGTCGTGTAAGTTCAAAATCTATTGCTATTGGTGTAATATGTTGTTGTTGAATAAATTATGATGAAGTGTTGTTTTGCATTTCGTCTCTCGGATGTGCTATTGTCTTTTTTCTTACATTTGTATGCTTATTCAATAGCGCATCATCATCATGAGCAAGATAGCCCAGCTGAATATCACCAAGCGCGGCATAGCCCTGCGTGTTATCTGCTTTGCAGCGGCCATAGGCCTAATTGTGCTTTGCGTCCCCACGCATGGCGGGCGTTTTCGCTACGAATATCAGAAAGGCCGCCAGTGGGCCTACGACGACCTTGTGGCTCAGTTCGATTTCCCGCTCTATAAAACCGACCTCGAGCTGCTCAACGAGCGCAATCAGATATTGGCTACCTACAGCGCCGTGTTCCGCCTTGATCCCATGCCCGCCCGCGATGCAGAGCTCAACTTCAGGCTCGATTTCGACCGCCTTTGGAATGCCCATTTGCAACGCGCCGAACTTTCGCGAACGGCTCAGCAGCACCTTGCTGTCATTCGCGAGGGGTATATTGGTGTTGGCCTACGCGCTCTGGCGCATATCTATCGCAGCGGCATCATCGACAAAACCACCGACATCGACCTCAGTGGTCGCAGCACCATCACCGTAATCCACGACGATGTGGCCTACGACTACGATTTTAGCAACGTGCTAACCCGCCGCAATGCGGCCAAATATCTTGGCGATGTCATACGCCAAGAGGCATCGGCCATCAGCGCGGAGCTCATGCCGGTGTGGAACGCCATGGATGTGAATCGCTATGTAGCCGTGAACCTGCTCTACGATGGCTATCTAACCCAACGCTACAAGAGCGAACTGTTGGCCAATGTGTCTCAAACCCGTGGTATGGTGCGCACAGGCGAGCATATCATATCGCAGGGCGAGGTGGTGTCGTCCGAAACCTACCAAATAATCGAGTCGATGCGCCGCGAGTATGAAAAGCAGCGCATTGGCGAGCGCAACCCGTGGTTGTTGCTGTTTGGAAATGCAATGGTTGTGGCTGCGCTGTTTTTGGCCCTATTTCTGTTCCTTACCAGCGACATGCCTCAAATTGTAGAAAGCCGTCGCAAGCTGCTGTTCGTGTTGTTGCTCATCACCATTTTCAGTATGTTGGGCATACTGCTCCCCCGGTTTAGCCACGTTAGCCTATATATATTGCCCTTGGTGATTGTGCCTATCATCATCAACACTTTCTTCGAGGTGCGTTTGGCTCTGTTCGTGCACGTAATCACGGTGCTTATGGTGGGATTCTTTGCGCCTAATAGTTTGGAATTTATTGTGTTGAACTTTGTGGCGGGCGTTGTTGCGCTTTCCACGTTGGCCAACTACTACCATCGGGGGCGACTCTTTGTTACTATTTCTACGGTATATCTTGCCATGGTGGCTGTCTATCTCGGTTTTGTTATTGTTCAGGAGGGAACACCGCTGGCGGCCAATCCCTACATGTTCTTATGGTTTTTGGCCAACGCTCTGCTGCTCTTGCTTTCCTACCAGCTGGTGTATGCTTTTGAGAAAATATTCGGATTTTTATCCGATGCCACGCTGGCCGAGATTAGCGACACCAACATGGAGCTGCTCCGTCAGCTGGCCGAGAGCGCCCCAGGCACCTTTCAGCACTCGTTGCAGGTGGCCAACCTGGCGCAGTCGGCTGCCTACAAGATTAACGCCAATCCGCTGTTGGTGCGTGCTGGTGCGCTCTATCACGACATAGGCAAGCTATCCATGCCCATGTTCTACACCGAGAACCAGCACGGAGGAGCCAATCCGCACGATGGTTTGCCGCCCGAGGAGAGTGCTCGTGTTATTGTTGGGCATGTGGCAGAGGGTGTTAGCATCGCTCATCGTGCTGGGCTGCCCGATGCCATTGTGCAATTCATTAGGTCGCACCACGGAACGCTCCATGCACGCTACTTCTGGCACGCCTATCAGCAGTTGCATCCCGAGGCCACCGAGGCCGACATGCAGGCCTTCACCTATCCTGGCCCAACACCCACCACCAAGGAGCAAGCCCTTGTTATGATGGCCGATACCGTGGAGGCTGCCTCGCGTAGCCTGAAAAACATCGACCAAAATTCCATCAACAATCTGGTCGATTCGCTCATCGATCAGCAGCTGCAAGCGGGGCAGTTCCTCAACGCTGATCTCACTTTCAGCGAGCTGGCCAGCATCAAAGCCGATTTCAAGCAGAAACTTTCTAACATCTATCATGTTCGTATAGCCTACCCCAAAACTGCTAAATAGTTAGTAATCATGGATTTTGAACATATCAAAATAGGTTCAACCCACGCCGTTGAGGTTGAGGTGTCGCCCGCCCTAACAGCCTTGGCCATGGGCTCGGGTCAGCTCAGTGTTTACGCCACTCCTGCCATGGTGGCTCTCATGGAACAGGCGGCAATGCTTGCCGTGCAGCCTATGCTGCCTCAGGGCTATGGCACCGTGGGTGTAGAGCTTCAGGTGCAGCACACCCGCGCCCTGCCAGTGGGTGCATACGTGCAGGCACGCGCCACGCTTAGGGCGATAGATGGAAAGCGCCTTGAGTTCGATGTTGAGGCTTGCGACGCGCAGGGCGCAATAGGTGAAGGTAAGCATGTAAGATATATTGTTGATAATGAGAGGTTTATGTCTAAAGTTAAAAAATAAAACTTCCGATAGCTTTTTTTTATGTAATTTGTTGGTGTGATGTGTTTGTTAGCTGTTCGGTGAGGGGTAAGAAATTTTAAGCATAAATTTTTTGTTTATATTTATATTTCGCTGATATTCAGTTGTTTGTTGTTGTTCTTTAATCCTTAAATTCGTTATGTTTAGTTCTGCCAATCTGGCTATGCCCTTGCACTATTTGATGCGCGAGTTCACTGTGCGTTCCTACGAGGTAGATTTTAACTGCGAGTTGCGTCTGCCCGCGCTTTTCAATCATTTGCAGGATGTGGCCTGGGAGCAGGCCGAAGGAATGGGCTGCGGATGGCAGGCTTTGCAGCAGCAGGGCTGGTTATGGGTGCTATCGCGTATCGACCTACAGGTGCTGCGTCTGCCTCGTTGGACCGACACGGTGCGTCTCTACACTTGGCCACGCGGTATTGATGGTGTTTTTGCGCTTCGCGATTTTGAGCTGCAAACGCCCGGTGGCGATGTGCTGGCGCAGGCAACCAGCAGTTGGCTGGTGCTAAGCGCACAGAGCCATCGTCCCATGCGTATTGCTTCGCTTTTTGCAGAGCGAAGGTTTGTGGAGCAGTCAACTTTGGGGCGCAATGCCGATCGGCTGGTGTTGCCCGCCGATGCTTTGCCCGAGGCCACCGACGAGCAGCATGTTGTGCTGGGCGATATCGATATGAATCAGCATGTGAATAATGTGCGCTACATCGATATGGCTTGCAATACCTATGGGCGCGAGCAGTTCGAGCGTTTTTCGCCAAGTGGTATCGCTGTCAATTTTAATGCGGAATCGCAGATGGGTGAGACGTTGCGCTTGATGCGCTATGCTTCAGCACCCAATGAGCAGTTGGTGGCCATTAGCCGCGCTTCTGATGGAAAAAATGCTTGTACGCTAAGGTTCTGCTGGTCTGAACGCGGATAGTCTCTGTGCTCAATGTGTTACGCGCTGGTAGGCAATGCGTTCGTCGCCGTTGGCTAAATAGATTATGCCGCAGCGCAAAAATCCGTAGGCTTGCAGCTTGCGGTGCATAATGCGGTTGTGCCTATGCGTATCCACCCGCAGGTTGGGGCAAACGCCAAAGGCGTAGTCCATGGCAGCGTTGAACACGCCGTGGCTGCCTACGGTGCTGGCTAAGCGGTGCATTACGTAGTAGGGTGCGTTGGTGTCAATCCATTGCCCATCGACGATGCGGGCGTAGGTGGGGTCGGGGCCTGCCAGCAGGGCGAAGTAGCCCACCATGGCATCGCCGTCGAGGCATACAAAGCCGTGGCCTTGGGCAATGTCGGCGGCTATGATCTCGGCCGAGGGGTAGCCGTTGGTCCACTGCCCAGTGTTGCCATCGGAGCGCATTATACTCCGTGCCGCATCGATGATGGGCATTATGTTGGCAAGGTCACTGGGCTGGGCTGGGCGGATGTGCATGGCGCGTTAGGTTGCGAAGATGTGGGCGGGATAGTCCACCCGGGTGAGGTACAGTCCCTGTGCAGGGGCCGACGAGCAGGCCATGGCACGGTTTCGCGCCTCGATTATGGCCTCGAAGCGTTCCGCATCGATGTGGCCGCGTCCCACGTCCACCAGCGTGCCCACAATGGCGCGAACCATGTTGCGCAGAAAACGGTTGGCCCCGATGCTGAACACCAGTAATTGCCCATCGTTGCGCTCTTCCCAGTGCGCTGTGTGCATATCGCAAAGGTTGGTGAGGTTGTCGGATCCCAGTTTACTGAAGCTGGTGAAATCGGTGTGGCGCAGCAGCGCACTGGCGGCGCGTTGCATCTGCTCTAGGTCGAGCGGCACGGTGTATTGCCACGCCAAACCGCGTGTGAATGGGTCTTTGCGGCGGCTGATGAGGTACTCGTAGTGTCGGGCTGTGGCATCAAAACGGGCGTTGGCCGTATCAACCACAGGCACAATGCGTTGCACTGCAATGTCGGTGGGCAATATGTGGTTCAGGCTGTGCAGGAACTGCGGCGAGCAGTGCAGGTCGGGTTGGGGAGCATCGAACTGTGCCACCATTTGTTGGGCATGTACGCCCGCATCGGTGCGCCCAGCCCCAAGCGTTTCGGTGGGCTGGCGTAGCAGCACCGACAGCTTGGTGTTGAGCACCTCCTGAACGGTGGGCGCGTTGGGCTGCACCTGCCAGCCGTGGTAGGCCGTGCCTAAATACGATAGGTATAGAAAATACCGACTCATGCCGCAAAGGTAGGTATATTATTGGGATAAACCAGCGCGTGCTATTTGTTAAGCAACATTAAAGGTTATAGAAAAGGTAATAACATAAAGAGCGATGTTGTATATTTGCGCTATTGGTTCGCGGCTCATGTTGTTTAGCGGCATGTACGCTCTGCGGGCAACAAATATAGTGTTTATCCCTATCAATTTGAATCAATGGACGAGAATAGCGCATTGAACATCAAGGAACTGAACGAGCGGATTAGGCTCGAAAGTTCGTTTGTGGACATCATCAACATGGAGATGAACAAGGTGATTGTGGGTCAGCGTCATTTGGTAGAATCGCTGCTGGTGGCCATGCTTGCCGATGGGCATATACTGCTTGAGGGTGTTCCTGGTTTGGCTAAAACATTGGCTATCAACACGCTGTCGCGCATTGTTGATGTGAAATTCAACCGCATACAGTTCACCCCCGACCTGCTCCCTGCCGACTTGCTGGGTACGCTGATATATAGCCCTAAAACCGAGTCCTTTAACGTGAAGAAAGGCCCCATATTTGCCAACTTCATTCTGGCTGACGAGATTAACCGCGCCCCCGCAAAGGTGCAGAGCGCGTTGCTTGAAGCCATGCAGGAGCGGCAAATCACCATTGGCGACACCACCTACAAACTCGATGAACCGTTCATGGTGCTGGCCACGCAGAATCCCATTGAGCAGGAGGGTACATATCCGTTGCCCGAGGCGCAGGTGGACCGTTTCATGCTCAAGGTGAAGATTAGCTATCCAAAGATGGAGGAGGAGCGACAGATTATGCGCGAGAACCTCTCGCAAACATTCCCCCGTCCCGAGCGCGTGCTAAAGCCTGAAGACATTGTGAAGGCTCGCAGTGTGGTGCGCGAGGTGTATATGGACGAGAAAATCGAGAAGTATATCCTCGACATCGTGTTCAGCACCCGTTTCCCAGGCCAGCACGGCTTGCAGCGGTTCGAGGGTATGATTGGCTACGGTGCATCGCCCCGTGCGTCCATCAGCTTGGCTTTGGCTGCCAAGGCGTTCGCTTTCATCAAGCGTCGTGGCTATGTAATCCCTGAGGACGTGCGCTCGGTGTGCCATGATGTGCTGCGCCACCGCGTGGGGCTAACCTACGAGGCCGAGGCCGAGAACATCACCTCAGAGGACATCATCACCGAAATACTTAACACCGTAGAGGTACCCTAACAAGGGTACGCTCTGAGCGAATCGAAATGAGGGCGATACTGCTCCATATTGCCGCTTTGCTACTGCTTGCCCCGATGGTTTCTGCACAGAACTACATCGGGGTGCATAAGGATGCTGTGCGCCAGTTCGTTCCTGATGATTTTCCGGGCTTTGTGCTCGATGCCGAGGGACGAGCTAACCACCGCTCGTTTGTTAAGTTTGTAGATTTACGGCAGGAGCAGACCTTGCTCTTTGTGTTCGACCTCAACGAAATCTGCGTGTCCATGTCGCGTATGTATAACACATGGCTCTATGATAAACTGCTTAATAATCTGAATCATAGTTATTTATACTTAGGAAGCAACACGTGGATTGAAGATTGCAATGGGCAGCAGTTTGAGATAAGGCTCAAGCGCAACGAGTGGTATGTTACGGTGGTTACGCGACGCCGTAAGCAAACCGCTCAGCCACAACTAACTTTCAGTAACTGAGAACCATGGAAACTGCCGAACTGCTCAAACGGGTACGCAAGATAGAAATCAAAACCAGAGGGCTTTCGCAGCACATTTTCGCGGGGCAATACCATAGCGCATTCAAGGGGCGCGGCATGGCTTTTAGCGAGGTGCGCGAATATCGCTATGGCGACGACATCCGCTCCATCGACTGGAACGTAACCGCTCGCTACGATAAGCCGCATGTGAAGATATTCGAGGAGGAGCGCGAACTCACCGTGATGCTGCTCATCGATGTGAGCGGTTCGGGGCAGTTTGGATCCACCACGCTCAAGCGCCAAACGGCCACCGAGATTGCGGCCGTGCTTGCTTTTGCGGCCATGCACAATAACGATAAAATTGGGGTAATCCTGTTCAGCGACCGCATCAATAAGTTTATCCCACCGCAAAAAGGCCGCAAGCATATCCTGCGCATAATCAGCGAGTTGCTGCACTTTGAGCCAACCGGCGCCAACACCGATGTGTCGCAGGCACTACAGTTTCTCACCAGTACCACCAAAAAACGTTGCACCGCCTTTGTAATTAGCGATTTTATTGACGCTGACCCTACCACACGCGCCCCACGCTTTGCCGATGCCATCAATATTGCTAGCAGTAAGCATGATTTGGTGGGCATTCGCGTCTACGATAAGCGCGAAACCGCCATGCCAGCCGTGGGGTTGGTTAAATTCAAAGATGCCGAGAGCGGACAATATCAGTGGGTCGACACGTCGAGTGCATCGGTGCGGGCAGCCTATGCCCGCTGGTGGGCCGATACCTCAGAGCAGCTGAAGGCCACATTCACCCGCGCTCATGTGGATTGGACCGCCGTAAGCACCGACGAAGATTATGTGAAACCGCTCTTGCTACTATTCAAACGCCGTGCATAGTATAATGTTCATGAAACGTATTTGTCTATCGCTCATAACTGTTCTGTCCGTTGCCACGGGGCTGCACGGGCAGGATATAGTAGCCACGGCTAAAATTAGTCGCGACTCCATATTGCTGGGCGACCCCGTGCAATACACCGCCGAAATAGAGCTGCCCGCGCCGCTACAGGCCTATTTTCCCGTAATCCCCGATAGTTTAGGGAATGGCATCGAATTGCTAGCACCGCCCACCATCGATACGGTGCGCAGCGATAAATCCACCAAATATATTCTAAATCTGCTCCTTACGGCATTCGATAGCGGTTATACTGCTGTACCACCCATTCCGTTTGGGGTGGGGCCGAGCGGCCAAATCACCGATACGAGCCTTTTACCCCTGCAAGTGCTATATGTGATGTTTATGCCACGTGATAGCACCTTGGCAGGCGACATACACGACATAAAACCGCCCATGCGCGAGCCTTACACCTTTGCCGAACTTGCTCCGTGGATAGGCTTGGGCTTGCTGCTGATTGCTGCTATTGTTCTGATTATCATATATTTGAATAAACGGCGCAACAACGAGCAGTTTCTCAAAAAGCTGTTCAAACCCAGCGAACCGCCCCACGTGGTGGCTTTACGCGCCTTGGCACTCATCCGCGACCGAAAGCTGTGGGCTTCCGACGACCATAAGCACTACTACACCGAGCTCACCGATGTGCTTCGCGCCTATCTCGAGGGGCGTTTCGGTATAGATGCGCAGGAGAAAACATCGGCCGAGATTATTGAAGCCCTTAGGTCAGTTGACTATAATTTTGGCGACACCCTACAGCAATTGAGCGATATGCTTGCCACTGCCGA
>JAFWUG010000147.1 GCA_017524185.1 Bacteroidales bacterium
CTGCGTGGCTGCGTGGCTGCGCTGGTGCTATATGCGATGCCATTAACATCATGGCACAAAGATAGTACTTTGTTTTGAACTATGCAAATATTACGGACATTTTTTGTAAAAATTTTTTCATTTTTAAAGTGAAAGTAGTCAATATGGTTTGGGTTAGAAGATTCCTTTGCTTCCTATTGCGTCTTTTTACATCCCATCCACATTGAAGGAGGCAAGAGATGGGGATAGAACAGCAACATCGAACGCGGCTGTTACAATGCCACGTTTCTACATGAAATACGATGTAAAAATTTTATTTATCAGTTTCTCCTTACAAAAACCGTTTTAAAACGCAATGTATGTAGGGATGAAAAACGGGCAGCTAACAGATGCCGCCCGTTATCATTACAAGATCAACAAAAACATTCTATTCCGTTGCTGTTTTGTTTTTGCGACCAAGCGAAAATGTGGTACCAAACTCAACACTCACAGGGAAGTAGAAGAAATTTTGTTGTACCTGCTTGGTGATGCTTAGCGCTTTAGTTTCAAATGTAGCGTTAAGCATGCCATATACGCTGAAGTTTGGAGAGATTGCATAGCGCATACCAGCCTGCACCTTGGGAGCAAATTTGGTGTACGTGCCATGTCGATCGCTCATCCTTTCTGTTGGACGACCATCGGCAAACGACACTATCTGCCGTATGTTAGATGCCACATGTAAGCCTATGCCCACTACACCGCAGAGCTTGGTTTTATGCTGATTTGGCAACAGCAAATTGATCATCAAATCGGCTGCAAGATACGTTTCATTTGCTTTTGCCCAAATGGTATCGGCATTGAAATTAGCGCTGCGACGATAGAAACCCAAACCTACTTGCCCTTCCATGTCCTTGTTTGGGCCAAATTTATATAATCGGCCAATGTTTGCAAACATATCGATACGCATGTCGGAGTTGTAGAAGTTGGAGTGCTTCATCGGAGCAAGCACAGCATTGGTTTCGCCGTAATTCGACAGCCCAATGCCGGTGTACCAAGCCGAATTTTGAGCCATTGCATTACTACCTAAACCAGCAGCCAACAGCAAAAGAAAGAATGTTTTTAGTTTCATAGGGAATTAGCATTTGTCTTAATGCAATTTACGAGCAAAAAAACACCCGAAACCAAAACACCAATAGCAGCGAAAGCTAGCATTGCTGTAGCAACTAATGCATTAAAATGTAAAATTTTCAACACTGCTGCTACAATAATCAGCACACAAGATACTGACAACAAAAAAAACATTTTTCTTTTCATATCATACAAAATTACGGTTATGTTACTCTTCTTACTCGGCGTCCTCCTCCATTGCATCTTTATCTATAACACAGGCAATTGCGCCGCCAACTGCACAGAGTAGAGTAGTTGCGGCACAAGATAATGACCCTATAGGATCTTCATCATAATCGTCATATAATTTTTTTAATGATTTTTTCCAACAAGATAACCAATCTCCTTTTGATGCAAAATCCACTATACGAACATCATAAGGATTATATATTTTTTTTATCATTGGAGATTTTATATTCTTAATCATTGAAAAATCATAAATATAATATTCGATAAAATTACTTGTACTTCTATCGTACATATACACAAAACAGAAATCCTCAGACTCGCTTGACATAAGTAAAGCAGAATGATAATTGTTGTAATGATAAATACAATAATTGTTGATTTTATCGTATTCATAGGAATACGGCCATTCATTACAAGTTGCGTAGTTGTTCGCTTGAATTACTACTGGATGTTCAGAAACAATATTTTGAATAGAATCAACACCTAATGGTAAGTTGTTGGTAAAAGTTTCTATAACGAATGCTTCATCTGTGCATTTTTCGTTAGTTATTAGGATTTCTTCCCTATCCTTACACGATATTACAGCCACTGCTGCTGCTACTGAAAGTACAATAAAAAGTCGTTTCATGATTTCAAAAAAATGTGTGTGTTGAGCAGGCCATTTTCATCTGTTTTACACGGCCTCTCTGCTTGACGTTTTGTGCCCTTGTGGGCAGATGTATTACAGCTCGGATGCTCCACCTTGGCACAGTCCATGGCCAACAGCCACTGCCCTGCCCCTTTGCCCCCGCACGTTTGCATCCCTAACGCCGGGGGCTGCTCAGCCTCCATGCGGCGGAGGCCCGCGCAGGCTGTGGTGGCTATGGCGGGCTTTAGGGCAATCATACTGAAAGTCAATTGTTTTATAGCACCTACTATATATAAGGTGTATGGACGCGAGGACGCGAGGACGCGAGGACGCGAGGACGCGAGGACGCGAGGACGCGAGGACGCTCAGGTGCTATATGCGATGCCGTGAACATCATGGCACAAAGATAGTACTTTTTTCTGATTCAACCAAATTTTTAAAAAGATTTTTTTAAAAAATTTACGATTCCTCCACCACGTAGTCGCCGATGGTCATGCTGTCGCGGTCGAACTGAACACCTACCTTCACCACGCGCCTGCCCTCGGTTTGATAGGGTACGAAGTAGCCTTTGCTGTTAATCTGTGCCATGGCCTCCTGCGCTGTGCCGCGTACCTTGAGCTCAAATACATAAACAACGCCATGGGTTTGCACCACAAAATCGATGCGCCCCTGAGCGCATTTCACCTGTGTGCGGGCGTATACGTTGAGCATGTTAAAAATAAGCCAAAAAGTGTACTCGTAGAAACCCTCGTAGTTCTTTACCTCAGAGAGTTTATGCTGAAAACCTTCAACATAGGGTATGCCGGCCAGAAAGGCTTTCATTTCTCCCATGGCCACATGAATGTCGGCCTGAATAATAGCGCGATAGAAACGGAGGGCAAAACCGTGCGCATCGTTACGCTTTAGCCCTGTATAGGCGGGAATTAAGCCCTCGGTAAGCCCCACTCGTACCTCATTGTTAGGGATGGAGAGATGGTAGGAACCAAAAATCTTATCGTAAGCTTTAATTGTGAGATAGCCGCTCTGGTAGAGCAGCGGTAGGGCGTCCTCCATGTTCTCCGTGGGCTGATCGAACGCCGACGCTGGCACATCGATACGCTCCAAGGCTGTAATATCCGTACAAAAATGCTGCATCTGCCTAATGAGGAACGAGGGCGTGCCGCTCTCGAACCAATAGTTGGCCACCTGACGTTGCATGAAGCATTTGAGCAGGCTGAACGGGTTGTATATATCGGGAGAATCCTCCGAGAATCGGTAGCCATCGTACTGCTGCTTCAGCATGTGGCGCATTTGGTCGAATGTTACGCCCTCACGTTCGGCCAGCATCTGAATGTCGGTGGCCAGCACGGTGGTGAGTTCCGCCTCGGTGATACCGCAGATGGCCGAAAACTCGGGCTGCA
>JAFWUG010000018.1 GCA_017524185.1 Bacteroidales bacterium
AAGGATTTTTACGCGCAATACTACACCGACGACGAGTACGCGGTGAACCCCGAATCGTACCTGATGGGCATAAGCCGCGCCAACGCTGTGGAACTATTTTTCACGGCTTTATCGCTGCTTATATGCGCTGTGGGCGGCGCGGTAGCGTGCATCGCCAACCTGCGGAGGTAGCAGATATTGGGCAGCATAGGCGCATCAGCGCAAAACCACACCTCTCACGGCACACGCGCTGTGTCGCCGTTGCGGCGCGATGCTATCACCGCCCAACATCCTGCATGTGCCGCTACATCTCCAACGCCCGCCCGCGATAGAAATCCACCAGGCGGGTCTGGAACAGGTACTCGCAACTGGCTTGGGCGGCGTCGGATTGGGCCTTCACCATGCGGCTGCGCGTCTCGTTGAACTCGGTGAGCGTAGCCTTGCCGTTCTCGTACTTGGCCTGCTGCAGCTCAAACGCATCGCGGGCAGCCGCCTCGGCCTCGCGGGCGCTCTGCCACTTGGCACCAGCCGCCTCGGCACCGTTCCACGCCTGCACAATCTCCCTGTAGAGCGCATTCTTGGCCTGCTGAACATGCAGCTCCTGCTGGCTGCGGTTGATTTTGGCCACCTTAACCTGGTTGCGCACCCCAAAGCGGCTGAAAATGGGAATGTTAAGCGATAATCCAACATACTGGCTGAAATTGTTGCCCAGCTGCTCGCCAAAGCCCTGCGACGCGAAGCTCGAGTAGTAGTTAGTTCCAAGGCCGCCCGAGAGGGTGAGCGTAGGGTAGTATTGCGCCCTGGCTATGCGCACCGACTGGTCCATGCCCTCCAAACGGAGTTCTTCGGCCTGTATGGCGGGGCGGAGACCAACCGCCTCGGCGTAGATATCGTCGGGCGAGGGGAGCGCTACGGCCTCGGGGGCACTGGCGGGCTGCTGCACGCTAAATCCATCCCACTGAGGAAGTTCCAGCAACTGCGCCATGTCGAGCACGGCACTGCGCACGTTGTTGCGGGCCTGCACCAGTGCCAGCTGACTCTGCGCCAGCGATGCCTTTTGCTGCGACACCTCAGCCGCCGATGCCTTACCGTTCTGTAGCATACCCTGCAACCGCTCCAGCTGCAACGAGTCGATGCTCACCTGCTCGCGGGCAACATCGAGTATTTGCTGGCTATAGAGAATCTGAACGTATGCCCTTGCCACAGATATGCTCACGTCGTCGCGCACCTTCTCCAGCTCCTTGGTGGCGGCCTCGAGGTTGAGCCGCGCCAGCTCCATGCGGGCGGGCGTGGCCAGACCGTCGAACAGCGTCATGCTTGCGCCCAGCGAGAACGAGGTGGAGGCCGTATTGCCGTACTCGTAGGTGTTGTTGCTGCCCAAACCGCGCCCAAAGTTCAGGTTTTCGCCCACCGAGGCGCTCACACCGGGCAGCCAAGCCATGCGGGCGGTGTTCTGGTTCACCTCCTGCGTTTGCGCAACGCATTGCTGCGCGGCAACGCTCAGATTATGCTCGAGCGCCCACTCGGTGCATTGGCGCAGCGTCCAAGGCTGCGAAAAATCGGGCAGGCTGTCGGGGGTGGCCTGCGTAAGGGCCAGCGCTATAAGTAGTGTTTTCATGGTTTATTTGCCGTTGATAATTTTAGGTCCACGAACGATTTCGCCCTCTTGGAGACCTTCTTTTATTTGGATATTCACGCCGTCGGAAAGGCCGGTTACCACGTCGCGGCGCACATACTCGGTGCCATTGTGTACGAAGACGTATGTCTGATCGCCCTCGTACTGGATGGCGCTCTCGGGCAATGTTAGCACATCCTTGGCCTGCTGCAGCACTATCTCGGCATTAGCACCGTAGCCGCTGCGTATGGTGATGGAGTCAGGAACCCGCACCGAGGCTTTAATCTCGAACAGATTGGTGCCGCCCTGCTCGTTGGCTTTGGGCGAGATATACTCCAGCGCGGCATCGAAATGCACGTCCTGCAAAGCGCCCACGCTGATGCGCACGGGCATACCCACACGCAGGCGGCCAACCTCGGTTTCGTCGATGTTGCCATCGAAAATAAGGTCGTTCATGTTGGCCACGGTGGCTATGGTAGTGCCATCGTTGAACGTGTTGGAGTTGATAACCGAGTTGCCCACCTTCACGGGTACGTCCAGGATTAGGCCAGCAATGGTGGAGCGGATAAGCGTAGTGCTGCCGCTCTTGTTCGACGACGACACGCCATCGCGCACAATCTCGAGCGTTTCCTGAGCAATGGCATGCTCCTCCTTGGCCTGCTGTAGGGCCTGGCTCACCCGCTCGTAGTCCTCGGTGCTCACCAGCTGCTTGTCGTAGAGCACCTTTTCGCGGTCGTAGTTGATCTGTGCCTGCTTTAGGTTGAGCTCCGACAGGCGCACACGGCTCTGGGCGCTCGAGAGCTGGCTCATGTCGGGAATCACCTTCACCTTGGCAATCACCTCGTTCTGCTGAACGGTTTGCCCCGCCTCTTTGTAGAGTTCGGCCACAATGCCGCTAATTTGGGGTTTAACATTCACCTCGTTGCGGGGCTGAATGCTGCCCGTAACCACGGTGCTCTTGGAGATGCTGCCAATTGTGGGCTTAAGCTCCTGATACTGAATTTCTTTAGGTTGAGAACGTTTGAATAAATACACAAAAGTTCCCAGAACAAGAAGCACCACCAGTGCTATCTTAACGATTTTGCCAATCTTCTTCATATCTCAATAGTTTATCATTATCAATTATTTGTCTCTCATTGCATCTACGGGCTTGATGCCCATGGCACGGAGGGCAGGCATAATGCCAGCCGCCACGCCCAAAACGGTTAGCAGCGATGTGGCCAACACGGCAAGGCCAAAGCTTACCTGAAACGCTGCCTTCAGGATGCCCTCCTCAGTTAGGGCCATCTCCACACCGGCCAAAATAAGCACGCTGAGTACAATGGCACCCATGCCAGCAACCAGCGTAAGCACAATGCTTTCGGATATAATCTGCCCTAAAACCTGATTGGGCGTGGCACCAATGGCGCGGCGGATACCAATCTCGGTGGTGCGCTCCTTTACGCTCACCATCATGATGTTCGACACGCCAATAACTCCTGCTATCAGCGTTCCTAAGCCAATGAGCCAAACCAGGAAAGAGATGCCATTGAACAGGTTATCTATTATACCGAATATAAGCTGGGAGTCGAACATCATCACCCCCTGCTCGTCGGTTGGGTCCAAATAGTGGGCGCGGGCAACCACCTCGCGCACTCGGGGCGTGATGTCGCTCATAACCACACCCTCTTTGCCCGTGAAGCACAGCAGGGTTATTTTGTTGCCCATATTATAGGCCCTACGCGCTTGGTTTATGGGGATTACAACGCACTGCGACGTGTTGGCCATGATGCTTACGCTGCCCTCGTTCCAGTCCACACCAACCACGGTGTAGTAGGCACCATCGACGCTGATGCGCTGCCCGCAGGGGTCGCCGCCGTTGGGGAATAGTTCGTTGTACACCCGCTTGCCAATCACGCACACCTTACGCTCCTGAGCGTTATCGGCCTCGGTAATATATCGGCCATAGCGCATTTGGGGGCATTCTATTTGGGCATATTCAGACGTACACCCCCGCACCGAGAATGTTGCAACAATGTCGTCGCGCACAATTTTTCTGCTCCAGAGGTTCACGGTGCCAGTAACAAGTTCGAGCTCTGGAACCAGGTTGCGCAGACGTTCTACATCGGCAAGGTTGAGGTCCCAACTACGTCCCTTCTTGAATCCCTTGTAGGGCTTTGAGGTTTGGTTGGCGAATACAAAACCAGAATTCTGCGCAAAGCCTTCAAACTCTTTGGTTATCAAATTCTTGAACCCTTGACCGCCACCGCTCAGGAGCATGAGCATAAACACGCCCCAGAACACGCCGAAACCGGTGAGCAAACTCCTGCTCTTGTTTCGCGATATGCTATCGAGGATTTCCCTGAAAGTATCTTTATCGAACCATTTCATTCTGCACGTAGAGCTTCTATGGGTTTAACACGGGCGGCTTTCCAGGCTGGGATAATCCCCGCCAGGGTGCCAGCAATAATCAAAACAAGGGTGGCCTTTATGGCAGTATCTACACCCACAAAAGGATTTTTGAGCATATAGATGGTCTCAAAGCCTATGTTCACGCCCCGCTGCGCAACGGTGTGCTCCATCAACTCGCAGGCAAACATACCCAGCATCATGCCTAAGTATCCAAAAACGGCGGTAATCACAACGCTCTCGGCTATAATCAGGCTAAGCACATTGCGCGGTTTTGCGCCTATGGCCTTGCGGATGCCAAACTCGTGGGTGCGCTCCTTCACGGTGATGAGCATGATGTTCGACACGCCCACAATACCACTGACGAGCGTCAGCAAACCCAGTACCCACACGGCGGTGTTCAGCATGTTGGCAGAGTTGCTGCTGTTTATGTTGCGAACGTAGCCATTGTTAATCCAAACGCCACGCCTGTCGTCGGGGGCAACGCTGTGGATGCGTCGAATGGCATTGCCAAACTCCTTTTCGAACTTCTCGTAGTCGTCCAAGGTTTTGTAGCCATCAAGGTTGAACGAGATAGCCTCTATTTTGTCGGAGCGGTCGTAGATACCCTTATAGGTGGTGTAAGGAATGTGGCAGCTGCGGTAGTAGTCGTTCGGGTTGTGATAGTAGAGCCCCACCACAAGGTAGACCAAATTGCCGGCATTCACCCACTGGCCAATAACGGCCTCAGGGTTGTTGGGCGAAAGCTCCCTGGCCTGCGATGTGCTCACCACCATCACCTTGCGCTGCTCCACAACATCCTGCGTGTTGATGAAACGCCCGGCGGTAATCTTTAACTTCTCCACCTCTTGGTGCTCGGGCATCTTGCCCACCAAGCTACCTTCGACAGTGTTGCCATTGAGCGAAAGCTTAGCGTTGATGGTCGACGTTGCGCTGATAACGTTGCTAATCACACCCTGCCACTCGGCCCCGCTGGTATAATCTAAATCTCTCTTATCCAAATATATACGACGATTTTCTTTGTATCCAGCGTATGGCTTTGACGTGCGCCAGCCCTCCACGGTGATGCTTTTGCTTATATGCTCGCCGGTGCTGTTCATAAATGCGTTGCTAAGCCCGTTGCCAGCCCCCATCAGCGCGATGAGCAGGAATATGCCCCAGCCCACCGCAAAGCCCGTGAGGGCAGTGCGCAACTTGTTCTGCCGCAGCGAATTACCTATTTCGTAGATTAACTCTCTCATGGTAGTTTACTTAATTACGCTGCCTCCCCAGGCGTTGTGCGACGTGTTCTCCTCAATTTGGCCAATCATGCCGTCTTTGATGTGGATAATCTTGTCGGTTTCGTTGGCCACTCCGCCCTCGTGCGTAACCACAATAATGGTGATGCCCTGCTGCTTGTTGAGCTGCTTGAGCAGCTGCATCACCTCCACGCTGGTTTTGGAATCGAGGGCGCCGGTGGGCTCGTCGGCCAGAATAATCTCTGGCTTGGTGATTAGGGCGCGAGCAATGGCCACGCGCTGCTTCTGTCCGCCCGACATCTGGTTGGGGAAATGGTTGGCCCACTGGCCCAGCCCAAGCCGTTCGAGGTAGTCCATAGCCATCTCGTGGCGCTTCTTTCGGGGCACACCCTGATAGTATAGGGGCAGCTCCACGTTCTCCACCGCTGTTTTGAAGCTGATTAGGTTGAAGCTCTGGAAGATGAATCCAATCATACGGTTGCGGTAGTCGGCGGCCTGGGTTTCGGAGAGGTCCTTGATTAGGTTGCCGTTGAGCATGTAGGTGCCGGTGTCGTAGTTGTCGAGTATGCCCAGGATGTTCAGCAGGGTCGATTTGCCCGAGCCCGAAGCACCCATTATGGAAACAAACTCGCCCCTATCGATGTTGAGGTCGATGCCCTTTAGCACATGCAGCGGCTGTCCGTTGTTGTAGGTTTTGTTGATGCCTTGTAGTTCGATGAGCGTCATAATTCACGACTGTATTAGTGTTGTAATACACCGCAAAAATAGTACGATAAATTTTACCCACCAAATTTTTTGCGAAAAAATTTTTGGTCAGCACAATCTTAGCGAACACATTTGCGTCATAAACAATTAATTATCTGCACTTTACAACTAAAACTCGCCAGGCGAATTTTTTTGGAGACCATGCGTAAGACGGCCGAGCGGGCTGGGAGTTACAGAAGATATGCGATAAGACGCGAAGTGCAGCGATTTTACTAATAGTTATACGGATATTCTTTTGCGACACGAAAATTTCGTAGCGCATCATCACATACAACGATATGGTTATATGTGCTTTACAAAGCAAATACGCCAGGTATTATTTCTGAAATCATGAGTATGATAGTTGTACACCATGATTGTTACACCCAAGGAGGTTTCAGAGGAGATGAAAACGAGTTTAAAAAAATAAACATTTGATAACCAATTGATTATACACATTCGATGAGCGAAGTTGAAAACCTCGCCTCATGGACGTATGTACGAACGCGATTTATCGCGTCCAGTATAAACATAAACTATTGAATACTAATGCGTTCGTTGCAATCTATGCTATCTACAAACACAGAGCCGTAGGGGTCGTTGTCATCATCATCGTCGTCGGGCTCTAACTCCCACGACCAAACGCGCCGCTGCGGACCCTGATGACGGTAGGCGTAGGCGCACAACGCAC
Organism: Bacteroidales bacterium; assembly: GCA_017524185.1. GTDB lineage: Bacteria > Bacteroidota > Bacteroidia > Bacteroidales > Tenuifilaceae > RGIG6076. The sequence continues at coordinate 6,656 of JAFWUG010000018.1, forward strand.
CGCACATGGCACTATAGAGATGATACTCCCACGATATTTTGGGATAGATTGGCAGCACACCCCAAACCATGCCACCATAGAGAAACACAACCAGCATCGATATGGCCATAAGGCGCGTATCGGCACGGATAATTCCGCTAAAGAACAGAAATGCGGCCATGCCGTAGATTAGCCCGCTGGCTCCAATATGGAAACTGTCTCGCGCCCCCACCCACACCAGTAAACCACCGAGCAGCCAAACAACTGCCATCACCTTATAGGCGAGGTCGCGATAGAAATAGAGCATACCCGCTCCTAAAACTACAAGCGGTATGCTATTAGAAATGAGATGATTATATCCAGAATGAATGAAAGGAGCAGTTAGCACGCCTACCAGCCCGCTAAGCTGGCGCGGCAGCACGCCCCAGTGGGCAAAACTATTGCCATCTAAATGCTCCACCAGCCTCACAACCCACAGCAACGCCACAAAAACTATCGGCACCAAGAAACTGTACCTAACCCGCTTGCGCTCGTTGCTGTGGGTGGAGCTGCTTTGGAGCATGTGGCAGCCACCTATTGCTCGGCAATCACAATGCGGTCGATGCGATCGCCAGCGCGAATGGCATCGACCACATCCAAACCCTCAGTTACACGACCAAAGCAGGTATGATGACGGTCCAGATGCTGCGTGTTCTCGCGATTATGGCAGATAAAGAACTGCGAGCCTCCTGTGTCGCGGCCTGCATGAGCCATCGACAACACGCCACGGTCGTGGTGCTGCATGTTGCCATCCACCTCGCACTTAATCTGATATCCAGGGCCGCCAGTACCCACACGCGGATCGCCTGGATTCTTAGAAAATGGGCAGCCGCCCTGAATTACGAAGTTGGGTATCACGCGATGAAAGGCAAGCCCGTCGTAGAAGCCCTCTTTGGCCAATTTCACAAAGTTCTCCACCGTGTTGGGAGCATCCTGCTCGTAGAGCTCAGCCCGCATAATCCCCTTGGGGGTGTGTATTTCTGCTATCTTCATGGTTGATTTTTGATGATGCATTAGCAAACACAAAGGTAATCAAAATTTCGCTACAGCTCAATCGCTTCCCAAATTTGTAAGTTCTTTAACCCCGGAGCAGCATGCTACGGTTTTTTCGATTTTTAGGTAAACCCAAGCCATTGCACACCGATGTTTTTTGCTACCTTTATGCCCGAATAAATATGCTCAAGTGTTTATGCGTAAACATCTGAAACACATATATTTATCGCTCGCGCTGATTATGCTATCGGGGACGATGGCCAACGCTCAGCTACGAACTACCATATCAGCTATGCGATGGGGAGCCGACTATAAGCTGCACGTGCGCATGGCCAACGATTCGGCCTATGTGCTCGACGTAAAGGGGCTATACCATACAGGCGACGACCTGTTCGCCGACACCACCAACCCAACCACCACATACTACCCCGTGCAACTCGACCCCGACTTTGTGGCGCACATCAAGCGCACTAATCTGTCGGCCAGCGAGCAAACACAGCCCGCCGAGTCGAGCGACCGCACCCTATGGTCGGCCATTCACGCCCGCATTGGAGGTGGATATGTACACTTTGTTAACTGTTTGGTTTACACGCTCGAAGCGCAGCCAGCCCTACTTAACGAACCAATATTCGAACGTCCTGTCACCAAATGGAAGCCCAAGCCCATGACGCAATCGTATAAGCGCACCCGCAAATGGGCCTACTATTACCCATCGACCCAAAAAGCCGCCAAGCGCGAATATAAACTCCGCCTAAAAGAAAACGACCTGGCCGACCTGCACGGCGTTCCGCCTCGGTTCATCGAACTGTTTCTGCGTACATCGCAGTCGGCCTACGAAAAACTGCGCAAGCAGGGCAAAGCCAATCAGGTGGCGCAGATAGACCTGGTGAGGCTTTTGCTTGGGGCTAAATATTTGGGCGAAGCCCAAATACGAACCATGAGCAACGGCGTGGCCGAGGCCGTGCTGCGCTACAGCTCCAACACCATGCCATCGATCATAATATTCGACGACTATCACGCCGCAGTAGCCATGTCGCTGGGCCGCGACGGCTACAGAATCGACCGCATTGTGTATGCCGATTCGGAGCAAGCCAGCCGACACGAACTGGACGGCCGCACACAGATGATAGAGCAACTCATACGCACCATCAACGAGGCCAACGAGCAGGTGTTCCGCAAACGGCTTCAGCAGTACTACCAGCGCAAACGAAAATAAACACAAACACCTAACAGCAAGCATTTTACACCCATATCAATATATGAGCAGGACAACTCTCAATCGGTTTTTACCGCACATTGCAGCAGTGCTAATCTATGCTGGCGTTGCGCTGGCTTTCTTTTACCCTCAACTGCAGGGCAAACAGCTCTCGCAGCACGACATCGACATGTGGCGCGGTAGCGCCCAAGAAAATCTCGACTTCAAGGCACAAACCGGCGAGCAGAGCCTATGGTGCGGCACAATGTTTTCGGGAATGCCCGCATATTTGGTGGGTGTAGTCTATCCTGGCTCACTGATACGCTACGTACATCGCGCCCTACATTTTCTTCAGCGTCCGGCCTCGTTCATTTTCGTAGCCATGCTGGGGTTCTACTTGCTGCTGCTCGTTATGGGTCTAAATCCCTGGCTGGCAATGGTGGGCGGACTTGCATACGGACTATCTACCTACTTTTTTATAATCATTGGGGCCGGACATAACGCAAAAATGATAGCCGTTGCCTATGTTCCACCAACCATTGCGGGCATGGTGCTGGCTCTGCGCGGCAAGTTGCTGGCCGGTTTAGTAACCTTTGCCATTGCGCTCAGCCTAAACATTGTTGCAAGCCATCCGCAAATATCATACTATGGCCTATTTGTGATGGCCGCCATGGCCATAGCCATGTTCTACAATGCCCTGCGCGAAAAAACCGTCCCCATGTTCATGAAAGGGGTTGGCGTGCTGGCCGTTGGCACAATACTGGCCGTTGGCACAAACTTTAGCCGCCTATGGTTCACCTACGATTCGGGCAAAGATAGCATTCGCGGACGCTCCGAACTTACAACAGACAGCCACAACCGCACATCGGGACTCGATAAAGACTACGCCTTGCAATGGAGCTATGGCAAAATGGAAACATTCAACCTGCTTATTCCCAACCTGATGGGCGGTTCGTCGAGCATGGATATGGGCACAAAGAGCCATACCTACCAGTTTCTGCGCTCAAAAGGTGTACCCAACAACCAATGCCTTGCCTTTGTGAGCAGTATGCCCACCTATTGGGGGCCACAGCCCATGACGTCGGGACCTGTTTACATCGGTGCCATTGTGGTGTTCCTCTTCGTGCTGGGACTAATTTTGGTGAAAGGTGCTATGAAATGGGCACTAGCCGCTGTATCGCTGCTGAGCTTAATGCTGGCTTGGGGCAACAACCTCCTGCCGCTCTCGAACTTTTTTCTCGACTATTTCCCTGCCTACAACAAGTTCCGCACCGTGAGCATGATTCTCTACGTGGCCGAAATCACCATGCCCTTGCTCGGATTCATGGCTCTAAAAGGTGTAATCGATGGAACAACAACCAAACAACAGCTAATCCATGCGCTCAAATGGGCGCTGGGCATTGTTGGCGGCGTATGCCTACTTTTCGGACTTTTTGGCGGAACCATGTTCAATTTCGAGGCGTCATACGATGCCTCAATGGGACTTCCCGCCGAAATTCTTGATGCCTTGCGTACCGATCGCCGCGCCATGCTCCGAACCGACGCATTCCGTTCGCTAGCCTTTGTGGCCATTGCGGCTGGCGCAATCTATGCCTTTGTGGTTAATAAACTAAAGCAAACGCACTTTGTGGCAGTGCTATGCATCGCCGTGCTGGTGGACCTATGGGCCGTGAACAAGCGCTACATGAGCAACGACCAATTTGTGTCGCCCACCAAAGTGGATCAACCTTTTGTGGCCTCGGCAGCTGACAAGCAAATTATGGCCGACAAGTCGTATTTCCGCGTATTCAACCTCACGGTTAGCCCCTTCAACGATGCCTCCACATCGTATTTTCACCATTCCATTGGCGGCTACCATGGCGCAAAACTGCGTCGCTATCAGGAACTTATAGATCAATACCTATCCAAATTCGACCGTGGAACACTCAATATGCTCAACACCAAATACATCATACAGCGCGGTGAGCAAGGACCTATGGCGCAGATAAATCCCGAAGCCAATGGCCCAGTGTGGTTTGCCGACTCGCTGGTGATGGTTTCCAGCGCCGACGAGGAATTAGCGCAGTTAGGCCAAATCAACACCAAAACCACAGCCGTGGTCGATGAGCGATTTGCCCAACACTTAGCCTCTTTCACCAAAGGTGCAGCCTCGCCTGCCGACACCATTGCTTTTGAGAGCTACGCCCCCAATCGTGTGTCATACACCTACCGCTCGCAAAATGCCCGTTTGGCAGTATTTTCTGAGATTTACTATCCCAAGGGATGGCAGGCACGCATCGATGGGCAGCCCGCCGAGCATTTCAGAGCCAACTACGTGCTACGCGCCATGATACTGCCCGCCGGCGAGCATAAGGTGGAATTCAACTTCGAGCCCTCAATGTGGAATATAGGCCTCACAATAGACTACGCCTCGTCAATAGCCATCTTCCTTCTAACAATAGGCTCGGTGGCTTATGCAGTGATAAAGCACAGAAAATCAGAGGCCTAATCCATCGCCCTGCAACACGGCATCAATCCTATGCGCCACCATGCGAATCATGGGGACAGCCACCGAATTGCCCGTCTGTCGCCTGATTTGCTGTGGCGACACCACAATTTTAAACGAATCGGGAAAACCCTGCAAACGGAGCAATTCACGCGATGACAGACGACGCTTGCCGTTCACCAGCAAGTAGTTATACGATGCACCTGAACGCAATGCGCACGCGTGGTCGAGCACCGATATGTTGCCCGATTTATTCTCGTGCCATATCGATGGATAGAACAGCGTTTTGCCCTCAACGCTCATTTTCCGTTTTTGCTCTATATTTTTGCTCACAAACAACGACTCATCAACCGCATCGTCGCTTTCAATCACGTCCGAAAGTCTATATGGCTGTCGCTCAAAATCAAAGCTAAACCTATCACAGTTCGATTTCTTAATAAATCCAACAATAATAACCCTTTCGCGCTTCTGCGGAAGACCAAAATCCAGAGCGTTTAGCACCGCCCACTTCAAGTAGTATCCCAATTCCGACAATTTTTGCATAATCACTGCAAATGTACGCCCGTAATCGTGCGACACCAACTGCTTCACATTTTCCAGCAGAATTGCCTGCGGCCTATGATGCCGCAATATGCGCTCAATCTCAAAAAACATGGTGCCTCGCGTGTCGGCAAAGCCCCGCCGCTTTCCCATAATGCTGAACGCCTGACACGGGAAACCTGCCAGTAATAGATTGTGCGGGGGGATAGCCTCACTGGCTATGGCCGTAATATCGCCCGCTGGCGTTTCGCCAAAATTAGCCCGATAGGTGGTGGCTGCGGCTTGGTCGAACTCCGACGAAAAAACGCATCTGTAGCCCAGCTCATCGAAAGGCAACCTGATGCCCCCAATCCCCGCAAACAGGTCGATGAATGCAATTGGAGGCGTGGCTGTCATGCACAAAATGGGATTAGGCGAATCGATACACAGCGCAAATATACGCAATGTTTCAACACCATTTTCATGCTCCCAAAACACGCATGCCTAACTCCAAAACAAACAACATCGATGCTGTTCTCGTATATATGTAATCCTAAACAATAATTTTGAATATGACTGATTTACTGATACTTTTAGGTGTTTCGCTTGCTGTTTCGGCTGTAGGATGGATATACTTCATCTACTTCTTCAGCCTGGGCTATGGCTACGGCGTGGCTGCATTGGCCATAGCAATGCTAATTATGCATAGCGAAGCAGCAACGCCTCCCACAATTGTGCTTTGCGCGTTGCTTGTGGTTTTTGGCTGTAGGCTGGGCTCCTATCTGCTCGTACGCGAACGCAGAGCCGCTGCCTATCGCAAGATACTATACGACCCACAACTACAGCAAAAGAAACCGCTCAGCGTGATGCTCACCGTGTGGATTTTTTGCGCTGTGCTATACGTGTTGCAGGTTAGTCCCGTGGCTTTCAGGCTTGCCAATGCCAAAGCGGGTATAATGCATGACAGCCTTTGGGCTTGGATTGGCGCAGGCGTAATACTCGCGGGCATACTGCTCGAATCAATTAGCGATGCCCAAAAAGCGACGGCCAAACGGAGCAATACCAAACGTTTCGTCGATACAGGTTTATACCGCATTGTGCGATGCCCCAACTATTTGGGTGAGGTGGTTATATGGAGCGGTGTGCTGCTCAGCGGTGTGGGGGCCAACCTTGCGCCATGGCAATGGACAGTGGCCATCTTAGGCTACGCAGGCATAATCTACGTTATGTTCAGCGGAGCCCGACGGCTCGAACTTAGGCAGAACCAAGTGTATGGCAACGACCCAGAATATCAGCACTATGCTAAGCACACGCCCATACTCATACCGCTGCTGCCCATCTATAGCCTTGCGCGGCACAAATGGCTACAAGCATAGCGCAGCCTAAATCGCAAACTTTGCTATCTTTGCAACAAATCATAACTCAACACCCAAAAATCAACATGATTCTTACCACCACCCCAACCATCGAAGGTCAGCCCATCAAATCATACCACGGAGTGGTATCTGGCGAAGTCATTGCAGGCGTAAACTTCGTGAAAGACACATTTGCGAGTCTTCGCAACTTTGTAGGCGGACGTTCAAACACCTACGAAGCGGAAATTATCAACGCCCGCAAACAGGCTCTGAGCGAGATAGAACTGCAAGCGCAACGCATTGGAGCAAATGCCATTGTGGGCATCGATTTCGACTACGAAGTGTTGGGGGCTAACAACGGTATGCTAATGGTTACGGTAAGCGGTACGGCTGTTACCATATAAGCGCATAGTAACCACACACTTAAAAGGCCGTACTCGCGTGAGTACGGCCTTTTTCTAATTTTGGCAAATGCGAATTTAGATGACGCCCAACTTTTTGCCCACCTTGCTGAACTTGTCGATAGCAAAATCGATGTCGGCGGTGGAGTGTGCGGCGCTGATTTGTACGCGAATGCGAGCTTTACCCTTGGGCACCACGGGGTAGTAGAAGCCCGTAACGTAGATGCCCTCGTCGAGCAGCTGGGCGGCAAAATCCTGCGACAGCTTAGCATCGTTGGGCAGATGGCCCAACTGGATGGGGGTGATGGGGTGTATGCCCGGCGTGATGGTGAAACCAGCCTCGGTCATGCCCTTGCGGAACTGAGCGGTGTTGGCCCACAGCTTATCGCGCAGCTCGGTGGTTTGGGTGAGCGTGTTGAGCACGGCCAGCGTAGCACCAGTGATGGCGGGCATCAACGAATTGGAGAATAGGTAGGGGCGCGAGCGCTGACGCAGCATATCAACAATCTCGCGACGTCCCGAAATGCAGCCACCCGAAGCACCACCCAGCGCCTTGCCGAAGGTGGTCGATATTATATCGACACGCCCCATGGCATTGCAATGCTCGTGGGTGCCACGACCAGTTTTGCCCACAAAGCCCGTGGCGTGCGAGTCATCAACCATCACCAAAGCGTCGTACTTCTCGGCCAGATCGCAAACCTTATCCACCTGGGCAATGATGCCGTCCATGGAGAACACGCCGTCGGTAACAATCATGCGATAGCGGCAGCCAGCAGCCTCCTTCAGCACGCGCTCAAGGTCGGCCATATCGTTGTTTTTGTAACGAAAACGCTGAGCCTTGCAAAGGCGCACACCGTCGATGATTGAGGCGTGGTTGAGCTCATCGGAGATAATGGCATCCTGCTCGGTGAGGATTGGCTCGAAAATGCCGCCATTGGCGTCAAAAGCCGACGAGTAGAGAATGGTGTCCTCGGTGCCGAGGAACTCGGTTAGCTTAGCCTCAAGGTCCTTGTGAACCTGCTGCGTACCGCAGATGAAGCGCACCGACGACATGCCAAAGCCCCAGTCTTTCAGGGCTTTCTCGCCAGCCTCCATCACAATCTTGTGCGATGATAGACCGAGGTAGTTGTTGGCGCAGAAGTTTTTCACCTTCTTGCCATTAGCAACAATGTCAACGCCCTGCTGGGTGCTGATTATGCGCTCGTTCTTATAGAGGCCATCGCGCTTGATGCCCTCGAGCTGCTGCTGCAGATCCTCTTTCAGTTTTCCGTACATAACGCAATCTATTTTGTTTGGTAAGATTCTGTTTGCGCTGATTTTTGGGGGGACTTTATTCTCCCGAACACTGTTTTTTGAGCAAAGGTGTGGCGGTTTGTTCATCCACAATGTGGCCCAACAGCGTGGCCGATGTACATGTGGTTATCTTCACATAGACAAACTCGCCCACACGATGCCCCTCGCCAGGGAAAACCACCGCCTTGTTGCCCATGGTGCGTCCCATGAGATACGATGGGTCTTTTCGCGACGGGCTCTCGATTAGCACCTCAAAACAACGACCCACATCGTTGCGATTGCTCTGCTCCGAAAGTTCGTTCTGCAAGGCTATTATCTCCTGCAATCGGCGCGTTTTAACGCTGTCGGGAACATCGTCGGCGTAGTGGCGGGCGGCCTTAGTGTTTGGCCGCTCGGAGTATTTGAACATAAAAGCCGAATCGAAGCCCACCTCGCGCATCAGGCTCAGCGTTTGGTCGTGATCCAGCTCGGTTTCGGTGCAAAAGCCCGCAATCATGTCGGTGGTAATCACGCAGTCGGGCAGTATATCGCGTATGGCCGCCACGCGGTTCAGGTAGCCCTGACGGGTGTAGTGGCGGTTCATCAGTTTGAGCATACGATCAGAACCCGATTGCACTGGCAAATGTATGTGGTTGCAGATATTCTCATACATGGCCATGGTGTACACCACCTCGCGGCTCAAATCCTTGGGATGCGAGGTGGCAAAGCGCACACGCATGTGCGAGTCCACCTGGGCAACGCGCTCCAGCAGATCGGCAAAGCTCACCGCCTGTCGGTCGGGCGTTCCTTCGGGCTGCCAGCGATACGAATCGACATTCTGCCCAAGCAGGGTTACCTCCTTGTAGCCCATGTGCGAGAGGCGTTGCACCTCGTTCACAATGGTTTGCGGATCGCGGCTGCGCTCAGCACCACGGGTGTAGGGCACCACGCAGTAGGCGCATACGTTGTTGCAGCCACGCATTATCGACACAAAGGCACTCACACCGTAGCGATCGAGGCGTATGGGACTGATATCAGCATAGGTTTCTTCACGCGAGAGCAGCACATTCACCCCGCGCTGTCCCAGTTCGGCTTCGCGCAGCAGGTGGGGCAAATCGCGATAGGCATCGGGGCCCACCACCACATCTACCACCTCGCGCCGCTCGAGCAGGTCGGCTTTAAGCCTTTCGGCCATACACCCCAAAACGCCCACCAGCACACCCTTACGTCGCCGCTTGAGTTGCTCAAACACATCGAGCCTACCCCAAATGCGCGTCTCTGCATTCTCACGTATGGCGCAGGTGTTTATAAGCACCACATTGGCCTGCTCCATATCGTCGGTTAGGCCATACCCCGCATCAGCCAATATTGAGGCCACCACCTCGCTGTCGTTCACATTCATCTGACAGCCGTAAGTCTCAATGTAAACCTTGGGGCCTCTACCAGCACCCTCAGGCGTGAATCCGCCAAGGACGGTAGCTTCGGGGGGTGCATTATGCTCAATTTCCATACCTACCTGCTTGTTATTCGGTGCAAATATACAAAAAAACGGGGTTATGGCTTTTTAGATATAATCTGTATTGAAAATGATATGGTAGTTACAAGCCAAATTGCTATATTTGCAGAGTTCAAAGGGCTAACCAAATGACACTCATCATCATTCTAATCGCGCTGGGACTTCTGCTTATGCTGGTGGAATTATTGCTACTGCCTGGCATCAATGTGGCTGGTATTGTGGGACTTGCATTCTGCGCAGGCGGCGTAATAGTAGGTTTTCAGCAGGGTACAACACAGGGAATCACCGCCCTTGCCGTAGTAGTGATTGGTTCAGTGGTAATGCTAATCTACGCCCTACGGGCAAGCACTTGGCGGCGCGTGGCTCTCAACGAGCAAATCGACTCGCAGGCTGGCCCCAACGTGGGACAGACCGTCAAGGTGGGAGATAATGGTATAACTATCAGCCGTTTAGCCCCTATGGGCAAGGCCAACATTGGTGGTCAAACGGTAGAGGTGAGCACCATTGGCGAACTGATTGACCCCCAACAGCCCGTAGTGGTAATAAAGGTAGAAGCCAACCTTATTATTGTGAAACCCCAAAACTAACAGAACATATATGGAGCAAATTGGATCTGGGATGGGCGTAGGCATACTTATGATTATCATAGCTGCCTGTGTTATTGGCCTTTGGCTCATCCTCTATTTTGTGCCTGTGGGACTATGGTTCCAGGCATTGGTGTCAAACGTTCGCATATCGCTGCTGCAGCTGGTGTTCATGCGCTGGCGTAAAGTGCCACCCAAAATTATTGTAGGTGCAATGATTGAGGGAACCAAGGCTGGCCTAACCCTCAACCGCAACGAGATGGAAGCGCACTACCTGGCAGGCGGACGCGTTCCCAAGGTAGTACATGCGCTGGTATCGGCCCAAAAGGCCAACATACCGCTCGACTTCAAGATGGCCACCGCCATCGACCTGGCAGGTCGCGATGTATTTGAGGCCGTACAGATGTCGGTGAACCCCAAAGTGATTAACACACCCCCCGTTACCGCCGTGGCAAAAGACGGCATACAGCTTATCACTAAAGCCCGTGTAACCGTGCGTGCCAACATCAAACAGCTGGTTGGCGGCGCAGGCGAAGAGACCGTTCTGGCTCGCGTGGGCGAGGGCATCGTAACCGCCATCGGCTCGTCGGTGAGCCACAAGGAGGTACTCGAAAACCCCGACCGTATCTCCAAAACCGTGCTCAACAAGGGTCTCGACGCTGGCACCGCCTTCGAGATTCTGTCCATCGACATTGCCGACATCGACATTGGCCGCAACATTGGCGCAGTGCTGCAAATTGACCAGGCCAACGCCGACAAAAACATAGCCCAGGCCAAGGCCGAGGAGCGCCGCGCCATGGCTGTAGCCCTAGAGCAGGAAATGATTGCCAAGGCACAAGAAGCACGCGCCAAGGTGATTGAAGCCGAGGCCGAGATTCCACAAGCCATGGCCGAAGCCTTCCGCACGGGCAATCTGGGCATAATGGATTACTACCGCATGAAGAACATCGAGTCGGACACCTCCATGCGCGAGAAAATTGCTCGCACCCCAGCTGCCCCCTCGGGCAACGAGACCAAGAAATAAAAACATAGACCTACAACACACATAACCCCGCCCTTTCGCACGCACTGCATTTGGGCGGGGTTGCTGCTGTTTACATCTATACCGCCCAAAATTGGCACTACAGGATGAAATAAAAACGCCCACTTTGCCGTTATTGCACAAAACAACAAACTCTTGAAAGAGACAAAGCAGATAGTCCGCTACGTGCTGCTCGATTTGGTGGGCAGCACAGCGGCATGGATATGCCTAAACCACTGCAACACCGCGATTTGGCCAACCATATCGCCTACCTCCTTATATTGCTGGGGGGCAGGATATGTGTTGCTATGGCTTATGCTTTCGCTATTTGCGGGGTTCTATCACGCCCCTTTCAAACGCGCCAGGCTCAACGACCTGATTAGCACCATCAAAGCCAACACCATTGGTAGCCTTGTGGTGCTGCTGGTTCTATACAGCCACGAACATGTTGAATCGATGCGATCTGCGCTCTCACTGCTGGGGCTAACATTTGGCCTACAAACGCTTTGCACCTACCCGTTCCGCCTATTGCTACTATCGCACACAATTGGGCGCATCAACCGCAGAAAAATCACCTTCCCCACACTGGTGGTTGGTATGCCCATGGCCATATACCTTAAAAAGCAATCAATTGCCGCCTATCCTGGCCTCAACATTATTGGCACGCTCGACATTAGCAACCCCAACCCACATCGGCCCGCTCCACCTTGCGACCCTGCATTTCCTCCCATTCTGGGCAAATCGTTCGACGAACTCCCTGAACTGGTAACAAAACACAACATAACCAACATAATCATTACATCGCTCACAGCCGGCCCCCCCCTAAGCACAAGCGGTAGAGTTAACCAACAACTGCTTAAATTAAAACACGTACAACTCTACACAACCGCACATCAGGGCAACATACGCACATCGAGCATACAGCAACCTCTGCTGCACACAATTGGAGCCAATCCCATGCCCTACTGGCAACGGCTCGTAAAACGCATAGCCGACTATCTGCTATCGCTGCTGACCCTTGCCGTGCTTAGCCCGTTGCTACTGGTTATGATGCTGCTGGTACGCCTCAGTTCGCCTGGACCAGTAATCTACAAGCAGGAACGTGTAGGTCTGCGCGGGCGCCCCTTCACCATCTACAAGCTTCGCTCCATGTATATCAACGCCGAGCAAGAAGGCCCGGCCCTTTCGAGCAGCACCGATAGCCGCGTAACGCCCATAGGGCGATTCATGCGCCGCACCCACATCGACGAAATTCCCAACTTTGTGAACGTGCTCAAGGGCGACATGTCGCTGGTGGGTCCACGCCCCGAACGACAGTTCTACATCGACCAGATTTTGGAGCACGCCCCCGCCTACTCGCTGCTCCTCACCATGCGTCCGGGCATCACCTCGTGGGGGCAAGTAAAGTTTGGCTACGCCGAAAATGTGCGACAAATGCAGCAACGCATGCATTTCGACATGCTCTACCTGAATAACCGCTCGCTACTGGTGGATGCCAAAATACTGATATACACCATAATAACCGTACTAAAAGGCTCGTGGCATAGATAGCCCAGCACCACAACCAGCATCTTACCACCAAACATAAGCAACAGACACAACAAAACATAACTTACAGAATATCAATCCAAAAAGGTTTTTTTAAAAAATTTTTTACAAAAATATTTGGTGGGGGCAGAAAAACGTATTAACTTTGCGCCACGTTTCAACGGAGACGTTTTGCGGAAATAGCTCAGTTGGTAGAGCACAACCTTGCCAAGGTTGGGGTCGCGAGTTCGAGTCTCGTTTTCCGCTCCACTCAATCCCCGTAGGGTTTCCCTGCGGGGATTTTTATATATGCCGCCCCAAACCACGTTGAAAAAACTTTAGGAACGGCCTAGCAACATTTAGGCTCAAAAGCACTACCTTTGCGAGATTTTCTCCACACCACCAGAATGGAAGAAGACAAAAAGCACGAACTTGGGCAGACGCCCATACGCAAACTGGCCATGCGTTACTTCTGGCCCGCACTCATAGGCACCATGGCCAACACGCTGTATAACATCGTGGATCGCATATTCATTGGCCGCGTGGTGGGAGCCGAAGCATTGGGTGGCCTAACCGCAGTGTTCCCCGTGATGACGGTGATGACCGCCTTTGGGATGCTCATCGGGCTGGGGTCGGGTGTGCAGCTGTCCATTGCCCTGGGCAAGGGCAACATGCGCCTGGCCAAAATGGTACTGGGCAATGCCGTGGTGATGGTTACGCTAATATCGGCCACCATCATGCTACTAGGGTTCGCCCTGAAACAGCCCATGCTCGAGATGTTCGGTGCGTCAGACAGCACGCTGGCCTACGCCAGCGACTACCTCGACATAATTCTGTGGGGCGTGGTTTTCCACGAGTTCGGATTCAGCATCAATGCGCTCATCCGCTCCGAGGGCAACGCTCGGGTGGCCATGATGAGCATGCTCATAAGCGCGGGGATTAACATACCGCTCGACGCGCTATTCATCATGGGCTTTGGCTGGGGTGTGAAAGGTGCAGCCTGGGCCACCATCATCTCAATGCTTGTGCTATGCCTATGGGTGCTGGCGCACTTCCGTGGATCCAAATGCGTGGTAAGGCTCGAAGGGCGATACATAAAGGTGTGGCGTGCTGTGCTTGGTCCTGTGCTGGCCGTGGGCATATCACCATTCCTACAGCAAGCTGCCCACAGCGTGGTTCAAGCATTGTTCAACTTCAACCTCATCCGCCAAGGAGGCGATTTGGCCGTATCGGCCATGGGCATAATAAACAGCGTGATTGTTGTGGCCATCACCTTCATCACTTCGCTCAACATGGCCCTTCAGCCCATCATCGGATTCAATCTTGGGGCGGGCAACTACACGCGCGTTAAATCGTCGCTCAAATTCGGTATAGTTGTATCCACGGCCATCTGCGTAGTGATGTGGGCGGCAGTGCAGCTGTTCCCAGCCGCCACAGTAAGGGTATTCAACGCCGACACTCCCAAACTGGTGGAAATAGGCGTTCACGGCTTACGCCTGATGACGCTAATGCTGCCCGTGGTAGGTTTTCAGATTATAGCAGGAAACTATTTCCAATCGGTGAATAAGGCCAAAATGTCCATTTTCCTCTCCATGCTCCGTCAGGTTATCATACTAATACCCATTTTGCTAATACTCCCGCCAATTTACGGTGTCGATGGGGTTTGGTTCTCGATGCCCATTGCCGACACCATATCGGCCTGCGTAACAGCCTACTTCCTAATGCGCGAATGGCGATACCTGCGGGGGTACGAAAGCGGTATAATACAAATATCTAAGCAATAGGACACGCAAATATACGTCTATATAACTAAAACACAGCTGTTTACATGGTTATGTTGTTTGATGTAATCGCAAACCCAATTGAAGAGTTGACAGCAAATTAATCTATCTAAACTAAAACCGATGGTTATTGCGTGTTGGCTCAACTAAACATAATAAATCAGCAAAAATGCACACATTTGCCGCTCAATATGTATCTTTGCATCTATTGTGAATATTGATACCAACACCAACTTCAAACAGGGCGTAGTTCTGCTCATCGACAAGCCCTACACCTGGACCTCGTTCAACGTGGTGAGCAAAGTGCGATGGCTATTACGCCGCCACACAGGCGATAAACACATCAAAGTGGGGCATGCTGGCACCCTCGACCCGCTGGCCACTGGGCTATTGGTAGTTTGCGTGGGCAAAGCCACCAAGCAAGTGCCATCCCTCACCGCCGACAGCAAGGTGTATGAGGCCACCCTGCGCCTGGGTCAAACCACCCCCTCGTTCGACCTCGAAACCGAGGTGGATGCCACATTCCCCATCGATCACATCGACCGAGCACTGGTAGAACAGGTGCTACTGCAATTCGTTGGCCCCCAGCAGCAAGTGCCCCCGCTGTTCTCGGCCAAATTCATCAACGGCAAACGCGCCTACGAATACGCCCGCAAGGGTATCGAAAAGGAACTACCGCCCGCAAACATTGTAATTTCGAGCATCGATTTGCTCTCGTTCGAGCCGCCGCACCTTACCCTACGCATAGCGTGCAGCAAGGGCACATACATACGCTCGCTTGCCCGCGACATTGGACAAGCACTGCACTCAGGAGCGCACCTCACCCAGTTGCGGCGTACTGCCAGCGGCAATTTCAGCATAACCGATGCTCTTACCGTAGAGGATTTTGAAAAAATTTTGCGTTCAACGCAACCTGCCGCCAACCACTCCGTATAAGCCGCAAGGCTGCCGATGGGAAGAGCAGCATATAGTTATCACAAAGTAACCAATAAAATTTAGGCTCAAACAGCAATGAAACTATCGCAGTTCAAATACAGCCTACCGCAAGAACTTATAGCGCAATACCCCACCGAGGAGCGCGAAGAGTCGAGGCTACTCGTGCTCAACCGAACCACCAAGAAGATAGAGCACCGCTTGTTTAGAGACATCCTCGAATATATTAACGAGGACGACGCGGTGGTTTTTAACAACACCAAAGTGTTCCCCGCCCGCCTGTTTGGCAACAAAGAGAAAACTGGAGCCGAGATAGAAGTATTTTTGCTGCGCGAGCTCAACCGTGAACAACGACTATGGGACGTGCTGGTAGACCCAGCCCGCAAAATACGCATCGGCAACAAACTCTACTTCGGCGAAGACGATGCGCTGGTGGCCGAAGTGATCGACAACACCACCAGCCGTGGGCGCACCCTGCGATTCCTATTCGACGGAACCTACGACGAATTTAAAACCACCCTCTACCGTCTCGGACAAACGCCATTGCCCAAAACCATACAGCGTTCGGCCACCGACGAAGACCGCGAACGCTATCAAACCGTATATGCCAAATACGAAGGTGCCGTGGCCGCCCCAACAGCAGGCCTACATTTCAGCAAACAACTGCTGAAACGGCTTGAAATTAAAGGAGCTCGCTTTGCCGAGATAACCCTACATGTTGGGCTGGGTAACTTCCGCAGCGTTGATGTGGAAGACCTCACCAAGCACAAGATGGACTCCGAGCAAATAATTATACCCGATTCGGCAGTTCAAGTGGTGAACCATGCCAAAGAACAGCAACGCCGTATTTGCGCCGTGGGTACAACCGTGCTACGCACCTTGGAGAGCAGCGTATCGACCGAGGGATTCCTGAAACCATTCGACGGCTGGACCAACAAGTTTATATTCCCGCCCTACGAATTTCGTATCCCCAACATGCTAATCACCAACTTCCACCTCCCCTACTCCACCCTGCTGATGATGGTTTGCGCCTTTGCGGGTTACCAAACCACCATGGATGCCTACAAGGTGGCCATAAAGGAGCGATATAGGTTCGATACCTATGGCGATGCAATGCTGGTGATATAGCCCCTCTGCCTGCACCCATGAACCTCGAAGCGCTATACAGCCATGCGCTCGATGACCAGCCGCTCAGCCCCGAACAAGGGCTGACACTCTACCAATATGCGCCCACCCCGATGCTAATGCACATTGCCCACCAACTCCGATGCCGCCGAACATCGAGCAGCATGGTTACATGGCAAATAGACCGCAACGTAAACATCACCAACGTATGCATATCGGGCTGCAAATTCTGCAACTTCCACTGCGGTGCAAACTCCCAACGGGCGTTTGTTACCACCATGGAACAATATCGGCAGAAGATTGATGAACTGCTCAGCTACGGCGGCAATCAGTTGCTACTGCAAGGCGGATTACATCCCAAACTGGGACTAAAATTCTACTGCGACCTATTCCAACAGCTCAAAGCCTACTGCCCAAACCTCACGCTCCATGCCCTTGGCCCACCAGAAATTGCGCACATAGCACGTTTAGAACGATGCTCGCGCCGCCAAGTGCTGGAAACACTCATAAAAGCTGGCCTCGACAGTCTGCCTGGAGCAGGAGCCGAAATACTCGTACCCGAAATACGCCAGCAAATATCTCCCGCCAAGCCCAGCGTTGAGGAGTGGATAGAGGTGATGCGAGTGGCACACCAGCTCAACATGCTCACCTCGGCCACCATGATGGTGGGACACATAGAAACACCCGCCCACCGCATCGAGCACCTTCACCGCCTACGCCAACTACAAGCGCAGCGACCCGCCAATGCAATCGGATTTATGAACTTTGCCCTATGGACATTTCAGGGGCAAGGCACAGCGCTGGCCAAGCACCCCAACTACCGCCCCATGCAGGCCGAAGAATATATCCGCACGGTGGCCATTAGCCGCATTATGCTGCACAATATCAACAACATACAGGCTTCGTGGCTCACTGTGGGCCGCCAAACGGCCCAAATTTGCCTGCACGCTGGCGCAAACGATCTGGGCTCCATAATGATAGAAGAAAACGTGGTTTCGTCGGCAGGCGCACAGCACCGCATGGACGCCTTCGCCATACAGCAAACCATTGCCGAAGCAGGCTTCGCGCCTCAGCTCCGCAATCAACGCTATCAGCCCATAGAACTTCCACCATGCCCCAATAGCCGCATCTATGCCCGCCATGAACTTAGGCTACGCGCAGCCACGCCCATAATGCCATAGAAACTACACTTCAAACACCTCAGGATGAATATTTTAGGCACAAAAAACACATCCAATGTTGCGTGGCATGGATTGGCCATAACCTTGCTTTTGGCCATAACCTTTGTGCTTAGATTTATCCACATGGGCAAAGCCGATATAGGCAACGATGAGTCCTTTTCGAGTTTCTACGCCCATAGCCCTATTAGGCTCATAATAAGCGTATTATCACAAAGCGACAATCCCCCATTATGGGAAATATTGCTGCACTTTTGGCAAATAGTTTTTGGAAATAGCGAGATGGCTATCCGCAGCCTTTCGGGGATTTTCAGTGCGCTCACAGTAGTTCCCATATACTTGGCAGGGCTACGTGTTGGCGGCAAAGCAGTAGCAATTTGTTCGGCAGCTCTTTATGTGCTTTCACCGCTATCGCTATTTTTGGCCCACGAAGGCAGAGTTTATAGCCTTATAGGGTTTCTTTCTGCTGTGTCGATGCTGCAATTTATACGCTTGGCTACGGCCAACGAAGATAAATCCCGAATATGCCGACTGGTTGTGCTAACCCTCTGCAACACGCTCCTAATCTACGGACACTACATTGCTGTTTGGGTACCAATTGTTCAGGGTAGTTTGTGGCTGCTATGGCCACGCGTGCGTCGCACAATAGGCAACGGAATGCTTTGGAGTGTGGCGGCTACAGCATTGCTATTTGCCCCCATGCTTCCCATAGTATATGCACGTTTTCTCGACTCGGGCATCAACGGTACATGGATTCCAAAAGCGGGAAGCATTGCTGAACTGCCCATCATGCTCGACTCATTCTTCCGACGTCCATACATCACCATACCAGTACTGCTGATATGCATAGCAAGTTTTGCGCTACACATACGCCAACGACGACAAAAACATGCGGCAGAAAGCTGTGCAATAGTAGAAACCACCATGCTTACAGCCATGTGGGCAGTGCCTCTCATTGTTTCGTTTGCACTATCGCATATCACCGGATTCTTTTTGAACCGCTATTTCTATTTCGTAGCACCGCCTCTCTATGTGGCCACTGCATGCTATTTGACAATGCTTCCGAACCGTCGAATTGGTTTGATTTTGGGCATACTGATTATAGGTTTGATGTCTGTTAATTTTAGAACCGATAGCGTAGAACTGTGCTATGCACCGCGAAGCACACAAACCAAACAATTGGTTCGACAAGCAATACAGATGTCGGACAGCCTAAGAATGCCTATAGTGGTTAACCCAGGACATTTAAATTTACGCGTGATTTACTACTATGACGAGCAACACGAACTATTCGCTCAACTCGGGACGCAAGCACAGGAGAATTACTCTGCAAGTCCGATGTTAGCACGTTTCCGCACACCAGAAGAGCAAACTCCACCGCCGTACATAGAATTGCTTGAAATTGGACGCGAACTAAGCATCGTAGTTCATAATGAATAATCTACAAGTAACTAACTATCAACAAACTACCAACACAAATGCGCCATTTTTGTTCCCTTCTACTATTAACCGCATTGATTGCCATAGGTGGATGCCAAAGCGCATCGTACCAAACAGTTAGTCCTGAAGAGTTTTCGCAGATAATATCGTCTCAAAATGATGTGCAACTGCTCGACGTGCGTACACCAGCTGAATACGCTGAGGGGCATTTGCCTGAAGCTATGCTCATCGACATCAAAGCGGGCAAATTTGCGGAACAAGCTGCTCAGCAACTACACCACTCCCACCCCGTGGCCGTGTATTGCCGTAGCGGCAAGCGCAGCGCAATGGCTGCCGACACACTCGCCGCGCTCGGATTCAAGGTGCTTAACCTCAACGGCGGCATCACAGCCTGGCAGGAACAGGGACTACCCATTGTTATCGAATAAGCCAAACAAGTCCACAATGCCCGCCAACAAAACGCTAATAGGCCATTTAGCCTGCTTTGGAGCTTACTTCATATTTGGGCTCAACATTGTGTTCTGCAAGGACATAGCCAACTCTGGGCTAATATCGCCCCTTGAGCTATTCGCCCTGCGTTCGTTGGTGGCGGCAGGCCTATTCTGGTTGGTGTCGGCATTGGCACCACGCCAACACGTACCGTGGCCGGACCTACTTCGCATGGCGGCAGCATCGTCTCTGGGCATTGTTGTAACCCAACTATCGTTCCTCAAAGCCATCACCATCACTCGCAGCATCGACCTGTCGATTGTGGGCTCCAGCACCCCAATAATGACCATGTTTGTGGCCGCCTTGGTGCTCAAAGAGCCGCTTTCGCTCAAAAAGGTGGGCGGCGTACTGCTCAGTCTATCTGGAGTTATCATCCTGATACTCAACACAACAGGCTCAACAAACGGCGTAGATAGCACATCGCCGCTGGGCATAGGGCTGGTGCTGCTAAACTGCCTATCGTTTGCCCTCTACCTGGGCATTTTCCGCCCGTTAATAGCCCGCTATAGCGCAATTACGCTCATGAAATGGATGTTCACCACAGCGGCTATTCTCTCGGTGCCATTCGCGGCCTACGACCTAAGCAAAATAAGTTGGAATGCTTTCCCCACATCGGTGCTATGGCAAATCGGCTTTCTGATAGCCATGGCCACCTTCGTGGCCTACCTGCTCATTCCCATCGGCCAAAAACACCTTCGCCCAACGGTGGTGAGCATGTACTCCTACATACAACCAGTTATAGCCGTGGTGATAAGCATAGCCATAGGCATGGACAAACTCACCTGGCCCAAAATGATGGCTGCTGCCCTTGTGTTCACCGGCGTGTGGCTAGTGAACCGAAGCAGAGCAGCAGTGCAAAAAACGGCGGAAAAACAAACTGCGTAACGAGCCGAATATCGCTCATAATGCCGCAGCAACCTTTCTAATACGCTTAAGAACGCTAAGCACCGTTTTATCGCTACGCGTTATCTGCATATTATAGCGCGTTTGTAAGTACATAAGCGTATCGGCAGGCACATCAAGAGCCGCTTCAAACATTAGCGCAGTTTTGGCAGTAAGTGAACGGCGACCATTTAAAATTTCGTTAACCACTGAATAGGCTAACCCAACGCTTTCAGCCAACTGCCTTTGGCTAATGCCCCGCGCCTCAATTTCATCCTTAAGCACTTCGCCTGGATGTGTGGGGAAAGCCCCATACCCTAAATTTCCCATGGTGAACTTATTTATAATGTTTCGACAACTCGACTATGCTGCAAATAGTAACAGTCTTTTCTGATTCATGCAGTGTTTTAAACTCTATTCGATATTGATCATTAACGCGTACCGATTCTAACCCAAGTTTATCGCCACCCAATTTCTCATAATGCAAAGCGTTGAAGCGGTATAAATCCTCAATCCTTTCAACAGCGTCAAGAATATTGATTACACGAACATACTTCTTGACTATCTGCGGCTGAAAACGATACTGCTTAGTGCTTGTTTTGCCGTAATAGTATAGCTCACGCAGATAATCCTTATCAAATAGAACCTCCATATAGCATCACTCTATCAAATGCAAAAATAATATTTTCAGCATTCACATTCGCTTTTTTTGCGAACTTTTTTATCTTAGACTACACCCGTGCAAATTAGCCATAGGCATGGACAAACTCACCTGGTCCAAAATGATAGCTGCTGCCTTTGTATTCACCAGCGTGTGGATAGTGAACCGAAGCAGAGCAGCAGTGCAAAAAACGGCAGCTCAGAAACCTTGCCAACACTTTGATTGACAACAAATTGTCCCACTACACCTTTCGGCCAGCCATTTTTTGGAGTATCGACTGTAGCACAACCTTGCGGTCGTCGGGTACGTTCACGCGGGCCAACGCAGCCTGCGATAGCCCAAAATGCTCATTCACCAAAGCCTCCACCGCCTGACGCGCGTTGGTACGGGTGTAGAACTCCACAACCTGCGACACCTTTTGCGCACGGGTTAGCACGGTGTTGGCCATCAGCGCATCGAACTGCTGACAATCGGCCGGCGACAGAGCCTCGCGGGTTAGCACGGTGAGCATGGTTTTCTTCTGCGCCATGATGTCGCCCCCCGTTTGCTTGCCAAACACGGCCTCATCGCCGTACACATCGAGCAGGTCGTCTTGCAACTGGAATGCGATGCCCATGTGCCGACCATAATCCACCAGCGCAACAATATCGGGCTGCGAGGCACCGCTTGCCAACGCGCCCAGTTCAAGCGCACCCATGAGCAACGCCGAAGTCTTGAGCTCAATCATGCGAACATACTGCTGGCGGCTCACTGCGGTTAGCTGCTCAAATTCCATGTCGTATTGCTGCCCCTGGCACACGCCCAGGGCCAAACGATTGAACGCCCCCAACAGAGCGGACAACACGGTAGCGGGCGACTGCGCCAATAGCTCGTAGGCCATCACCGACATGGCATCACCCGACAAAATGGCCGCATTTGCACCCCACTGCCTATGCACCGTAGGGCGACCGCGCCTAAGGTCGGCGTTGTCCATGATGTCATCGTGAAGCAGGGTGAAGTTATGGAACACCTCAACGGCCATGGCAGCGGGCATGGCAGCATCTAACTGATCGACAAACAGATTGCAAGCTGCCAGCACCAGTGTTGGTCGTATACGCTTGCCGCCCGTTTCGAGGGCATAAGCAATGGGCCTATAAAGCCCTTGCGGCTCGGTGTTGAGCGAAAGCCGGTGCAGATGCTCTTCGACCATGTGGCTAAGCTGGTCTATGGTATAGATTGTTGCCATGCGTAACGTATTATTTTGGGCGAAAATAGCAAAAAATCAAACGCTGACCAAACCTCAGCGGGCAATGTTGCGTTATAGTGTACGGTCAACAGGATGTAAAAAGGGGATTCGCATCCTAGCGGCCAACTCAAACGAATCCCCAACCCTACTAACCTAACCATCTATGGCATACAAAGTTATCGACATTGAAGGAGTTGGCGATGTGTTCGCCGAGAAGTTGAACGCTGCAGGCATCAAAACCGATGCCGAGTTACTAACCAAATGTTCTAAACCTGCTGGTCGTAAGGAATTGGCCGAGCAAACTGGCATCAGCTCCAAACTGATTATGAAATGGACCAACCACTGCGACCTCTACCGTATCAATGGCGTAGGCCCTCAGTTTGCCGAGCTGCTCGAGGCAGCTGGCGTTGATACCGTGAAGGAGTTGCGCCACCGCGTCCCCGAGAACCTTCAGAAAAAACTCGAAGAGGTGAACGCCCAAAAAAATTTGGTGAGCCGTGTTCCCGCTGTGGCCGAAGTGCAGAAAATGGTGGACAAGGCCAAAGACCTACCCCCCATGGTTGAATACTAAAGCACACACATATCAACAAGCAAGGGCTGTTCCGCAAATCGGAGCAGCCCTTTTTGCAAATGCACACACACAACCATTCTCAAAACTTACGGTTAACAACATGAAGTCAACACTAAATTTCCGATTAGAAACCGAAACTTTTGGTGATTTCTTCAGTTTATAATCGCAAATATTGTATATTTGCATTCAAATAGAGGTAGACCATGATAAGCAAAGAAACGCTCTTACAAGTAATCTACGAACAACGAAATTATCCCGCTGGCGAAACCATTCTGCGCAAAATAGATACAAACCTAATAAACAGCCCCGAGGTGCTGATTATCACAGGCATACGCCGATGCGGAAAATCCACCCTGCTACGACAAATACAGCAGCAACTCACAGAGCGCGACTACTACCTAAACTTCGACGATGAAAGGTTGATTAACTTCACAACCGACGATTTTCAGGCACTAAACCAAGTACTACACACCGAGTTCGGCGAACAGCACACCTACTATTTCGACGAAATACAGAACATAAGGGGCTGGGAGCGATTTATAAGCAGGCTATACAATGCTGGCAATAAAATATTTATAACCGGTAGCAATGCAAACATGCTCAGCCGCGAATTGGGCACATTACTCACGGGACGCCATATAACAAAGGAACTCTATCCTTTCTCGTTCGCCGAGTTTTTGGAGCAGAAACAACACACTATCAAAAGCAGCAATCTGCACACCACAAACGGACGAGCGCAATTGAACAAACTATTCACCGAATATCTCCGCACGGGCGGAATCCCACAGTACACCAACAGCCTCAACACAGCTTTCCTCAAATCGCTATACACCGACATACTATACCGAGATGTGATTGTACGCCACAACATTAGCTCCGAAAACGCTTTGCGTGAAATGATATACTACCTCGCCAGCAATGTTACGCACCCGTTCACATTCAACTCCGTGGCCAAGCACATCGGAATCAAAAGCATGGAAACCGTTCGCGACTGGGTAACATACCTGGAACAAACCTACCTCATTCGCTGCCTAAACAAATACGCACCCAAAGTTGGCGTACAGCTTCGAAGCCCCAAAAAAGTATACTTCATCGACAATGCCCTGGCGGGCCAGGTGGGGTTCAATCTCAGCCAGAACCTAGGAGCGTGGCTCGAAAATGCCGTGGCAATAGAACTTGAACGACGCGGAGCCGATTTCTACTACCACAGCAATAAACACGAATGCGATTTTATTATACGCAAAGGCTACAGCGTAAAACAAGCATTGCAGGTTACAGCAGCAATGGACGATCCCAAAACACGCAAACGCGAACTCAATGGCATACTGGACGCCATGGATGCCTACAACCTACAGCAAGGGCTAATTGTAACAATAGATAGCCGCGAAACAATTAAACTTGAAGATGGCAGAACCGTAGAGGTTGTGCCGTGCTGGCAGTGGATGCTCAATCACAACATGCCATAGCCCCAACCAGATGAACCACACACACAACCAATCTCAAAACTTGCGGTTGACAACATGAAGTTTTTCTTATATTTACAGTTAGCAACTGGAAATCGACTAAAACGTAAGCCTAATGGCAAATTTTACAATCAGTACCATACATTGCACAACAGAAGCCAAACGCAACCTATTAGCACTAACTACGTAGAAACGTATTTGTTGCGTTAATAATGACTAAATTTGAAAATAAAAGCAGCCTAACCCTATTTATTGACACTTTGAAATATAAGTTCCAAATGCCTATTATTAAACATATTGCGCCAACTTTTGTTGTGGCATTGCTTCTCCTTTTTGCGTCGTGCAACCGCCGCTCGCAGTTGTTGTATATGTCTGACGTGCAGCGCGACACATTGAGCCAGGCAGGAATGCCGCGCTACCAATTGAGGGCAGGAGATTTGCTGAGCGTGAATGTGTTCACGCAGGATGAGCTTACCTCAAAGTTGTTCAATGTAAACAGCAGTTCATACAGCTATAACTCCTATGGCTCAGACATGCTAGCCTACGTGAACGGCTACATGGTGTCCGACTCGGGGTGCATAAGTTTACCCGTGGTTGGCGAGGTTCCCGTTGCCGGACTCACCGTGCGCCAAGCTCAAGACGTGGTGCAGGCCAAGGTGAATAGCTACCTGAGCGATGCGTTGGTGTTTGTAAAAATATTGAGTTTTAAGGTAACGGTGATTGGCGAGGTGAAACGCCCCGGCACCTACACCAACTACAAAGAGAACCTAAACATATTTGAGGCATTGGCTCTGGCGGGCGATTTCTCCGACTATGGCGAGCGTTCCAACGTATTGGTGCTACGCCAAACCGAAAGCGGCACACAGACCTATCGCCTTAACCTACACGATAAGGATGTGCTTAGCTCCGAGGCATTCTACCTGCTCCCCAACGACACAGTGATTGTGGAACCACGGAGAGGAAAGGTGTTCGCGCTCAATGCGCCAAATATCAGCATTTTCCTATCAATAATCACCACGGCTGTGCTTATAGCCAACCTAATTGTGAAAGCAAACTAGCCCACCATGGAAGAACAACAGCACCAAGTACCAGCGTCCGACATCAGCGTTGCCGATGTGGTTGCCTTTCTGCATCAGCTACTCTCCAAATGGTATTGGTTTGCCATATCGGTGGCTGTGTGCATGGCCACGGCCTATTTGGTGAATCACTACTCCGACCGCATGTACAGCGCATCGGGCAGCGTGCTGGTTAAAAACAACCAACCAATGGTTGGCACCGAGCAGTTCATCAACGGCATGGTGCTATCGCAGATGAGCAACAAGGTGCAGAACGAGGTGAGCATACTCAAATCGTACACCCTGGCACGGCGAGCCATTGAATCTATCCCCTCGCTTTGCGTAACCTGCGTGGGTCAGGGCAAACGTAAGATAGCCGAACGTGTGGTTTATGAGCGTATGCCATTCACAGTTGCCCTGGACACTGCATACGCCAACAAACCAAATGTACCCATAGAAATAAAGGTGCTAAACGCTCACGAATACAGAGTAAAAATAAACAACGGACATAATATAAGTGCAACCGCGCTATTCGGTGAGCCTTTTAGAACTGAGCAATGGGGATTTATCCTGAATTGGCGTAACGGATTCTCTACCGACAACATATACGATAGCTACACTATTACTATAAACGACATTAACGAACTCACGCAACAGTGCCAGAAAAATCTAAAAGTTGAACTTAACGACAAAAATGGCTCGTTGCTTCTCCTATCGTTTTCGGCTGCTGAGCCCCGTTTGGCCACCGACTATCTCAACGCGCTTATGGATAAATACATACAGCGGGGGCTGGACGAAAAAAACCAGATGGCGGCAAATACCGTATCTTTTATTGAACAGCAATTACGTAGTATTACAGATTCACTTATAAGAGCTGAGCAAAATCTACAAAATTTCAAACAAAGCCGCAATGTAGATATATCACGCGAAGGGGCTATTCTTTTTGAGCAAATGAAAAATGCTCAAAATCAGCGAGGAGACCTGGAATTACGTGCACGATACTATGCTTATCTGCGCGAATATCTCGACCAGCGCAAAGACATGAACACAGTGGTGGCACCATCGGCCATGGGCGTAGAAGATGAACAGTTAGCATATTTGTTTAACGAGATTAACAAAACATACATTGAGCGCGAGCATTTGCGTACCTCTGTGAAAGGCGTATCTTTATCTATTGTTTCACAATTAGATGTAAAATTAGACAATCTTCTTAAATCGCTCAACGAGAAAGTAAATAGTTTGATAGAGGCTAACAATATAGCTATAAGTGAGATAGAACAGAAATTGCAGCATTTAGAAAAGGTTGTGCGACAGTTGCCCGCAAATGAACGCATGTTGCTTAATTTCGAACGCGACTTCGGGCTGATCAACACCATGTACACCTACATGCAGCAAAAACGCGCTGAAGCCGCTATAGCGCAGGCTTCTAATGTATCGGACAACAGCATACTCGATTATGCCATAGCCGAAAACGCTGTAATGGTGCGTCCACGCGTGCTTATAAACTACATCTTGGCCATGCTAATAGCCCTGGTTGTGCCGCTGTTCATCATCATAATAATGAACCTGCTGCGCGACAAAATAGTCGATCTCGATGCTATTGGCAAGCGCACCAGCGTACCAGTGCTAGCAACAGTGGGACACAACACCCGTCCAGAACTGGTTATCCCCGTGGTAGAACGGCCATCGTCAATGCTGGCAGAATCGTTTAGAGGATTACGCACCAATCTGCAATATTTGCTACGCGAGCCGCACCAAAAAGTGGTGTCCATCACCTCCATGGTGAGTGGCGAGGGCAAAACATTCGTCTCGCTCAACCTGGCCGCCATACTGGCCATGATGGGCAAAAAGGTGCTGGTGATGGGTCTCGACCTCCGCAAACCCAAGATGCAGGAAGACCTTGGATACGTTGCCGACAAGGGCATTAGCACCTATCTGATTGGCCAACACGAAGCCGCCGACATCATAGTGCGCACCACAACCGACAACCTCACGTTTGTGCCCACTGGGGCAATTCCGCCCAACCCTGCCGAACTGATAGAAACCGAGCGCATGTCCCAACTATTTGAATGGGCCCGCCAGAACTACGACTATGTGGTGGTGGACACCCCTCCAATAGGCGTAGTTGCCGACGCTCAGCTGCTTGCACGCTACAGCGATGCGAACATTTTTGTAGTACGCTACAACCACAGCCAACTGGATGCTCTCAACCTGGCTGAAGATTTGCGCATATCGCGCAAGATGGAGCATATAAATATTGTGGTAAACGATGTACAAACCGAAAAGGGCTACGGTAGCAAGCATTATGGCTACGGGTACGGCTATGGGTATGGAAAAAATGGATCGGGATATTATCACGATGATGACGTTGAGCCAACACGCATTGGTAAACTTATGACGCTTACCAAGCGAATGATTCAATTTTTAAAGAAATAGAACTCGTTGCATTTTTTTTGAACCATGCTAAGCCGAGCCGATAAGATATTCATAGCACTGATAGGACTTGGACTGCTATCCATCTACGTAGGCGTGGTGAGCATGTATCTGTGGCTAGGGTTAATGCTAGTGCGATTGTTCTTTCTAAATCGGGTGGAATTGGGTATTTTTTCGTTATTATTTGGTTCAAGCCTATTTGGTCGTCTTTTTGTATCAGACATGTTGGTTGTTGTGTTGACAACCATATTCCTAATTTTGGGCTATGTGCTGTTATTTAAGGAAATGCTGGCAGTTTTAGTACGATATAAGATGGTATATATTGTATTTGCATTGTTAGTGTTGTATTTTGTTGTTATGTACCTGTTAGGGCCTATGAACCCGTATGCTACAGGGAAAATCGCCCGACTTGTTGTTCGAGCAATTACATGGATGTTTATGTTTCAAATATATGTGCAAAACAAAAATATAAATAATGTTCATTTTGCTATACTTTATGCTCTACTTTCAATATTTTATCTTTCACAAGCTTTTGAACTTTATGGAGTCCGTCCAAGCGGTCTGTTTGATATTACATATTTTCGAGATGGTGCTGAAGTGATTGGTCGTAACGAAAAAAACACATTAATAGTAAATCCACATACTATGGGATATTTAGCATTAGGACCACTAACATTTTATCTAGCGAGAGACAAAATAGAACTAAAATCAATATGGAATCTTTTATTTGTTACTATTTTGGTTTTATTAGTTTTTACTTCAGGTGCGCGTCAAACTATGGTGTGTATGGCCGGAATATTTGCACTGCGTGTAATGCAAGTAAAAGGAAATATAGCAAAAAACGCCCTTTTGGCAATTTTGTGTGTAGGAATGTTAGCTATTATTGCTCTTAATTCAGGTTCGAGTGCAATAGAACGTTCTTTAACAGGCAATAATGCAGGTGAAGTCTTACATCGCGATATTGATACCCCTTTTGAAGTTATAAAGATTAATCCAGTTTTTGGTGTTGGTTTTGGGGGGTATATAGATTTCGGTAATAAAGAATACCCACATAATATTTTTTTAGAAATAATTGCTGAATTAGGATTGATTGGTTGTATTATTTTAAGTACATTCTTAGTCTTATCACTATCAGTTTCATGTATTGGTTTTAAATATAAAACGGCAAATGGTACGTTTTTTTTTCTTTTTCTTGTTGTATATTTTTTTAAATCAATGATTAGTGGTGATTTATCAGGTAATATAGTTGTTTTTATTTTAATATTAAGCTTTATTGATTATTCAAAATTTAAATAAACTATTACTGCCATGTCGTCAAGTTCTAATAGTGTTAGTGTTAATTTTATATGGAGTGGAGTACAGCGTTTTGGCTCTCGCATATTACTATTTATAGCCAATATGGTTCTCGCGCGTCTTCTATCGCCTGCCGATTTTGGGTGTGTAGGACTGATAACTGTTTTTATAAATTTTTCTGATGATTTCATTAATGGAGGATTTGCTTCGGCACTTATTCAAAAAAAATCTCCTACGCAAGCAGATTATTCTTCCGTATTTTATCTCAATTTATCTATAGCCTTAATTTGTTATGCTATTTTGTTTGTATTTTCCCCTGCAATTGCAGAATTTTATCATATTCCCATTCTTTGTGATATACTAAGAGTTCAAGGAATAGTAATGATTTTTAATGCGTTCGGTGTTGTTCAGACTAATATATTACAAAAACAACTCTACATTAAACATCTTGCTATCGCTGATAACATATCAAGCTTATTGGGAAGCATTGCTGGTATAATTGCAGCTTATAAAGGCCTTGGAGTATGGAGTTTGGTTATTAGATATCTGGGGGTCTATTTTTTTTATGTTTTATTTATATGGATTATAGACTCGTGGAAACCGAGCCTAACTTTTAGTTTTAAATCCATTCGTGAACTATTTAAATTTGGCGGATTCATGTTGCTGTCAAATATAACAGATACCGTATATAATAATATTCAATCTTTAATTATTGGACGTGTTTTTTCAGATAGTGATTTAGGCCAATTTACACAAGCGCGTAAATTGGAAGAGATTCCAGTAATGGGCTTAGCGAGCGTAGTAAGTACTGTATCTTTTCCACTTTATTCAAAAATGCAAGATGACAAGGAAAATCTTTTGTGTTTATTGCATCGAAATAATAAGACTATTACATACCTAAGCTTCCCGCTTATGGTACTGCTTTTTTTAATTTCAGAACCTCTTATCATTTTGCTATTCAGCGACAAATGGCTCCCTGCAGTTCCTTATTTTAGAATCTTATGTATTTCTGGACTAATAACTACTATTAACGTTACGAATAAAGATTTAATAACGGCTTTGGGTTATTCTAGTTTATATTTTTATTCGCAATTAATTTATAAAATTATTGGGGTGTTATTTATTTTGTTTGGGTTACGATGGGGTATAGAAGGGATGATATGGGGACGTGTTTTTGCATATTATTTGCTATTCCTTATGAATGCTTTTATAGCTGAGCGGATAATTAATTATGGTCTTTATTCGCAAATAAAAGATGTATTTCCTAATCTTATTATTGCTTTTATTTCTGGTGCGACTATATTTTGTGGTATCGAGTATGTTAAGATATTGAATGTTTTTATTCAGGTAGCATGTATTTCTACATGTTATTCATTGTTGTATATGCTTTTATCTGCCCTTACGCGAAATGAAAGTTTTAATTATTATTGGAAATTCGCGCATGATTTCGCAACTCGAATGTTTAGATCAAAATAAAATCAAAACTAATAGCTTTTAATGTTTGTATGAAACCTAATGTACCGAGTTGCGTACAATGTAAATTAGTTTGTGAGAAATATGATTATCTATACTTTTAAGATGTTAGATATATGTACACTAACTCGTTATTTCAAGAATCGTGGTGGTTAGACGCCATTGCTCCAGGACAATGGATTGAACTTAAAGTCGAGGAAAACGGCATAGTTCTTGCACGATGGGCTATTATCTATGCAAATAAAAAAATAGCCCTGCCGCGTTACACTCCAAGTGCAGCAATATGGCTTAATAAAGACTATATTCAAACAACTGCAGATGAGGAAAAAGTTTATCTCAAACTCATAGAACAGTTGCCCAAAACTTCTAGCATAGAAATATGTCTTTCCCCTGAAAATCATTTTTATTTGCCATTTTTATGGAACGACTTTGATGTTACTCCGGTAGCGACATATATAATTGATGATTTATCAGATTTGGATGCTGTCTTTCATCGTATGTCAAAGAGCATACAGCGCGATATTAAACAAGCCTCGAAAAAAGTTGAGGTAAAAATAACAAATGATATTTTAAAATTGATCAAGATGACTTCTGATACGTATGCGCGACAGGGACGGTCTTATATCGTAAATGAAGACAATCTGAAACGCTTATATGCAGCCGCGTATGAGCGTGGAGCATGCACTCTATTAGAGGCTGTTGACTCTGAAGGTCATACGCATTCGATGACATTGTTTGTGTACGACAGCAATAGATGCTACTACTTAGTGGGCGCTAGCGACCCTGTTCTTAATGCAAAAAGTTGCGCTAATACGCTTTTGATATGGGAGGGTATAAAAATCGCCTCACAACATTCAAAGATTTTCGATTTTGAGGGATCGTCAATTCATGGTATTGGAACTTTTTTTCGTAGATTTGGTGCAAAATTTTCGTTTTCATTTAGAATAAGTAAGCATAATTTGAAAGGCAATCTATATAAAGTTATCAAACCTCGTGTAAAAAAAATATTAGGCCATAAAAAATAATAACATTGCCTTCTTTTATTGTTACTATTTTTTTTCTAATATTAGAGTATGTATTTTAGGGAACTATATACATCATTTTTTTGAGAACATAACGTTAGGTTGGTGAAACAAAAAATGCACAAGTTCGTATAAGCCAAATATGTGTTTAAAGTTTTGATTATGAGAAGATTATTTTATCTTATAGTATTGCTGATTGCATCTCAGATGCTAAGTTTTGCACAGGGTTGGTCTTATGTTGAAGGGCTTTTCCCATCATCAGGTAACGAAAATATTGAACCTTCTGTTACCATAAACCATGTTCAAGATTTGAATGGCAACAAGCTTATAGTAGGTTCTTTTTATAACAGATTAGAATATAAAGGACACAAGGTGATGTCAGTAGGAGTTGGTATATTTGTTATGAAAATGGATTCCTATGGCGATGTAATTTCTTTAAGAAGCCACTCACTTGGCGGCACAACAGCGGATTTAAAAAACACAAGGATAATTTTTGATGAAAACGAAAATTTGTTTTTTGTTGTAACGGTTAAATCTAAAACACAAACCGAATTTGGATATTATAACAGCACAGATTCTGATCATGTTGTAATAATAAAATTCAATAAAAATTTAGAATTTCAATGGGCAAATAAAATTATTGATGGAAAAGAGGTATATGTTAGCGGTATTACAATAGGCGACGACAATAGATTATACATTATTGGCAGAGGAGGTATTAATGATGAAGAAGTTTCTTTAAAGAATTACTATCCAGAATGTAGTACTGCAAGTGGTAATCTTGATCCAGTAAGTTTTAATCCAAAATTGAATAATATAATAACTCATATTGATAATAAATATAATTATAATATTGACACAATTCGTAAATATTATATTAAAAATCCCAATAATCACGATTTAAAAAACATTCTTGCATGTACTGCTAATACAATTGACTTGTTCAACATTGACACATTAAATAAGTATAAAGATTTTTTTAACTCAACATATAAAAATATAGCACAAAACCGTATAAATCGCATAAAATGCATAAATTCATTATCTATAGATTCTAAACTGAAGGAATCCTACACTAAAAAAAACACAAAACCTGGGACAACAGTAAATGTAGGGGATTATACTTTTAACTCCTCAATACACTACGTTTATATTGTAGCAAGTGTGAATTCTGTGGACGGAGTTGTTGAATGGGCAAATGGTTTTCCATCATTACCCAATACTGTGATTAAAGCTAGTGATGTGTATGTAAGAAGTGTCGCGACCACAACACAGCAGTTTGACGATTTATTGTATTTTGATGGGGCGTTGTTTGTTGTTGGGTCACATGAAGGGTTGATTATTGATGGAAAAAAATATTTTGCACTTCAAAGTTATACGGTAAATGGAGATTTGTCTGTAAGTGGAGGATTGTCTCCTGATTTAATAATGCTTCGTTTGTCAGCTTCAAATGGCAAAGTAGAATGGGTTCAGACTGGTGGCGGAAGAGGTGCCGATAGATATATTAAAATTTTACGTGAAGATAATTTCCTTAAAGTTATTGGCCGTGTTGACCCTCATAAGGATTCTGAATATAATAAATATAAATCAGGAAAAATGAGTAAGGAGGGTATTATGCTTGATAGTATGGTTAATATGCAGCCAGACACTATCAAAACATGGGCTAATCGTAAACAATCCTCCCGTTTTGGATGCAATAGCGTGAGTGGAGTATTATATGCTAAGTACAATACCGAGGGGCGACTTATTTCTAAAAGTTTTAGCCCTGGGCTAAATCTACCCGACGAATTAATAAATGGTTCAGGTTATATAGTAACCGCTACAGCTATAGAAAGTGGTAATAACATAGAGGAAAAAATAACGTTCAACACAGATACTATCATTGTTGCTCCACAATCTGCAGGTAAAATAGTTATTTGTGTTTATGATGACGATGGTGTACCTGTACGGGCATTATCCTATGAGGATTCACTGTGTAATATGATTGATATAAAGATGTCTATTGATGATAATAACAAAAGGCTTACTGTAGCAGGAAGATCTTTTTCTGATAAAGTAACGTTCGATATGGTAGGCAATCA
The DNA here is from genome assembly GCA_017524185.1 of Bacteroidales bacterium. Lineage (GTDB taxonomy): Bacteria > Bacteroidota > Bacteroidia > Bacteroidales > Tenuifilaceae > RGIG6076. The sequence continues at coordinate 40,647 of JAFWUG010000018.1, forward strand.
GAAAAAATTTATTAAAAATCGAGGATACCATGACATAACGTATTATGAGTCAGATGCTTATATGCAAAACTATAGAAATACTTACAAAAAGAAAGAAAGTGAGGGCTTCTATAACTATCATGCAGCAAATTCAGGCTATATAGCTCAAATCGATTTAGATTTTTCAATAGCATTTACAGAAATAGATCATGCAAAATGTTATGGAGACAAAAATGGAAAACTTAAAGTTGGGACTTTTTTCAAAATAGATGATAAATGTACCTACAAATGGAAAAAAATTGACGATGAGAACTATGAATTTAGCTATGAAAAAGATGAGAAAGGCAATATCGATTCTTCTGTTGTGTACATGCTACCAGCTGGCAAATATTCCGTTACCGTACGGAATGGCGACGTTGAGCGCGTTTTGACCCAAGAAATTCTTCAGCCAGAAAAAATAGAATTAAACGGGATAGTAACTGACACTAAATGGTGTGAAGACACAGGCGAAATATTGCTGAATGTTACTGGCGGCACAGGTAACTATACTTATTTTTGGCATCAAGGCAATACTTCTGCGTTAATACAGGCAAGCCAAACCAACTCACCTCATCTAAATCAATTGGGAAAAGGAAAATACCAAGTAAAAGTTACTGATGCAAATGGTTGTAGTATGCCTGCAGAGTTTGAAGTTAAAAATCTATCGGAAAAAATAAATATTGAAAACAGCCAATTAACATGGGATTATAGTACTCATACGCTCACATTCAAACCAACTGAAAATGACAAAATATCAGAATGCAAATGGTACAACGGTATCAAAAACGGTTCATTCAATAAAATATCATCTAATCCATATATTTTTGAAGCCAAAAATTTAGATGCAGGCCAATACACTATAGAAATAACTACTACAGATTGCTGTCCGCAAACAATTACCGAACATTTAGTAAATCAAACGGAATTCTATGTTAAAGCAACGGTACAAAAACACGTAACTTGTTATGGATATACAGATGGTGAAATCTCTTTCCAATATAGCGATAATAAAAATGGAAATGAGTATATTTCAGAATGGAAAGTGGACGGAAACAAATTGAACCCAATACCAACACAACAAGATGGTATTTATAAAAATCTACCTGCTGGGCTACATACCATCACATTCCATCACGATGGAGGCGATTACCAATTAACGGCAATGATTAATCAGCCAAAAAAACTTGAAGTTTCCATGCATTCTATAAACGTAACATGTGCAGAAAGTGCCGATGGTCAAATTTCTGTAGATGTAAAAGGCGGCACAGAACCATACACATATGATTGGGGCGATGGAAATACATATCAAACCCGAAACAATCTGAGCGCAACCACTCCAATGGACGACGCAAAATATGCCTACAAGGATGTATATACAGTTACAGTTAAAGATGATAATGGATGTACGGCTAATGGTGAGGCAATAATTAAAAAGCCTAAACAAATTACAGCAGAAATAACCCTCTATTCCTTATCTTGCGCTGGATATAACGACGGTAGGCTGGAGATAAAAAACATAAACGGAGGAAACGGATACGCTTATCATATATGGTCCAATACGCTTATGGCCGACGAGATACATGGTCTTAAGGACGGCAAGTACAATGTTACTATTTACGATAGCTTGGGGTGCTCTCGGAGGATTATTAATGATAAAAATAATGATGACTTAGAGATTAGTAGAGGTTACGAAATCAACATCAACGAAGACATAGTACAGCCAACATGTGCCGAAATTGCTGACGGAAGCATCACTATAACCGCCACTAAGATAAATTCAGATTCGGAAAAATTTAAATATAGATGGAATGGATCAATACCTGCCAATATAATAGATACACTAAAAACATTACCCTATGTACCATCTGGCATATATGAGCTTACTGTAATAGATCCGTCCGACAATTGCGAGACCAAAAAAACATACGACCTACGCGCGGAAAACAAAGCTCCGCAAGTTAACCTAACGCTAAGCGAATGGGAGGTTTGCGACGGCGAACGGCTAAAAATTTACGTTGAGAAAGAGGGCAAAGGCATATACGACTATTATGTAAACGATGAATTTAAAGCACAATCGCGTGGAAAATTTTCGGAAAGCACAAATACGTACATGGACACGCTTGAGGTTGCTCTCAATGGGGCGGGCGAATATACCCTAAGCGTAATCGACTATTCCGAGGCAAACGACCAGGGCAAACAATGCCAGGGCAAAGCCTCGGCACCGCTTACTATTAAATACACCCCCTCGGCCAAAATTGATGACAACACATTGGCATGGTGTCCTGGCGCTGAAATAAACCTCAATCTAACGGTTGCCGACCAGCCCAAAACCAATTTTGTTTGGATGAAAGGAATAGACACACTTTCGCTAACACAAAACCTATTCATCGACAACGCTTTAGGCGTAGGCAAATACATCCTGCACGCCGAGAGCAATGGCTGCCACAGCAAAGACTCCGTGGAGGTAGCAAGACTTGATGAAGAAAAAATGCAACTCAATGTTGAGCCTTCCGATCCAAACAAAGGCTTTCTTCCCTCAGATACGTTATGGTGCTATGGCGAAGGGCACATTGCAACCTTAGAAGCCTCACGCTACGACGCGCGCAGCTACCTTTGGTTCCGCAATGGTGATACGCTTATATTGGGAAATGGCGCATTGCTTAACTCGCCCGTACTAATGACCAACATCCCTGGTGAATACTATATTATAGGAAAATTTGGTGGTTGCGAAGTATATTCAGATACCATGAAGATAGGTCCGCGCCAGCGCATAGAGCTCAATATAGTGAAAGACACCACAATTATTGCAGGCGAACCTTTCATCCTCGATTTAGGCGAGAACCCAGCCATAAAATCCTACAAATGGACAGAGAAAGGGAGCCAAACCTCGCTTTCAGACACCCATTATATGGAGTGGGAAACCCGCTACGCACAGAATGGCGATGTAAAAAACTTTCAGATAATGGTGGAAGACGAAAACGGATGCCATGCCATAGCACAAACTAAAGTACGGATTCGCCGCGATGCTGTACAAACCACTGGGCTAACCAATGCGTCAACCGAACCGCTAACCCTCTACCCCAACCCAGCCCACAGCGGCTTCTACGTTGAGGCACCCGCCAGCGATCGCACACTGCACATATATGGCGCAAGCGGCCAATTGGTGCTGGAGCAATCCGTAAACGGAAAAACTTGGGTATCCACAGCGCATCTAACCGCTGGCTTCTACCTTGTACGCACCGAAACGGCAGCCGCTAAGCTGGTGGTGGAATAAAACACATAGTTGAGTTACTGTATCAAAGCCCTGCCCATCGGCGGGGCTTTGATTTTTTTGACAACCGAGGTGAAACAAGATGCCATTATAGCCGTTAAATTGATGACTTGAGGTCTGCAACGCATGATACACGTTTGCCTAACACACGACATTGACCGTATTGACAAAACCTATCAGTACTTAACCAAGCCACTTGCTGCGCTAAAAACGGGCAACATAGGGCTTGCCCTGCGACGTGCATTCTCGCCACAAACTGTCCGTCGCCCATACTGGGGATTTGACAAAATAATGCAGATAGAGGAAAAATATAGGGTTCGGTCAACGTGCTTTTTCCTAAACGAAAGCATAAAATGCAAACTCACCAAACCCAAGACCTGGAAATTGGCCTTGGGACGCTACGACATTCACGACAAACGAATTGTATCCATTATAAAGGAGTTGGACGCAAATGGCTGGGAAATAGGTGTTCATGGGTCGTATAACTCCTACAACAACTACGACCTATTGAAGCACGAAAAGGAAACCTTAGAGGCAATAGTAGGGCACGAGGTGATAGGAATTAGACAGCATTACCTCAACTTCTGTGATAACACCTGGCAGGTACAACATCAAGCAGGATTTAAATACGATTCAACCTGGGGGCTAACTCGTGGCATTGGGTTCAAAAACGAAAAAGTAAAACCGTTTTTTCCTATAGCAAATGCCGACTATTGCGAAATACCAATGACCATAATGGATGGTTCATTTGCGTCAACACCCGAACGTTGGAAAAAATTTGATAAGATAGCAGAAGAAATAGATAAGCAAAACGCCTATTTGGTGATAAACTATCATAATAATAATTTTGACAAGTTCGACTTCCCTTCCTACGTGGAAGACTATGAGAGAATGATAGCAACAATGAAAAACGCTGGCGCATTGTTTATGACAATGGGAGAGGCGTGTCGTATGATATTAGATTCAATGTAATATATCATGGAAAGAGACTTTACTATAGATATATATCAAAAACTGTTAGTGTCTTTTAAAGATAAGGGATATGCTTTAATTGCATTCGAAGATTATTTATTAAAGGACAATCTTCCGCATCAATACGTAATCTTGCGACATGACATCGACAAACAAGCATCTCAAGCCATAGCAGTAGCCAAAATCGAAAAAGAAATAAAAGCACGTGCTTCATATTACTTTAGAGTAGTTCCTGAGAGTAACCAGCCAGATATAATGAAACAAATTGTTGATATGGGTTTTGAACTGGGTTATCACTACGAGGACATGTCGCTCTGTCATGGAGATATAGATAAGGCAAAAACGCATTTTGAACACTGGTTGGCCCACTTCCGAGAGTTCTACCCTGTTAGAACAATATGCATGCACGGTGCACCACAGTCGAAATGGGACAGCCGAGCATTGTGGGACAAGTACAACTATAAAGACATGGGAATAATTGGAGAGCCTTATTTCGATGTCGATTTTAACTCTATATTTTATCTCACAGATACCGGACGAAGATGGGATGGATACAAGGTGTCAGTGCGAGACAAAATCCCCGTCCACCAGGAACGTTGGACAGCCAATGGGTGGGTTTTTCATAGTACGAAGGATATTATCAACGCAGCAATATCAGGCGTATTACCCGACAAGATAATGATGACCACACACCCACAGCGTTGGCATAATGATTTATTGCCATGGACCTATGAATATGGACGTCAGAGGCTTGTGAATATTTTAAAATTTACAAAGCTGCTTATTAATAAATAGTTATGAAGATAATAGATGACATTTCTAAAGTTGATATAGAGCAGTGGAATGCTCTACTTCAATCCTCATCAACTAAAAATATCTTTCAAACACAAATGTGGTTTGACTTTTGTGCAAAACAAGCCCTGTTTGAAACTTTCATATATGGTATAGTTGATGACAATGATATTCTAAAGGGTGTAATAGTTGGATATGTGCAAAAAGAGGGAAGAGGTATTAAAGGAATACTTACACGAAGAGCTATAATCATTGGAGGACCTCTTTTTTCAAATAATATTTCAGATTATGAAGTCTCCACCTTGTTTAAAAGTTTAATAAATGGACTAAAAAATAAGGTTATTTATATTGAAATAAGAAATTTATTAGATTATTCAATTTATAAAAAAACTATTATTGATAGCGGATTTACATATGTACCTCATCTTAATTTTCATATAGATACAAGTTCTTCGGAGGTGGTTACGAAGAACTTGCATCGTAACAAGAAAAGGCAAATTAAATCTTCAGAAAATCAAGGTGTTATCATTGAGCCTGCATTATCTAAAAATGATGTAGAAACCTTCTATAAAATGTTGAAAAGAATGTATATAGAAAGGGTCAAAACCCCATTACCTTCATACTCATTTTTTGAGAGTTTGTATAATGAAAAGTTTGCTAAGTTTTTGATAGTAAAAAAGGATTCAAAAATAATAGGTGGTCTTGTTGTATTGACGCTTGAAAAGGATACCATTTATCAATATTATATGTGCGGAGAAGATGGTATTTATCCTAATGTTTATCCTTCTGTTATGGCAACATATGCTGGTATTAATTATGCAATAACAAATGGATGTGCCAAATGTGATCTAATGGGGGCAGGTAGGCCTGACGAAGATTATGGGGTGAGAAATTTTAAAGCTGGATTTGGTGGTCAATTGGTAGAACATGGGAGGTATTGTTTTGTGTATAGACCGTTATTGTACGAATTTGGTAAGTTAGGAGTGAAGTTGCTAAGGAAATTTAAGTAGTATTTTTGTGTTCAACAAGTTTAATATTTAGAAACTATGGGCATTATAAGATTTTTGAAACGGGCAAAGTATGCTATTATATATAAGCGCGGAGTACATTTCCCGTACAGCAAAATAAGAATAAGGGCTTTGAGAAAATTGGGATATAAGGTAGGGCGTGATGTATATGTTGCTCCTGATTTGCAAATAACTATGAATTATGTAGGAAATCACGGAGATTTGCGCATAGGCGATAGGGTTGCTATTGGTCCAGGTGTTATATTGGTTCTTACTTCACATGCAAATTATTCAAAGGTGAGAGGAGTCATGAACGAAAAAAAACGTTCTATTATTTTGCATAATGATGTGTGGATAGGTTCAGGAGTAATTGTCATGCAAGGGGTAACGATAGGAGAAGGGGCTGTTATAGGGGCAGGTTCGGTTGTTACAAAAGATATACCTCCATATAGTATTGCCGTAGGAAATCCATGTAAGGTAATTAAGACTATAAATCATGAGAATATTGATTGACATCGGACATCCTGCTCATATTCATTTATTAAGATATACTAGTGAAGAGTTAAAAAAGCGTGGTCATAATGTATTCTTCTCAGTTAGAGATATTCCAGTGGCTAAAAGGTTGATGGATTATTATGAAATGAAATATTTTGATTTGGGAAAAAAAAGAAATTCAATCATAGGTAAATTATGGACAATCATTAGTCAAGACATAAAGTTGCTTTTTTTCGTATGGAAAAACAAAATTGATATTGGTTTAAGTTCAGGAATAGTTCTTCCTCATGTGTCTAAATTGTCCAAGATGAAATCATTTGTTTTTGACGACGATGATGATGCAGTAGAGCCATTAGTAGTAAAATACGCGCACCCATTTTCCGATATTGTATTCACACCATCTGCAATAAAGAGAAAAACACCACACGCTCTATACTACAACGGATGCCACGAATTAGCATACCTGCATCCAAATTATTTCACCCCCGATGTAATGGTCTTAAAAAAAGCAGGCCTGACAGAAAATGAAATTTTTTTTATTCTTCGTTTTGTTGCTTTTAATGGTCATCATGATGTTGGACAAAGTGGTATATCTTTGGAACAGAAAAAAAATTTGATTAGTCTTCTATCACAATATGGTAGAGTAATCATTACTTCGGAAAAACCAATTGAATCCGATTTTGAACAATACCGCTTACCAGTCCCCCCAGAAGAGATTCATTCGCTGATGTATTATGCAACGATGTTTATTGGTGATAGCCAAACAATGACATCAGAGGCTGCTATCATGGGCGTACCAGCACTGAAATGCAACACTTTTGCTGGTAAATTATCTGTCCCCAATGAATTAGAATATAAATACGGTCTTTGCTATGCATATCATCCAAATGAGTTTGAAAAGTTTTACAAACACATAGAGATGCTTTTAAAACAACCTAATATTAAGAAAGAATGGTGCGATAAAAAAGAAAAATTTTTACAGGACAATATAGATGTAACTGCCTTTTTCACAGACTATATTAACAACTATTCAAATACCAACAAAAAAATAAACTAAATCCTCCCCCATGCTCAACATCCTCACCATCATCGGGGCGCGGCCCCAGATAATCAAAGCAGCGGCATTGTCGCGGACCATCGGTAACCGATTTGCCCAAACCGTAACGGAGAAAATTCTGCACACCGGGCAGCACTACGACGAGAACATGTCGGGCGGATTCTTCGGCGAGCTGGGTATTCCCGCGCCACACTACAACCTACATGTGGGCAGCGGCAAACACGGCGAACAAACAGCCAAGATGATCCAGGGCATAGAGCAGGTGCTGTGCAACGAACACTTCGATGGCATGGTGCTCTACGGCGACACCAACTCCACGCTGGCTGGTGCCGTGGCTGCCAGCAAAATGCACGTGCCTGTTTTCCACATCGAGGCAGGACTGCGCTCGTTCAACATGGCCATGCCCGAGGAGGTGAACCGCATTGTGTGCGACCAACTCTCATCGGTGCTATTCGCTCCCACCCAAACGGCAATCGACAACCTCAAGCGCGAGGGATTTACCAACTCACAGGCAACATTCCGCAACGGCAAGGAACGCAGGGTGATACAGAGCGGCGATGTGATGTACGACAATAGCATGCACTTTGCCACCATGGCCGAGGAACGTAGCCAGGTGCTGGAGCGGCTCGGCGTGCAACGGGGCAAATTCATTCTATGCACCATACACCGCGACAACAACACCGACAGCCCCGAACGGCTTTCGGCAATTGTATCGGCCTTGCTACGTATAGCCGAGGACCAGCAGCAAACCATTGTGCTACCGCTACATCCGCGTACAAAAAAATTGCTGCCACAAAATCTAAATAAAACTTTACACGATAGTTTTATAGCTTCGCCGTACATCAAAATTGTGGAGCCTGTACCGTTTTTCGACATCATCATGCTCGAACGCCACGCCAGCATGGTGCTCACCGACTCGGGCGGCGTACAGAAAGAGGCCTTCTTCTTCGAAACGCCCTGCGTTATTCTGCGCCCCGAAACCGAGTGGGTAGAAATTGTCGATGCAGGTGCGGGCATCATCGCCGATGCCAATGAGGAGCGCATTGTAGCCGCCTACAATAAGCTGGCCGGACGCAAGGTGCACTTCCCGCCGCTCTTTGGCGATGCACATGCGGCTGAAAAGATAATGGCCGAAATCATTGACTATCTGAAATAGCTACCTTGTCCCATCACACCCACATCATAGCCCGCCTTGCGCTGCTGCTCTACCTCGTAGGCATGGCCGTAGCTATGCTGCTGCCTTTGGGCGGGTTGTCCGTTTCGCTCAACCGCATCAGGCTGCTGGGCTTCAGGGGCGACCATGTGGTACACGCAGCTATGTTTGTGGGCTTGCTGTTGATAATGGGCTACAACCGCCGCGTGTCTGCTGCGCGATGGTGGCGGAGCCTATGGCCGTGTCTGCTGCTGGCCGTGCTGCTGGCTGTGGGCTCGGAGCTGCTGCAGGGGTTGCTCCACATCCGCCGCTTCAGCCCCAGCGACATGCAGGCCAACCTCGTGGGCATAGCCCTCGGCCTGCTGCCGTTTTTGATGGTGAGCAGAAACAGACAGATAAAGCACCGCCATGAGAATGGATAATTTTTCAGGCCTCCGCTGCAACTTTTTCTTATCCTGTACAGTATTATAAAAGTTAAGCCGCACATTTTTTTGTGGCATCATCATTTTTTTGTAAGTAATTATAAACTAAACCTGTTCGTTATCGACATAAACAACTGACATTCACACATATAAACCAAACGGTAGCGTTTGCTATTTATTCGACATTTGCCTTGAAACCTGAGAAATTTTAAGCAATGAAAGTCCCGATAAGTCAGCGAACGCCTGTGCGTTAGCGCGGGCGTGGACTTGTCGACTTTCATGGGCTTCTCAGGGCCTCAAGGCGTGGATAAGGAAACATCCGCGCTTTTTTGTTGGCCGCTGAGCAGCCCGTGAAGCCAGAATACCATAGGACACGCGCTTCCGCGAGTGGAGCATGTGTTTAGGTGCTGTGAGCAGGGTCTGCACGGGATGAGCAAGAGGAGCGAATGGAAATCGACTTTCTAACTGCCAAAAGCAAGCTAACTACACGGCACAATATCAGCCCAATAAAAGTGAAATCGTCGCAGCGATATACGCTAACATCCTTACGGAAATGCATGAATAAATTTGGCGAATATCTCTCCACGCCCATTGTGCTGCATACGGCCGACCTAAAAACCGACAACGGTATCTTATTCCTACCCATCTACATGGCCGCGCAGATTTGATACGCTGAGGGGAGCATAATCTCTGATACAAGATTTGCGACAAAAAATGCTTCCCGACTTCCAAATAGTGTCACCACTGGTGTCAAAATTGTCGTGGAATCTTCTTGTTGTTGCTTTGCATCGTGGGTGGCGAGGAACAGATAGAACTGCTGCAACTCGACAAGGTCGGCATCAAGGTGGCCAAATACATAACAGTGTTACCGCCTCGTGAGGTCTTACAGCACCAGATACAGAAATCCTTAGAAGCTGCCAAGGCGTAACCATCAATAGTTCAAGAATCTCCGTGGTCGCATTAAGATGATTCCACAAAAAATGCACGAATGACGTAACATTTCTGAAAAAACAACGTCTATACCAAAACTATAGCAACACAGCCATGCAGCAACACATAAACCACATAGAGCGCAATAAACACCGCAAACAGCGGCTGTGTTTGGGTTTTACCCCCCCCCCCCATTGTTAAAAAACATTAAAACCTACATCTCTGTTTTATCCTCATCACATAGTGCAAATGAGGATAAGCAGTCATGGGCAATAACCAAGTTTAGTTCAAAAGCGTGGCATAAGGTAATATGTTGCACGATGCGGAGCTATTTCCAAGTATATGACGAACAATGTGACTTTAACTACTATTATCTATGACACAGAGAGAATTTTATGACAAGGATGATGACAAGGATGCTTTGATAAAGGCACTTAAATCATTAATTCTTCAAGGAGACGAACAAGATTCTGAGCGGATTAAGGAAATCGATAGTTTTGTGGATTCTATTGATTTCGACATGTCTGCTAAAACAAAAAAACAAATTAATACTCTAAGAGATTTATTCAAAGATGTCTACACGGACTATCCAACAGAAATTGACCATAGATATAACCCAGAGATGTTTATGATATTTACCAAATTAAACCATACAAGCAATAATAATATACAAAAACTTGACCATGTGCTTGGCAAGGAAGGGTACTATTTATCTGGAATCCACACAGGAGAGACAGGTTTAGTCTTTATAGTAAGAGAATCAGTTTAATTAAAGATTTCTGTGATGACACTCAAAAAAATAGGGCAAATTCTTACAACTATTGTGTATACTCCAATATACATCGGTATTTTATATCTCGCAGCGAGTTTACCTTTGTCATGGATACTGAGCCTATCCATATGGAAGATGATATTTATATTGTTTTTTTTAGGATTAATAATATATGGTATAAGTATTGCCGTAGTAGCCTTAGGAATAATACCTTATCGCTGGATTGTCAAAGATAACCGTATAGCATATGGACTTTCTATTGGTTTAAGTATTTTATTGACAATATTATACATTAAAAATTTGTGGATAATTTCGTTAGATTATGGCAATAGAGGAATATTTGCTGCTATACTTATAACAGGTTTAATTTTGAAGTTTGTTTACGAATCGATTTTCGCATTGTACATATTTTTTTATAAAGGTGAATAACTATGTTGAAGGTAATCATTGCAATCGTTTTGCTACTAATATTTAAATTTATTCTTGATTCTTATAAACAGAGAATCAAAGTAGTAAATGAAGGTGGTATGCAAAAAAAATATTCCACCATTGTTGATTGGCTACTAAATTCACATCAACATGCAAAAATATTTAATGAAACAACCACATCAATTATGATTGGTGTCTCGAGTGATTTGGGGCTTGTCACTTTTGATCTTAACCAAACATACGGAACAGTTACAATTCTATACAATGTTAATAGTATCGCGGGTAAACTTAATTTAGAATTTAATTTTTACGAATATGAAGATCAAAATAAAATGATAAAAAAAATGGAAAATGACATAATCGCAAATGGTATGAAAAATATATGGAATTTCTTTTGAATCCACTCAATATAATCGTTGGCAGGCTGGTTGCCTTGCAGCGTTTGGCCATGAATTACACGCTCGCAGCAAAACTACCAACTATAGCTGCCATCCTGAAAAAAAATCGCGAATTTCTCGGCCTAATTCCGTTTTTTCTCGTAAACAGCACCAAAAAAGGCATCAACGTGAGAGCATACGCATACATACTGCTGACCATAACCCTAACAGCGGCTACGGTTGCGCTGCGGGCGCAGGATACGCCCATCGGGTTCCGCAACGAGGGCATCTACGACTTTTTGGATGAGCTGGCCACCTGTGGCCACATCAACCTCAACTCGGCCGTGAAGCCCTATCCCGCCCGCCACATAGCCGCCCAGCTGCGGCAGGCCGAAGCATCGGCTGAGCGCATGAGCCCGCGCCAGCGCAAGGAGCTGGAGTTCTACCTGCGGCAGTACGCCATATTCGAGCCCACGCCCAACAACCCCTACACCGCCGAGCGCAGGCTCGACCTGCTCAGCTTTGCGCCGCGGTTCAACTTCGGCTTTCTGCCGCCGGGCTTGCACTATAAGGATTCGCTCACCCACATCAGTATACGCCCCATCTGGGGAGCTCGCTACCACATTGGCGGTGCCAACAAGGTGCTGCACACCTGGGGCGGCGCCGAGGTGCTGGGCAACGTGGGACCCGTTACGGCCTACGCCAGCCTGCGCGACAACCACATGAGCGAATGCCTAACCGCGCCCAACTACTTCACGTTGAGCGAGGTGGGCAACTATAAAATTAACGTGCAGGGGCAGGGCGGTGCCGATTTCTCCGAGATGCGCGGCGGCATAATCTACGGCTGGCGCTGGGGTTCGTTCGGGCTGGTGAAGGATCAGCTGCAATGGGGTTCGGGCTACCATGGCACCACCATATTCGGTGGCAACAACCCATCGTTTGCCATGATTAAGCTGCAGGTGAAGCCCGTGCGCTGGTTCGAGCTCAACTACATCCACGGCTGGCTGGTGAGCGAGGTGGAGGATACCACGCGCTCCTATACCCTCGACGATGGCCGACAGCGCAAGGTATTCAGGGATAAATATATAGCGGCCAACTTCGTAACTTTTACGCCATATCGGGGCATCAACCTATCGGTGGGCAATTCCATCGTTTATTCCGACATCAAGGTGCAGCCGGCCTACCTCATCCCGGTGATGTTCTACAAATCGATAGACCACACCGTGAACCATGGCATCGAGAACCAGAACTCGCAGATGTTCGCCGACATCAGCGTGCGCACCTTGCGCCATCTGCATGTTTATGGTACGGTGTATTGCGATGAGCTGTCGCTGCGGCGCATTGGCAACCCCGACAGGCACAACTTCCTATCGTGGAAGGGTGGGGCGCAGCTTTCGGGTTGGCCTGTGGCCAATCTGGCCATCAGGGGTGAGCTTACATACGTGTATCCACTTGTGTATAAGCACCGTGTGCCAGCCACAACATTTGCTACCAATAAGGCCAACCTGGGCTACTACCTGCGCGACAATTCCCGCGAAATCTACGCTGCCATCGACTACCGTCCGCTGCGCGGGTTGCTCGTGCGAGCCGAGGCGTTCTGCGCCCAGCACGGCAACGAGTACGACTATCTCACGAAATACGGTAGCGGAATAAAAGGCGATGAATTGCCTGTAATGCAAGATATTGTATGGCAGAATATTAGCATGAGCCTAACGGCCCGCTGGGAATTTTTCCACGATTGGTGGTTGGTGGCCAGCTACACGCTGAGCGATATACAAGGCTTTGAGGCCGATGGACGCACGGCCCAAGAGCATCTCGACATGTTCACGCCCAAGGCGTTTCAGGGACGCAACAATGTGCTAACCATGGGGCTCAACATGGGCTGGTAGAGGCGGTAGAGCTATTGCTTTTTACCGCCCAGCAGCAGGTCAATTTGCCCCGACTCCATGTAGCCGCGCAGCATCTGGGTGATGTACTTGCCCACGATGTCGAACTCCAGGTTCACCCGTGTGCCCACCGCTATGCGGTGGAAGTTGGTGTGCTCGTAGGTGTAGGGGATAATGGCCACCTGAAACGAGCCGCGCTGCGAGTTCACCACCGTCAGGCTCACGCCGTTCACGGCCACCGAGCCCTTCTCCACCGTGATGTTGCCCCGCGAGGGGTCGTACTCGAAGGTGTAGTACCAGCTGCCCTCGGCCTCATCGACGCAGGTGCATACCGCTGTTTGGTCCACGTGGCCCTGCACCATGTGGCCGTCGAGCAGCGCGTCCATGCGCATGCTGCGCTCTAAGTTCACCAGGTCGCCCACCTGTAGGCCGCCTAGGTTGCTCTTCTCAAGCGTCTCGCGGATGGCTGTAACCGTGTAGCAATCGCCCTCCTGGCGCACCACCGTAAGGCAAACGCCGTTGTGCGCCACGCTTTGGTCTATTTTGAGTTCGCGGGCAAACGAGCAGCGCAACGTGAGGTGTAGGTTGTCCTGCTCCTGCTCAAGGGCTACCACCGTGGCGGCCTCCTCAACAATACCTGAAAACATAGATTTTTATGGGTTTATATAGACATTGACATCCGCAAAGGTAGTTAAAATTTTACTTATCTTACACGATTATCGACACAACTTATAGAGCATAAGGCGACACCTTTCCTCAAATAAAGGAAACTTTTCCAGTTTATTGGAGGCAGAATACAGCAAGTGTGCACGCCCGTGAAGCAAAGAGCATACCGCCTTGTCATTTGCCGCGTACAAAGTTGCCGCAATATGCGTAAAAAACTATATTTGCAGCAAATACATCCCCCGCATGGAAACCCCTACACCCAACCAACGCGAATACACATTTAGCATTTCGTTAGCCAATCTGTTGGCCCTACCATTTGGCGCAATCATAGCTGTGATTCTATTGTTCCCTTTCATGACATTTTGGCACCCCACGCTCACCGATAGCAAAATAATCACCACCATGGCTGGCAGCACGTGGGCTTTCTTTGCTATATCACTCAGCCTGATTGTTGCCCACGAACTACTGCACGGCATAACCGCTGCCCACTACTCCGTAAACGGCTGGAAAAGTGTAAGTTTCGGTGTTAAATGGCGCTACCTATGCCCCTATTGCCATTGCTGCGAACCGCTCAAACTACAACACTTCAGACACGTTTGTCTAATGCCTCTATGGGTACTGGGCCTACTCCCCATCGTTATAGCGTTTGCCACCGGATTTCTCCCCCTGCTGATGTGGGGCATACTGCTCACCACAGGCTCTATTGGCGACATCATAGCGGTGCTAATGACCCGCAAAGTGCCTCGCGATGCCCGAATAATCGACCATCCACACGCGCTAGGATTCTACGTAGAGCAATAGCTCCGTTATTCGGCCACCTCGGCAGCGGGCAAATCGGGATAGAGAAAATTGTCGTAGGGATAGCGCGCCACATGCGCATTGCGCACAGCGGTATAAAGCATCTGGCGTAAACTATCGATATTTATGCGCTCACGAGCCGAAATGAACACAGTGCTTGTGCCGCTGCGAGCCATCCAGCTACGCTGAAGCTCGTCGAGCGAGGGGCGCATGGCAATCCATTCAGCATCAGTAGAATCAGCGGCAACGTACCCATCAACCTTGTTAAACACCATGATTGTGGGCTTATCGGCTGCGCCAATCTCGCGCAGCGTTTGCTCAACCACATGTACCTGGTCCTCGAACAGCGGATGCGATATGTCCACCACATGCAACAATATATCGGCCTCGCGCACCTCATCGAGCGTCGATTTGAACGATTCCACCAGCAAATGGGGCAATTTGCGAATGAATCCCACGGTGTCGGACAACAAAAAGGGCAAATTGCCCACCACCACCTTGCGCACAGTGGTGTCGAGAGTGGCAAACAACTTATTCTCGGCAAAAATATCCGACTTGCTCAGCAGGTTCATCAACGTTGATTTACCCACATTGGTGTAGCCCACCAATGCCACTCGCACAATACTACTACGGCTCTTGCGCTGCACAGCCATCTGACGGTCAATCTGAGCCAAATCGGCCTTGAGTTTGGCAATGCGGTCGCGCACAATACGGCGGTCGGTCTCTATCTCGCGCTCACCTGCACCACCACGAGTTCCAGTGCCACCGCGCTGCCGTTCCAGGTGAGTCCACATACCGCTCAAGCGGGGAAGCAAATACTGAAGCTTGGCCAACTGCACCTGCGTTTTGGCATAGGCCGTTTGTGCCCGCTGCACAAATATGTCGAGTATTAGATTAGTGCGGTCCAGTATCTTTATCTGCAATTCGCGCTCCAAATTACGCTGCTGCGTGGGCGTTAGTTCATCATCAAAAATAATGACATTTATACCATTTTCCTCAGCAAAATCAACTATCTCGCGAATTTTTCCCGTACCTATAAACGTACCCGTATGCGGCCTATCAAGACGCTGCACAAAACGACGCTGCACGGCTATATTGGCTGTTTGCGCCAAAAATTCGAGTTCATCGAGATAATCGGCCACCTGACGGTCGGTTTGTCCCTGCTGAGCCACAGCCACCAGCACGGCCTGCTCCTGAATATTGTTGTTGGTTGATGCGTCGCTCACTGTATCGATTCTATGATTAGCCATAGGCGGTCTATCAACCGCAAAGGTAGTTTTTTTTGCCCATAAATTCAGGGGTATGGAGATATTTACAAAAAATTTTTGCCAAAAGTTTTGGTGATTACAAAAAAACATCATACCTTTGCGGCGTCTTTTTGAGACAAACTTTTACTGGCCGATTCGTCTAACGGTTAGGACGACAGATTCTCAATCTGTAAATAGGAGTTCGATTCTCCTATCGGCTGCCAAAATAGCTACCACTACTCACGGGGTAGCTTTTTTTGTATAACAAAACGCTTAATATCAGCCACTTATGTCAAATCGCCGCGTTAGGGTACGCTTTGCACCCAGCCCCACAGGACCACTCCACATAGGCGGTGTTCGCACTGCCCTCTACAACTATCTGTTCGCCCGCCAGCATGGTGGCGACTTTATTGTACGCATAGAGGACACCGACTCGCAGCGCTTTGTTCCTGGAGCCGAGCAATACATTTTCGAAGCACTGAAATGGTGCGGCATCAATGCCAACGAAGGCGTTGAACAGGGTGGTCCACACGCCCCATACCGCCAAAGCGAGCGCCGCGACATCTACTTGCGCTACGCCCTACAGTTAGTTGAGAACGGAAACGCTTACTACGCCTTCGATTCAGCTCAAACACTAGACACGCTACGCCGCGAAGCCGAGGCCAACGGATCGGCTTTTGCCTATAACTACCAAGTACGCAACAAGTTAGAGACATCACTACGCCTTTCAGCCGACGAGGTGCAGCAACGCATCAAACGTGGCGACAACTGGGTTATACGCTTCAAAATGCCCGAAAACGAAGATGTAGAGATGGACGACCTAATTCGCGGCCACATCACCACCAACACTGCCTCGCTCGACGATAAAGTGCTATACAAATCGGCCGACAGCCTGCCAACCTACCATCTGGCCAACATTGTCGACGACCATTTGATGGAGATTTCGCACGTGATACGAGGCGAAGAATGGCTACCCTCGCTGCCGCTACACTATCTGCTCTACCGCGCCTTTGGCTGGACCAACACCCAACCACAATTCGCACATCTGCCCCTGCTGCTCAAACCACAGGGCCAAGGCAAACTGAGCAAACGCGATGGCGACAAAATGGGATTCCCCGTGTTCCCACTACATTGGAAAAGCCCCGAGGGCGAAGAGGCACGCGGCTACCGCGAGGATGGCTATCTGCCAGAGGCTTTCATTAACATGCTAGCACTGCTGGGCTGGAACCCTGGCACCGAACAGGAATTATTCAGCATGGACCAACTCATTGCCGCTTTCACGCTCGACCGCGTGGGCAAATCTGGTGCTCGATTCAACCCCGACAAAGCCCGTTGGTTCAACGCTCAATATCTACATCGCTGCACCAACGAACAACTAGCTCCCGAACTGATGGCCATGCTGGCCTCAATTGGCGTTAGCACCACACCCGACCGCGCCGCCAAGGCCATTGGCCTAATCAAAGAGCGGGCAACGCTGCTACCCGACTTGCTGCCCCTCACCGAACGCTTGTTTGTTGCTCCATCGGCATACGACCAAAAATCGACCGACAAATTTTGGAAAGCCGACAATGTTCGCCTGCTCAACGAGTTAAAGGCCAAATTTGATGCCGAAACGCAGCTGATTGCCGCCAACATTGAGCCAAAAATTCACGAGTGGGTGAAAGGCAACCAACTACCCATGGGTCAAATAATGAACACGTTGCGTTTGGCCATCATTGGCGTAAGCCAAGGCCCAAGTATTTTGGATATTTGCGAGTTTATTGGCAAAGCCGAAACGCTAAAACGCATCGAGGCGGCCTTAGCCACACTGGGCGAAGGACGAACGGCCTAAATTCGCTCTAGGTCGATAAACGTATAGTCGAGCCCATCCGACTCTGATTCGGCCTCCTCGCTAGCAACGGTACGCCATTGGTGCTTGTCGATGGCTGGGAAGAACGTGTCGCCCTCAAAATCGGCGTGCACCTGTGTGATATATAGCCGCTGCGCAAAGGGCAACGCCTGCTCGTAGAGCTGTCCGCCACCAATCACGAACACCTCGTCGTCGGCCTCGCACAGCCCAAAGGCTGCGCTGAGCGATGCCACCACAATGCACCCCGGAGCCACAAAGTTAGGATTGCGACTCACCACAATGTTGCGCCTATTGGGCAACGGACGACCTATGCTCTCATAGGTACGCCGCCCCATAATTATTGTATGGCCGCTGGTGATTGCCTTGAAACGACGCAAATCGGCAGATATATGCCACAGCAACTTGTTGTCGCGCCCAATGGCACGATTCTTTGCCATGGCCACTATGATGGAGAGAATCATTACAAACTAGCGATTTTTGTTAACGTTTATATACGCATCGATGGTTTGTGCCACCCGATTGGCTATGTCGTCGATGCTACCCATACCCGCCACACCGTGATACTTGCCCTGCTGTCGATAGTGATCCATAACGGGAAGCGTTGTACGCTCATAAACCTCAATGCGATTGCGGATAATATCTTCGCTCTGGTCGTCGGAGCGATTGCTGGTTAAACCACGATTAAGCAGTCGAGCCACCAACTCGTCCTCCTCAACCTCAAGGGCTAAAAGCATCGACACCGGGTAGCCATGGTTCTGAAGCATAACATCGAGAGCCTGCGCCTGCGCCACATTACGCGGAAATCCGTCGAAAATATAGCCAGGCACATCGGGATGCGTTTCCAACTCGCGAGCAATCAGGTCGATAACCAACGCATCGGGAACCAAATGACCTTGATCTATATACCGCTGCGCCTCAATCCCCATAGGCGTTTGCGCCTCAATAGCCTCGCGCAACATGCTGCCTGTGGATAGATGACGTAGTCCGTAGCGCTCAATGATGCGCTCCGATTGGGTTCCCTTTCCGGCTCCTGGAGCCCCAAAGATAATGATGTTGAACATGATGTGGGGTGTATGTATTTAACTCCCTGAATGTTAGGTTATACTAGTGTGTAGATATTTGCCAAATTGCGCCCTAAGCCATCGTAGTCGAGGCCATAGCCCACGATAAAATCGTCGGGGATACGACGACCCACATACTGCACCTCAACCGAACCCTTATAGCAATTAGGTTTAAGCAGCAACGACGCTATACGTACATCGCCAGCCCCCATGCGCCCCAACTCATGGCAAAGGGCGGTGAGGGTTGTTCCTGTTTCCACAATATCCTCAACCACAATTATTTGCCTGCCACCAACATCGCTATTTAGGCCTATCACCTGCTTCACCTCGCCCGTTGACTGCGTACCCTGATAGGAACTGAATTTTACGAACTGCACCTCACATGCAAACTCAATGCGTTTAAGCAAATCGGCAGCAAACATAAATGCGCCGTTTAGCATGCAAAGGAATAGAGGGGGATTTTCCGCTTGAGCATAGTCGCGGTTAATCTGCGCAGCCACCACATCGATGTCGTGCTGAATATCGGCCTCGGGGTAGCTCAGCTCAAACACTTTATCCTTGAGCCTTACCTGCTTGGGGTGTGTAGACATGGCGCGGTCTAAAGTTTTATATCAACGCGGCAAATTTACGCAAAAAAGTATCGCAATTAAACCCAAAAGCTATACTTTTGCTCCCTGTTATCATTTTTATATACACACTGACTATCCACTAAACACACTGGGCATGAAGAACATACTGATAATTGGCTCTGGCGGACAAATTGGCACAGAGTTAGTGAAAAAGCTACGCTCCACCTATGGCAACAACAACGTGGTGGCCTCGGATTTGCGCCAACTAACCGGCGAGGTGGCCGAAAGCGGACCATTCGAGCGCATCGATTCCACGCAAATTATGCAGATTGTTGAGGTGGTGAAACGCTACAACATCGACACCATCTACAACCTAGCGGCCATACTTTCGGCCACTGCAGAGAAAAACCCCATGCTGGGATGGAACGTGGGCATAGGCTCACTAGTGAACTGCCTTGAGGTGGCCCGCATATTCAACTGCGCCGTGTTCACTCCCTCGTCAATCGGCGCGTTTGGCGCATCTACCCCCCACGACAACACACCTCAGGACACCATTCAGCGCCCCAACACCATCTACGGTGTAACCAAGGTTACGGGCGAGCTGCTGAGCGACTACTACTTCACCCGCTTTGGTGTCGACACGCGCAGCGTACGATTCCCTGGACTAATATCGAACCTCACACTTCCTGGCGGCGGCACCACCGACTACGCTGTGGAGATTTACTACGCCGCCGTAAAAGGCGAAAAATTCTATTGCCCCATAAACAAAGGCACCTACATGGACATGATGTATATGCCCGATGCTTTAGACGCCATGGTGGACATAATGGAGGCCGACCCCAGCAAACTAATACACCGTAACTCGTTCAACGTTACGTCCATGAGCTTCGACCCCGAGATCATATACAACGCCATAAAGCAGCGTTGCCCCAATTTTGAGATGGAATACAAGTTCGACCCCATCCGCCAGGCCATTGCCGACAGCTGGCCCAACAAGATGGACGACTCGTGTGCCCGCAACGAATGGGGCTGGAATCCCAAATGGAATTTAGACTCCATGACCGACGATATGCTACGCGTTATTGCCGATAAACATGCCAAAGGTTTGATTTAAAACCTTTGTACATCATACTACGTATTAAACTATAAATCTGCATTATATTGGCATATTTCTTGCTATAAAGCAGAATAATATTTACACTCTAAAACGAAAAAGCTATGAGACTACTTTCATTTTTGTTTGGAGCGATGTTTTCGCTTAACGCAGCCGCGTATGCCGATCACGAAGTGGTTGTGGCACCAGAAAATCTGCCTGCTAAAATAACCGCCTACGTTAGCACCAACTTTCCTCAAAGCACCATAACCCATGCCACCAAAGAGCGCGAAGGGTTGGGCTGGGAGCACAAGGTATGGCTAAACCAAGGCTTTGTGCTTGAGTTTAATAAAAAGGACAACGTGGTGGACATAAAGGGCAGCACCGAACTGCCCGCTAGCGTTATCTTGCAGCAAATTCGCGACGATGTGGCCACTCGCTACCCCGGTTGCCAAATAATGGAATGGGAGCTCAACGAACGTACCGCCACCCAAGACGTGAAGCTGAGCAACGGCATTGAACTCAAATACAACATGGCAGGCGTATTCCTTGGTATCGACGACTAACCAATCAACAAAGCCAAAACCAAGGGCAGGTGGTTGCAACATTTCCCTGCCCTTTTATTGGCATATTTTTTGGCCTTAAAGCAGAATTTATTTACACTCTAAAACGAAAACGCTATGAGACTACTTTCATTTTTGTTTGGAGCGATGTTTTCGCTTAGCGCAGCCGCGTGTACCGATCACGAAGTGGTTGTGGCACCAGAAAATCTGCCTGCTAAAGTAACCGCCTATGTTAGCACCAACTTTCCTCAAAGCACCATAACCCATGCCACCAAAGAGCGCGAAGGGTTGGGCTGGGAGCACAAGGTGTGGCTAAACCAAGGCTTTGTGCTTGAGTTTAATAAAAAGGACAACGTGGTGAACATAAAGGGCAGCACCGAACTGCCCGCTAGCGTTATCTTGCAGCAAATTCGCGACGATGTGGCCACTCGCTACCCCGGTTGCCAAATAATGGAATGGGAACTCAACGAGCCTATCGCCACCCAAGACGTGAAGCTGAGCAACGGCATTGAACTCAAATACAACATGGCTGGCGTATTCCTTGGTATCGATGACTAACCTATCAACAAAGCCAAAGCCCAAGGGCAGGGAGAAGCAACATTCCCCTGCCCTTTTTTTGCGACCATCGCTGGCAAATTCCTATCGAAGATAGCGGCCAAACAATGCGCCGCTAAAACCCATGGTTAGGGTATAAAAATAGTCGATTTGGCCAACACTTGCAGCGTAAACACCAGCACTAAAACGCAAATCAAAACCGCTAAGCACGCTATGAACGTATGCAGCCTGTAGGGTAAGCAAACGCCTACGCTGCTCATTATTCAACGAACCTCGCGTTGATATGGATCCAAAAATTTCCTCACCACGAGGCGTAACAAAGCTATCGCCACGCCAAAATCCTGCCTCTGCCTGTAGCCCTTTGTAGCGCAGCCACAGGGTATATTGGGCTGCAAAACCACGTTTATAGTCGATATGCGGATTGGGCGATATGTCGGCCGAGAGATAAGCCGACACCTTGGAACCAAACACAAGCCCACTACCCAACGGCTGTCCATAGGCCAAATTCAAGCCCAGATTAGCTATAGATGTAACAGGCAAATTGGACGAATCGATTTGCCCACCGGCATGGGTAGCAACCGCATACAAACTCGCACTTAAACCGCTGGGCATCATCTCTTTCGCCTCACCCCTAAGACTGTAGCAACCGCTAAAAGCCACCATAAACTCCTCCTGAAACGGACTACCGCGCTCGATATATCGTTCCCAATTAAGCCACAGATTTGCAGCAACACACGGATGATTAAGCGCAAACTCAATACCCAACGGCGGGCGCTCGGCAAATACGCGCTCAGGCTTATAGAGCGGCTCGGGCATCCGCCGCGTACCGCGCGGAAGCGAACCCAATCGCATATCAAGAATAGGCACGGGACTATAGGAGATCAGCAACGTAGGCTGTAGCCTATAGGTTGAATCGGCTCCTGCAAAATAAGCAGCATGTATGCCTGCCCGCAAATCAAAATTCCCAACGCTATAGCTGAGAGAGGGGTCAATATAGAACCCAGGCAGTGTATAACCCTTTTTGATGCCATTGGTAAACTCCTTGTTGTCAAAAAATGCCATTGCATCGAGGTTCATGCCGATATATGCCGTATCGGACATTTGCTGTGCAAAAGCCGCTATTGCACTATTCGTCAATACAAATATAAGCAATATTCTGATGGTCTTCAACTTCATCTGTTCACCAATAAATCACAGCAATAAAAACCCAACCAGCGGTCCAGCAAATATCGCCAAGTAGATAAACGTAATCCACGGCTGATAGTCGATATAAAACTCCCTAAAAGTCAAACTCCATGGGTGTTTCACCATAACCCAACCGAACAAATCGAACAAAATGCAAATTGCCGACCAAATCGCACCTGTTATCAGCGATTCGTGCAGCGTTTGGGCGTTGAGGCTCCTCATATAAATAAACCCAAACACTGAGAAAAGCACTATATTATAGAGCGGATGCCACGGTTTTGTTTTTTCATAAGCCTCACCCATCGACCTGTCGTCCATGGGCTTCAAGTGCAGCACGTAGATATTAAAAACGGTGTGCAATATGCCTACAGCAGTTACTAAGGCGTAGCATATCCAAAAGCAAAGCATCGACATTCCAAAATTTTCCATCGCTACAAGGAATAAATCACTCCTCCACCACGTAGTCGCCGATGGTCATGGTGTCGCGATCGAACTG
>JAFWUG010000148.1 GCA_017524185.1 Bacteroidales bacterium
CCTTGCGGTTAAGGCCAAGCTCCTGCTTGTTCACCTTTCCGATAAACTCGGAGTAGGTCATACCGTAGGGGCGTACAGCGGCGTTGATACGCTGAATCCAAAGAGCGCGGAACTCTATTTTCTTCTTCTTACGGTCGCGGTAAGCGTAGGTAAGACCTTTCTCAAGGGTGTTTTTGGCAACGGTATAGACGTTGCGGCGGGCGAGGAAATTACCTTTAGTCTGTTTTAAAATTTTCCTACGCCTGTTGCGCGAAGCAACTGAATTTACTGAACGTGGCATTGTTGTACGTTTTTGAATGGTTAGCGTTCTCTCGGGGAGACTCTTTGGGCTAATTCATTCTGTTAAAAAAAATGGTGAACTGTCTAAATTAGCAAGAATGCACGGCTTAACATTAGCGTCCAAGAAGTGAAAGGATACGATTCTCATCGGCCTTCTGCACCATAGCAATGTGCGTCAAGTTGCGCTTTTGCTTGGTCTCCTTCTTGGTGAGGATGTGGCTTTTGTAAGCGTGTTTTCTCCTAATTTTTCCTGTACCGGTGAGAGAGAACCTCTTCTTTGCGCCGGTGTGAGTTTTAATCTTAGGCATTGAACAACAAATTATGGTTGAAAAACAAAATTGATTACTTCTTCTTTACACCTTTGGAGGATATGAACATAATCATGCGCTTACCCTCGAGTTTTGGCAATTGCTCCACCTTGCCCAACTCCTCCAAGTCCTGCGCAAAGCGCAGCAGCAAAATCTCGCCCTGCTCTTTGAACAGTATCGAACGCCCTTTGAAAAAGACGAAAGCCTTAACCTTTGCGCCCTCTTCGAGGAATTTCTTGGCGTGATTGAGCTTAAAGTTGTAGTCGTGGTCGTCGGTTTGGGGACCAAAACGAATCTCCTTGATTACAACCTTTTGGGCATTGGCCTTGATTTCCTTTTGTTTCTTTTTCTGCTGATACAGAAACTTCTGGAAATCAATAATTTTGCAGATAGGCGGATCTGCCTTGTCGGAGATCATCACAAGGTCTAACTCCATCTCCTCGGCCATACGTCGTGCTTCTGCAATCTGATAAACGCCAGGATTTTCAATATTATCGCCCACAATGCGGACGGATTTATTGGTTATCTCCTCGTTTACAGGAAATTTATCGCCGACGGGTTTCTTCCGATTCAAATCGGGCTTACGGCTGTTGTTTACTGGAATTGCTATGGCTCTGTCCTCCTTTGGTTGGTTAGTATATGGTTTTGCTCCTTATCTTCTGTTTTATAGGAGCTTATCTACCTCGGTTTTAATCAATTGGGCAAAATCGGCGATGGTCATCTGACCCTTGTCGCCCTCGCCCTGCTGGCGCACGGCCACAAGGCCTGCTTCCTGCTCCTTCTCGCCCACAATGAGCAGATAGGGGATGCGCTTGAGCTCATTGTCGCGAATTTTCTTGCCAATCTTCTCGTTGCGCTCATCGATAATGGCACGCACATCGGCCTGATTCAGTTGCTCAACAACCTGCTTGGCGTAGTCGTTGTACTTCTCGCTAATGGGCAGTACCACGGCTTGGTCGGGCGTGAGCCACAGCGGGAATTTGCCGCCAGTGTGCTCAATCAGCACGGCCACAAAACGCTCCATGGAGCCAAACGGTGCGCGGTGTATCATAATGGGGCGATGACGCTTGTCGTCGGCTCCAATATACTCGAGTTGGAAACGCTCGGGCAGGTTGTAGTCCACCTGAATTGTACCCAACTGCCACTTGCGGCCAATGGCATCCTTCACCATGAAATCGAGCTTGGGGCCATAGAATGCGGCCTCGCCCAACTCGGTGGTGGTTTTGAGGCCGCGCTCGGTGGCTGCCTCAATGATAGCCCGCTCGGCCTTTTCCCAATTCTCGTCGGTACCGATGTACTTGGTTGTATTGTTAGGATCGCGTAGCGATATTTGTGCTGTATATTCGCTGAATTTCAGCGTCTTGAAGATATACAGCACTATGTCGATTACTTTTACAAACTCCTCCTTGAGCTGGTCGGGACGGCAGAAAATATGAGCATCGTCTTGAGTGAAACTACGCACACGGGTAAGCCCGTGCAACTCGCCGCTCTGCTCGTAGCGATACACCGTTCCGAACTCGGCCAAACGCACGGGCAAGTCCTTGTACGAACGGGGTTTCAGTCGATATATCTCGCAGTGGTGAGGGCAGTTCATGGGCTTTAGCAAGAACTCCTCGCCCTCTTGCGGCGTGGTTACGGGACGGAAACTATCGGCTCCGTACTTTGCCCAGTGCCCCGATGTGATATAAAGTTCCTTTTGCCCAATATGAGGGGTTATAACCTGCTCGTAGCCATGCTGTTTCTGAACCTTACGCAGAAACTGCTCCAAACGCTCGCGCAGCTGTGCGCCACGCGGTAGCCAAAGCGGCAGCCCCTGACCCACATTTTGGGAGAAAGCAAATAGTTCGAGTTCCTTACCAATCTTACGATGATCGCGTTTTTTTGCCTCCTCCATGAGCACTAAGTACTCATCGAGCAGTTTCTTTTGTGGGAACGATATACCATAGATGCGGGTGAGCATCTTGTTCTTCTCGTCGCCGCGCCAATAGGCACCAGCCACGCTGGTAAGTTTTATAGCTTTGATGGGCGCGGTGGTGGGCAAGTGAGGGCCACGGCAAAGGTCGGTAAAATCGCCCTGCTTGTAGAAAGTGATGGTACCATCGGTGAGGTTGCTGATGAGCTCCACCTTGTAGGGATCGCCCTTGGCTGTGTAGGTTTTAAGTGCCTCATCTTTCGACACATCAGTGCGCTCAACAGCGTACTTCTCGCGCGCAAGTTCGAGCATCTTTGCCTCTACCTTAGGCAAATCGGCTTCGGTGAAAGGCTGTCCTGCAAAATCGATGTCGTAGTAGAATCCGTTCTCAATGGCGGGACCAATTCCCAACTTTATGCCAGGATACATAGCCTCAAGAGCCTGTGCCAAAAGGTGAGCCGAGGTGTGCCAAAAGGCGTGCTTGCCCTGCGCATCGTCCCAACGATGTATAGCAACGTTGGCATCGGAATCGATGGGGCGCGTGAGGTCTCGCACCTCGCCGTTTACCGATACAGCAAGTGCATCAGCGGCCAAACGCTCGGATATGCTCCGTGCGATGTCGAGGCCAGTTGTGCCCTGTGGATATTCCCGCTTGTTACCGTCGGGAAAAGTAATATGTATCGTTGCCATCAGTTTGTGCTATAGTTTTTGCGGCGCAAAGGTAGTAAAAATTTCGATTGAACCTTTACGCATCGCAAATTATTTATGTCGATATACGAAAATACGCTCAAAACTTGCATAGGTATAAAATGCGATGGGCAGACGAAAACATCGTATCTATGAGACCTTCTTCTTGATTTTGAACTTATTCTCCTGTCCACGGATGAGCCGCTCGATGTTCTTTTGATGGGTGAAAATGAGCAGAACGGCCAAGCAGAACGCGAAAACGATGAGCGACGAATTGGTTTCGGGAAATACGAAGATGATAACCAACGGGAAGCAGAAGCCCGCAATCATGGAACTAAGCGAAACATACTTGGTGATTATCAGGCATATAGCCCAAATCCCCAACACCAACAATGTTGCCCAAGGATGCAGGGCCAGCACCACACCCGCTATAACAGCCACACCTTTTCCGCCCCTAAACTGCGCAAAGATGGGGAAAATATGACCGAGCAATGCCGCCAATCCCAAGATGAGTTGAAAGGCGATGAATGCTCCAGTTTGCGGTATATATAAATCAGTAAAATACAACAATTTAACAGCAACAAATCCTTTCAGTAGGTCTATAGCAAAAACAATTAGCCCCGGAACAAGGCCAATGGTGCGTATGGTGTTGGTGGCACCAGCGTTTCCGCTGCCATGCTCGCGCACATCAATGCCGTAGAAGGTTTTGCCAATCCAAACCGACGTGGGTATTGAACCCAAAAGGTAGGCCAGCAATACGACAAGTATTTTTATAACTATTTCCACTATAAATGTATAATTCTTAGCGATTTATAGTTGTGGTCCATCGGCCACCAACTGCTTGCCCCACTCGTTGTCGGTGAAATTTTTGAAGTTATTGATGAACTTTTGCGCCAAATCTTTTGCCGCTTTCTCCCACTCGCGACCATCGGCCCAACTGTTCTGTGGATTGAGCAGTTTGGAGTCAACGCCATTAACAGCACGTGGCACCTGTAGGTTAAATATGGGAAGGATGTCGAACTCGCTATGCTCGATGGAGCCATCGAGTATGGCGTTGATTATTGCACGGGTGGCGGGCAAATCAATGCGACGACCAACGCCGTAGGCACCGCCAATCCAACCAGTGTTCACAAGATAGGCGCGCGAACCATGCTGCTGCATCTTGCGCACCAGTTCGCGGGCATAGGCCGTGGGATGTAGCAGCAGGAATGCCTGCCCAAAGCAACTGCTAAATGTGGGCTGCGGCTCTTTCACACCGCGCTCGGTGCCCGCCAACTTAGCCGTGAAACCGCTCAGGAAGTGGTACTGCATTTGGTTGGACGTGAGCCGCGACACGGGCGGCAACACCCCGAATGCATCGGCGGTGAGGAAAATAACATTCTGCGCGTGTCCGGCCTTGGATACGGGCTTAACAATATTGTCGATATGATAGATGGGGTACGACACACGGGTGTTCTCAGTCTTAGCCTTGGAGGCAAAATCAATCTGGCCTTTGTCGTCCACCACCAAATTCTCCAGCAGCGCATCGCGGCGGATGGCTGCGTAAATGTCGGGCTCTTTCTGTGGGTCGAGGTCTATACACTTGGCGTAGCAACCGCCCTCGAAGTTGAACACGCCGTTGTCGTCCCAGCCGTGCTCATCGTCGCCGATTAGGGCGCGGTGCGGGTCGGCAGACAGGGTGGTTTTGCCCGTGCCAGAAAGCCCAAAGAATATGGCAACATCGCCCTGCTTGCCCACATTAGCACTACAGTGCATGGCGGCTATGCCCTTGAGGGGCAAGAAGTAGTTCATGACAGAGAACATGCCCTTTTTCATTTCGCCGCCATACCAAGTGCCGCCAATAACTGCCATGCGCTCAGTAAGGTTGAAGGCCACAAACACCTCGCTGTTAAGCCCTTGCTCTTTCCATTTGGTATTCACCGTTTTAGAAGCTACCAGCACCACAAAATCGGGTTCAAATGTGGCCAATTCGGCTTCTGTAGGACGAATGAACATGTTCTTAACGAAGTGCGCCTGCCAAGCCACCTCCATCACAAAGCGGACACACATGCGCGTGTCGGGGTTGGCTCCGCAATAGGCATCAACCACGTAGAGCTTTTTACCAGAAAGTTGCTCGCTGCTAATCTGCTTCAGATGCTCCCAAGTTTGTTGCGATATGGGCTTATTATCAGAACTTTTGCGTCCATCCTCGGCCCACCATACGGTGTTCTGAGTGGTAGCATCCTTCACTATATACTTATCCTTGGGCGAGCGACCGGTGAATATGCCAGTATCGACATTCACCGCACCGAGCGAGGTGAGCTGACCGCGCTCATAGCCCTGAAGGTTTTCGTCGAGTTCGTGCTGATACAGCGTTTCGTATGCTGGATTATGCAGTACGCTTGCTGGTGCTGCTATTCCATAGGCTGAGAGGTCTATGTGTGCCATAAGGATAAATATTGACCTGCAAATATAGTATGAAGTTGGGCTCCAATGTCCATTTAGCAGCAAAAAAATGAGCCATGTTCTACGTAAAGTGCAATATTTACAACACTTTACGCACGGTGGATTTTGAGCCACTCCTCCACCCCAAAAGAATAGAGACGCAACAAGCACGCCTCTATCTTGGGTTGGATAAATATCTATATAACAATGCGTTCAATCGTTTTGTTACATCTTTAGCACCTTGGCCACAGCGTTGCCTGCCCTGATGATATACAAACCACTGGGGTATGAGTTGAGGTCAATGCTTATGCGGCTGGCGGCTGAGCCTGCCGAAGCCCCCTGCGAGGGTATGCGCAGCACAAGCTGGCCAGTAGCATTGTACACCAGCACCTCGGCGGCGGTGCCTTCGACAAGCTCAGGCACCGAAACCCACAGCATACCCGTGGTGGGGTTGGGGTGTACGCTTAGCGGCTCTATCCGTGCATCGAGCAAGCCGGTAATCTTCTCGAACACGGCCACCAGCGTGCGGTCGGCGGTGATGCTGAACGTGTAGGGGTTGTCGGTACTGATGTCGGTTGCGCCCTCAACCCACTTCACGAAGCGGTAGCCGCTGGCAGGGGTGGCGGTGAGGGTAACCGCTGTGCCATCATCGAAGTTGCCTGTGCTTTGGCCGCTGATGCTACCGCCCTCGGCGGGGCTGGCCTGCACCTGCAAGCTGCGGATGGGCACCTCCTCAAACTCGGCCTCCACGGTTACGGCAAAACGCGGCATGGCGAAGCTGTTGCCCGACAGCTCAACAACGTTTGTAGGATTGCCCGTTTCGTACACCTTTAGCGAACCCTCTTTGAGGCGGTAGCCACTAACGGGTGTGGTGGTGATGGTAACGGTGCGACCAGCCAATGCTCCGCTGGCGGGAGAGGTGAGCAAAGAACCGTTGGTAGTAGCGTTAAGCGCAATTGCGAACTGCGCCTGCGTATAGCGCACACAAAAAGCGTTGTAGCCTGAGGAAGCAGTATTTTCAAGAGATGTAGCACTATTGAGGGCAATGGAATTAGAGTACTGCCCAGCCACCAACAGCGTATCGCCTATCATACATAGGCTTGACGCATAATCGTCGGTTGCACCGCCAAAACTCATGCCGTCCCATTTCTTACTACCCATGTTATAACTCAACAGGAAGTTATCCACAGAACCATTTATGCTATTTAACGTACCTGCTGGACTCGTAAACTGCCCCTTGTAAGCACCCATTAAGAAAACCGAATAGCCATCGGTAACAAGTTGTAGTTGTTCGCGAAAATAATAGTCAGTCTTTATTTTATTATGCCCATTAGGCAATACTGGCTCTGCATTATCCACATTACCAAAAGCAAAGGCGTCAACTACCTGGCCGTCAGATGTATTAGCTATAGCAAAGAAATAATCGGTAGTTGTTGGAGATGGAGTAGTAGCCAAAGTATTGAGTTCTTTTCCATTGCCAAAATCCACTCCAACACTAAACAAACCTCCCATCAGCAGTTTATCTCCTACGACCTCCATTGCATAGGGGTTTACAAACGGCTGCGACTGTAAATTCCCAAAATCTTCAACAATAATCTGTTTATCCCAAACAAGACCAGTTGATATGTTCATCTTTATCAACAACAAACTATTCTTGAGATTAAATGGTTCGTTCGGAATATAATTGGTTCGCGGCGAAATCCATTCTTTTACTCCGCTACCCACCGTATCCTGTACATTAAAAGCCAAATAAACATCATCACCACTTGTGGCCATACTCAAAAACTGAACTTTTCCCACTATCCCCCTTGGTCTAATTGTATCTATACGTGTAACAACATCATTATCAACATCATAACAAACACAAAAGGCTATTGAATGAGAGATGGTCATAAAGCCAAATAAATCATACGTATTAGACTCGATAATGGGAGTTGAACTCCCAGCTAAACTTACCGAACCTGTTAAATTTCCTGCTAACCACAATTGTCCATTTAATACATCCATGGCACTAATATTCAACGCAGGATCAGGCTCCATTGCAAGATTATCCTCCACCAACAGTTCTTTTTTATCACCAATTAGTTCAGCATTAGGTGATATTTGTAACAAAACTACCCTTAAATCACCATCATTACCTTTGATTGTATCGGTAGTAACACCATCAGCAGCCACCATAACACCAGTTCCACTAATCTTAACTGCTACCAGCACGTTTTCGCCTACCATAGTGGCACTCTGTATTTTAGTATTTCCCTTGTTTTCATCACCATAACTATCAGTATAAACCTCCTCATTTGTAATATACATGCCCCAAGCCTCGGTACCATCGGCATTGTACTTTACAAGGAACGAATTTGTACCTCCTTTGCCCGGCTTCAATGCTTTGCCCGCAAACTCAAACTCAGTGTCGAACGCGCCAAGCAGATAGGTTGAGCCGTCGGGAGCTGCCAGAGCAATTTCGCTGCTTAGGGTGGCGGCAGACATTGTGCCCTGCACCTGTAGCGGGTGCTTGGCCGCAAACTCAAACTGCGCATGGGCTGCGGTGGCCGCGAGACCAAGCAGCAGTGCTGTCAACATCAGGTTGTAGATTGTTCTCATAACGGTTAGTATTTAGTGGTTAAACATAGGTTGCGCTATAGATTGGCATTGCCCTCGCGGGCCTCCTTGGGGATGGGTATGGTGTAGCGGGCATCGGCCCGATTGAGCCTATGGATTGCCCCGTTGTAACGGTGTATCAGCTGTTGCTGCGATGTACGGCGAAGGTCGAACCAGCGGTGGCCCTGAAAGGCAAGCTCGCGGGCACGCTCGTTGAGCACGGCCTGCAACAGCGCATCGCTGTCGAGTGCCACCACAGCTGCACTGTCGGCGGCAAAATAGCTGGTTTCTAAACGATTACGCTTGAGCGCGAGCAGGGTGTCGCGGGCGGCGGCAGTGTTGCCCAAACGCACGTGCGCCTCGGCCATGTTGAGGTAGAGCTCGCCCACGCGGAAGGTGGTGCGGTAAGCAGGGGAGCCATCGGCTGCAATGGCGTAGTCGCCTGCGGCAGTCTCGCGCACAGTGAGGTTGAGGAAACGGATGTCGGCCGTGGGGTCGAACAGCGCCATGATGTCGCCCGAAGGGCGAGCGGCTTTCAGGTAGTCGGTAGTAATCACGAAGTCGAGGGCCTGAATGCACTCAGGCGAAGTGTGATGCGCGGGAGCCACGGCACGGCTACGGTTGAGGTCGAGCAACGTTCCGCCCAGCGCCAACGCTTGCTGCGCAGCACCGATGGCCTCGTTCCAGCGTGCCATGTAGAGGTATAGACGCGAACGGAACGCCCATGCAGCCTGCACCGACCAGCGGTAGGCCAACGTACCAGTCCATCGCGGAGCGTTCAGATATTGCATTGCTGAAGCAATGTCGGCCTCAACGCTGGCATAGACCTGCGCCACCGTGCTGCGGCTAAGCGTGGTCTCGGTGTCGGTGTTCATGGAGAGCGGCACGGCGGGGGCGTTCAGCGTAGAGTCGGCATAGGGCGGGGCGAAAAGGCAGACCAAGGTAAAATGCGCATAGGCTCGCAGACAGTATGCCTCGCCCACCATCTGCTCCATGGCGGGCGTTAGCCCATCGGCATCGGCCAGCTCTTCGATGATATGGTTGGCCAAATAGATGATGTGGTAGTAATCTTTCCACTGAAACGAGGCTGTATAGTCCGATGGGGCGTTGTCGTTCCAGGTGTAGATGTCGAGGTAGCTGGCCTCGCTGTACGAGTCGGCGGCATTGAGCTGCACCTCATCGGAACGGAACATGGCCAGCCCACGATCGGTGGGGAAACGCGAGTAGGCGTTGGTGAGCAGGGCGCGGTACTGCTCCTCGTTTTCGGGGATTACGCTACCCACGGGCTTTATGTCGAGAAAGCTCTCGCAGGCCGTCAGCACCATCACTATTGGGAGCAAAATCGCAATATGCAAATATCTCATTTTCATAGTTTTACATATTTAAAAACCGACATTCAGACTGAGCGTAACGGTTTTGGGTATGGGCTGGGCGAATGGATTCTTCATGGTTTCAGGATCCATAAAGCCATCGTAATCAAGTCCATACACCAATAAATTGGTGCCCTCGAGGGCAATTTTGAGGCTTTCGATGTGCCAGCGGCTGATGATGCTGCTGGGCAGCGAGTAGGCCAAGCGCACCGACTGCAGGCGGACATAACCCGCGTTGCGCAGGTAGAGCGACAGGCTCTTGTCGTAACCAAAATCGTTGTAAGCCCCGTATTCGGTGGCCACATAGCGGGTGGTGGTAGTGCCATCGGGCAGCGTCCACTGGGCATTGCTCTTGTCGGATATGAGGCGGGGATACTGCCCGTTGGAATTCTCAGGAGTCCAACGGCTAAGGATGTGATCGGAGGTATTCAACCCACGGTCGTAGCGGGTGAGGTCGTAGTAGGGCCTAATGAGGACGCGATGACCGAGGTTGGCCGCTGCCGATAGCGACAGCTCCCAGCCGTCGAAACGCAGCTGGGTGGAGAGTCCGCCGCTGTACGGAGCCTCATCGGTGCCCGCGTACTGATAGACGCGCCGCTCATCAACCGCACTAAGACCTCGTGTCGCGCTGGGTCCCATCATGCTGATGCTCAGCAGGTCGGAAATCAGCACGGGGTCATCATTGGTGTTATAAATGAGCGGGTAGCCCTGCTGGTCGAGACCCGCATAGGGCAGCACGAACACCGCGCCCACGGGGTAACCCTCGCCCACGGGTGTACGCTGGTCGGAGCGCACGGTGAGCTTGTGCACGGTGTTCTGGTTGTAGGCCAGATTGAGGCCGATGTTCCACTGCCAGCGCTCAGTCTTCACGGGCGTAGCCATCAGATTGAGCTCCACCCCGCTATTGCTCATGCTGCTCCAGTTGATGGTGGCGTAGTCGAAACCCGTTTCGAGGGGCAGCTGCTTCATGCCTATCAGGTCGTTGCTGCGGCGATGGTAGTAATCGGCACTGAACTTCAGGCGATTACGCAGCAGAGCGATGTCGAACCCCAGGTTCACCGAAGCGGTCTTCTCCCAGCGCAGTTTCTCGTTGGGCGGGGCGCTCACGCTGATGTTCTTCTCCGAGCCGCCGGGGAGCAACGTGGCGTTCTGCTTCCACTCGCCCACCAGCTTGGGCGACGTCGATTTGTCGATGTTTCCCTGCAATCCGTATGAGGCGCGTAGGCTAAGGTCCGAAAGCCAATCGGCTTGGGGCATCCAGGGTTCATCGACCACGCGCCACAGCACGCTCACCGAGTAGAGCGGCAGATAGCGGTACTTGGGATCTACGCCAAAAATGTTGCTGCCATCGTAGCGGATGCTCGCTCCCATGGTATAGCGACCACGGAATGTATAAGACGTTGTGGCAAAGAATGATACAAAGGCATTCTCGTAGAGATTTCGGCGGAACAGGGGAAAATTAGTCCCCGTTGCATAGGTCTCATTGGGGTATATTATCGGCTTTATTGTAAGCGTATTATCATCGTAACCGTATGCAGCGGAGAAAGTTATCTTCTCGCTGTTGCGGCGCATCTCGGTGCCAAACATCACCTCCAGCTCATGCTCCTCGGCCAGCGTAGCGCGATAGCGGAGCATGTTCTTCCAGGTGTACTGAAAGGCATTGGTAGCAGTGTTTTTGAGGATACCGCCCTCGGGGATGAACGAGCCCGATGCCAGTTTGCCCTTCTCGCGCTCATAGCGGGTGGCATAGCTCTGCGGGTCGGAATGCGATTCTACCTCCTGTAGGTCGTATTGCAAGCCGAGCTGCATCTCATAGACCAATCCCTCCATGATGCGCAAATCGAGGTCGAATAGGGCGTTTAAAGCCTTCTTATCAAGTACGTTGCTGGTAGATTGGCGTTCCTGCACTATGTTGAAAGCCAGCGCATCGCCCGCGTTCTGGCCGTAGCCCTGCATATCGAGGTCGGGCGCAAAAGAACCATCGGCGGCATACACCTGCTGATAGGGGTTGGCGCGACGCGAGTAGAACAGCGGGTTGCTAAAACCCGTGGTGGTAGTGAGGTACGAGGAATTGCGGCGCTGGTTGCCGAATAGGCTCACGCCCAACTTCAAACGGTCGGTAAAGCGGAATTCGGTCTTGGCCGTAATGTTATAGCGCTGCGCCCCTACTCCGATGGTACTGGCCTTTTCATCGTAGTAGCCCGCCGAGAAATAATAATTGGCGTTGTCGCTACCGCCCGATAGGCTCAAAAAGTGGTCGTGGCTCAACGCAGGACGGAACAACACCGATGCCCAATCGGTGTTTACGCTGCGCAGGACATCTAACTGTTCTTGCGTGGCGGACGACAAGGCCGCCACGCCTCCGCCCTGTAGGGCGGAACGCTCGCCCGCAGCATCAATAATGCGGGCCACTGCTCCCTTGCTGCTCATGTAGCCGTAATCGCTCCGCGCCAAAGCCAGCTCCAGATCCACCTTTTGGTCGGCGTTGAGCAATCGCAGACGGTCGAGGCTGGGGTTTTGCACCACGGCCAGTTTGCCGCTATAGTTCACGCGGATACGCCCATGCTTACCCCGTTTGGTGGTGATTACGATTACACCGTTGGCCGCCCGTGCGCCATAGATGGCCGTGGCAGCGGCATCCTTTAGCACCGTAATGTTCTCAATATCAGAAGGATTTATTCCTGCTATTGATGATGAGTAGAGCTGGTCGATGTTGTTCTCCTCCAGGTCGGGCAGGTCGGTGCCCTCGAGCGGAATGCCATCGAGCACCCACAGCGGATCCTGCGTACCATTAAGCGATGATGTGCCGCGAATGCGAATCTTAGGGGCCGAGCCTGGAGCTCCCGACATGGCCTGCACGCTCACACCTGGCAGCTGTCCGGCCAGCATTTGATCCACGCTCATGGCCACCCGTGGAGCATCATCGATGTTGAGTTTGGCCACCGAGGCCGTAACCTTGCGCCGCTCCACATCGCCGTAGCCCGTAACCACCACCTCGCTAATGTTCTGCGCATCTGCCTCGAGTTGAACCGTCAATGGTCCATCAACGCCCGAAACATCGATAATTTGGGGCTTATACCCGATGTAACTCACCATTATGCGCTGCGTGGTGGTGGGCAGCGACATGTTGAATCGGCCATCGACATCGGCCGACGTACCGCCAACGCTGAAATCCACATCGTTTGAGTTGAGCCTTAGGGCCACCACCGTAGCGCCCACCAAGGGCTGACCATCGAGCATATCCACCACAGTGCCGCTAACCGAGCGCACCTGCGCCTGCGCGGCAATGGTGGCCAACAAAATCAGCAATATGGTTGCTATACGTTTCATAACCAAATGTTTATTGGTTGGTATTTAGCGCATGGTCTATTCTCATCAAAAGGTCGGTGTAGTGGTTTTGGGTGGCACGGTCGCCGCTCTGCTGGCTCTGCGCCAGCAACTTGCGTATGCGCAGCAGCTCGCCCCGCTTGCTCGACATCACCTCCGATGAACGGTTGAGCTGGGCAAACTTTATGCGCCGCTCGGCATTCTCAAAATGACGGTCGTGCTCATGGTCTATCGCGCAGCCATGCACCAGCCCGCACATGCACACACCCTGCTGGCTTTGATGCTGATACCCATGCTCGTGCAGCTTTTTACTCTCCTTGCTGGCGGCATTGCGGTCGCTGGCAATAATGAGCGCATCAACGTAGTTTTTTTGCGTAATGCGCTCGTGGATGGAAAGCGACTTACGAGCCTGTGTTTTAGCGAAAATGGCACGGTGCAGGTCGTCGAGCAAATCGAGCACCGTGTAGGCCTTCGCACCTTGGGCGGCCTCGTGTTCATACATACGCGAGAGGCGTTCCTCGTCGAGCAAATCCCAGAAAATATACGATTGATAGTACTTAAAAATCTCCATGGGCGCATACTCAAAGGGCCCATCGGGCGAATTTTTTGTGGGCAGCACCTTACTGTATATGGGGGCAGCAAAAAGCCATTCAGGATACGTAAACACATGCTCCACAAGAAATTGCACCGCTTTGCGCTGCATATCGGCAGGCACAAACTCAAACGAGTTGGCATCGTCCATATAATGCCTGTCGTTCAGATAGATGCCGCCGACATTGGCCATCACATGGTAGGAGTACAGGTGCCACTGGTCGATGATGTCGTGCAAGAATTTGCCCGCCTCAATGTGATGCCCCTTGCTGGCCTCGGTCCACTGTAGCACCTGCGGCACAATGGCCTTCAGGCTGCGGATGCCCAGCAGCGATGCCTCCACGGCGTTGTTGCCCACGTCCTCACTGAGCGAGCGTGGATCCACCGCCGAGCGAGCCTCCTGCTGCGGACCGTAGAAGTGACGCGGGTTGCCCCTATGCTGCTCCATAAAACGGCGCAGGTGAGCGGCCTCATCGTGCGGGCGCTGCGCACCGTACCAGCGATAGGCAAACTCGATGGCGAAGCGGTCGTACTCGCCAATGCGGGGCGTAAGGCGCACAACGCCATCGCCGGGCTGCGCCACATAGTTGAATCGAGCGTAATCCATTATAGATGTGGCCGTTCCGTGCCGCTCGGTGAACTGCGGATTGCGTAGCGAATCGATGGAATAGGCAAACGATGCGGCCATGTTGTGCTTCAGGCCCAGCGTATGGCCAATCTCGTGCGCCGCCACAAAGCGTATGGCGCGTCCCATCTGCTCATCGGATATGGTGTTGCGACGCAGCGAGGTGTCGAGCAGGCCGTTTTGCAGGCGCAGCCAACGGTGCAGGGCCACCATCACGTTGTGCCACCACATCACATCGGCCTCAATGATTTCGCCGCTGCGGGGGTCGATTACCGATGGCCCCATGGCGTTGGCCAGGGTCGATGCGGCGTATGTAACCACCGAGTAGCGGGCATCATCGGGGTCGAAATCGGGGTCGTTGGTGGGCGCATCCAAGGCCACAATAGCGCGGCGGAACCCAGCCTGCTCAAAGGCGGGCTGCCAGTCCTCTATGCCGCGCTTAATCCATTCGCGCCACTGCGGCGGCGTGGCGGGGTCAATGTAGAACACAATGGGCTTGGCGGGCTCCACCAGCTCGCCGCGCAGGTAGCGTTCGGCTTCCTCGGGCTTAGGCTCTAAGCGCCAACGGGTAACGAGTTCGCGCTGCTCCACGCGCTGCTGCGCATCGGCAAAGTACCAACGCGGTACGCTGAAGTAGCCCACCCGCTCATCGGCAAAACGCGGCACCATGGGCTTTTCGGGCAAAAGGACGAGGTTGGTGGTGGTTTCCACCGTAAGCATAGGATGCTCCTCGGCTCCAGGAATACGCCCCGTGAGCTCAGACCGAGCAATCAAATTGCCATCGAAAGCCTTTATACTCAACACTCTCGATAGTTCCACATTGGGCGAAACGCCCACACCAATTACGCCGAAAACATTCATCAGCACTGTGCTACTTCCATTGAACAGCGAAGTGGCATTCACCACCGCGTTGCCACCGGGCGAATAGCACTCAACATCGAGCGCAGTAAGAACGCTGCTTATAAAATTGTCGCGCACCGAAGCAGCCATAGCATCGCCATCGCGGCATTCGGCCAACGGCTTATTCTCTCTAATGTACAACTTGTCGCGCAGAGTGTCTAACTCAAAGTTTATCAGTATATTCTGATAATTTATGCCCTTATTCAAACCAGTTTCGTTGAGCTTTTCGCCCACCTTCGACACCTTGCTCACCACCAGCACATCACGGCCAATAACGCTAATGGGAATTTCGAGCATCCAATCGTTATTCACCCGCGCCACGTGCACAAACCCCGAATCGATATGGGTTTCTTTAGGTATAACCTCCTTATAAGACTTGAGTTCTTTACGCCGCTTATTCTCACTAACACTCTCTGTGTCAACTTTTTTCTTAGGCGGTCTTTTAGCGTTTCCATACGCCACGGGCATTGTCCATGCCAATAGCAGCATGAGCACTACAATATTTCGCGCGTGCATCATTCCTTGATAAATTAAAATACATCCAATCCTTAACCTAACTTAAACGAACATGACGCAATTGGGTTTCATCGAATATAAAAATTTTCTCCATAATTATATCTGATTCACAGAAACATGCCGTATTTGCTGCATTTGGTTGGTGCTGAACCGATCGAGGCGAATAGCATAGCGAGCAAAGCTGAAAACTTCGCCTCCTTTGCGCATTGTACGGACGCGATTTATCGCGTCCTCAGGAGCAGTATATTCGTTGATTCGGCTGTAGGGACACACCGCGTGTGTCCGAATCTCACGTATTTGTTGCGTTTGCGGGTGTAGGGGCGAATAATTATTCGCCCCTACGCGCACCCTGCAACACCAAAAGAGGGCGAACCCATAATGGATTCGCCCTCTTTCGTATCGTGGACGCGATAAATCGCGTCCGTACAGTAGTTGCGGTAAGACAAGGGGGCATGCCCCCTTGCTTCTACTGCTTCACCACCTTAGCCATAGCATTGCCCACGCGGATGATGTACATGCCGCTGGGGTAGCCGCTCAGGTTGATGCTTATGCGGCTAGCGGCTGAGCCTGACGAAACCGAACGGGCTGGCACACGCTGCAGCAGCTGGCCGCTGGCGTTGAACAGCATCACCTCGGCGGCGGTGCCTTCGACAGGCTCAGGCACCGAAACCCACAGCATACCCATGGTTGGATTCGGGTAGGCGCTCAGCATCTCGCGGCGGATGTCGAACAGGCCCGTGCTGCTGCCGTCCTCATCGCTGCTCTGCTTCTCGAACTCGGCGGTTACGCTAAGGTCAGCGCTGACGTTGCTGTCGGTGCGCTTGGCGGTGGCCAGACAATCGCTCCACTGCACAAAGCGGTAGCCCC
>JAFWUG010000149.1 GCA_017524185.1 Bacteroidales bacterium
AACTTTGCAGCGGATTCTGACACCTACAGCAATGAAGAACCTCAAACGTATCCTGGAATCGCAGCGCGACGAGCTACAGCAGCTTGACATTGCCTCAATCTGCACGCGGAAAGAAGAACAGGAAGTGAATTTGGACAGCAACCTGGCGCAGGTGGTGATTGGTGTGCGCCGCTGCGGAAAGTCCACCATGTGCCAAAAAGTGCTGCTCGAGAGTCAGGTGAACTTCGCCTACGTCAACTTCGACGACGAACGGCTCAAAACAGCCAGAACCAACGACTTAGACGATGTGCTGCAAATGCTGTACGAAATATACGGAAATTTTACCCACCTATTTCTCGACGAAATACAGAACGTGAAAGGCTGGCCGCTATTCGTGAATCGGCTACTCCGCCAACGAATCAAGCTAGTGATTACAGGCAGCAACGCCAACCTGCTCAGCGGCGAACTGGCCACACACCTAACCGGACGCTACCACCAAATTGAGCTGTTCCCGTTCTCGTTTGCCGAGGTTTGCAGGATGAGCAACATCGACCTAAAATCGCAAAGCGTGAAAGGCATTGGCCTGCGGCAAAACGCACTGTCGAAATACATCATGGACGGCGGATTCCCCGAACTGGTGAACTACCCCGACATAAATCGGCACGACTACCTGCAATCGCTACTCAAAGCAATTATCGAGAAAGATATTTGCAAACGCTACAAAGTGCGGTACAAAAAAACGCTATCGGAGCTAGCCAACAAGATGCTCGACTGGTTTTGTCAGGAGAAATCGTACAACGACATAACCACCGAGCTGCAGCTCAATTCGGTGCATACAACAAAAAATTATATAGAATACCTACAAAATGCTTACATGCTGCTTATACTGCCTAAGTTTTCGCTAAAAAGCAGGGAGCGCAACATGGCGCGAAAAGCATATTCTATAGACCCATCTTTTATAACAGAGCACGACAACGCTTTGCTAACCGAAAGCTACGGTTTGCGCATAGAAAACGTTGTGGCTCTGGAGATTTCGCGACGCATTCACAATGCCTATCAGCAGCTATACTATCTGCGCAAAGATAGAGAATTTGAGGTGGATTTTGTTATTGTTGAACGCTCTAAAGTAATGGAACTCATACAGGTTACATACGATTTTAGTAATCCGTCAGAGAAACAATACAAGCGCGAGCTGGAAGGGCTTGTACGCGGCTCAGCACTAACGCATTGCAACAATCTAACGCTTATTGTGATGTACGGTGAGTCGAAAATAATCGACT
This sequence comes from Bacteroidales bacterium, assembly GCA_017524185.1. Classification (GTDB taxonomy): domain Bacteria; phylum Bacteroidota; class Bacteroidia; order Bacteroidales; family Tenuifilaceae; genus RGIG6076. Next base: position 1,260 of record JAFWUG010000149.1, read on the forward strand.
ACAAAAACAAAAAGATAAACATTGTAACCGCCTCAGAATGGCTTGTTTCCGAAGAAATAAACAGCCCCCAAAAATAATCACAACGCCCTATGCAACTCAACATCAACAGCCTCATCGACCGTTTCATGCGCTACGCCCGCATCGACACGCAGAGTGCCGACACCGACCAACCGCAGTTCCCCAGCACAAGTAAACAACTAAACCTCAGCCGTTTGCTTGTCGACGAGCTACACGCCATGGGCATTGCCGATGCCACGCTCGACGAGCACGGCTACGTGATGGCAACCATACCCGCCACCACCGACCGCAAAGCCCCCGTGCTGGGGCTTCTGGCTCATGTTGATACCTCGCCCGATGCGCCTGGTGCCAACGTGCGGCCACGGCTGATCGACTACCATGGCGGCGACATCGTGCTGAACAAGCAGCAGGGCATTGTGATGCGCCAGGCCGACTTCCCCGAACTTGCCCGCTACCACGGACAGCAGCTGATTGTTACCGACGGCACAACCCTGCTCGGCGCCGACGATAAGGCGGGCGTGGCCGCAATTATGGCCGCTGCCGAATACCTGATGCAGCACCCCGAAATGCCCCACGGCACGGTGCGCATTGCCTTTACGGTTGACGAGGAGGTGGGGCGTGGCGTGGACCATTTCGACGTGAAGCGTTTCGGCGCAAACTACGCCTACACCATCGACGGCGGGGCGCTGGGCGAATTTGAGCATGCCAACTTCAACGCCGCCCACGCCACAGTGCAGTTCGCTGGGCGCAACATACATCCGGGCTATGCAAAGGGCAAAATGCTGAATGCCATGCAGATGGCCATGGACTTCCACGCCATGCTGCCCGCCAGCGAACGCCCCGAGGCCACCGAGGGCACGCAGGGGTTCTTTCACCTCACCTCGCTGAGCGGCAGCGTGGAGCGTTGCACCGCCCACTACATCGTCCGCGACCACTGCGCTACGGCCTTTGAGCAGCGCAAAGCGCTGATGCGCACCCTTGCCGCGCAAATGGCGCAGCGCCATGGCGCAAACACCGTGCTATTGGAGCTAACCGACCAATACCGCAACATGGGCGACCTGCTGCCCGCCGACAGCCTCCCC
>JAFWUG010000150.1 GCA_017524185.1 Bacteroidales bacterium
ACTTAAACAACCCCTACCCGACCACCTTCGCCGAGGTTGACTTCTCGAAACAAAAAGCTACGGGCAAGTACGTCTGCTCCATCTGCGGCTATGTTTACGACCCTGCCGAGCACAACGGCGTGGCCTTCGAGAACCTTCCCGACGACTGGAAATGCCCGCGCTGCAAACAGAGCAAGGAGAAATTCAACAAGGCTTAAAGAACCGATAAATGTACAGCCTTAAATACAAAGTAACCACCAGCACCTGCGACACCGAAGGCAAACTAAAGCACTTTTCCGCCTTACAAATGATGCAGGACTGCTCGGAGATGTGGCTCGAAAGCGAATCCGAGCTAAAAAGCTATTTTGAACGCGAAAATATAACGCAATTGCTGGCTACACGCCAAGTAAAAATCATACGTGTACCCAGTTTCAAAGAGGAATTAACCGTAACGACTTCGGTTTTCGGCATGAAGCCCATGTTCGGTTTTCGCAATACCTTCATCTACGATGCCGAAGGTAAACCGTGCTACCGCACTTGGAGCATGGGTGCATTCGTCGATAAGACCAGCGGCAAGCTAAAACGCATCGACGAAACCGTAGCCAATTCTCTCCTCATTGAACCGCAATTGGAGATGAACTACAAGGATCGCCGCGTTATTTTACCCAAAAGCGGGGGAAAAGCGCACAGCCCCATTCAGGTGATGCGTGCCGACATCGACTATAACCGCCATGTGAACAATGCAAACTACATCCGCATGGCGATGGAACTATTACCCGATGATTTCGTTGCGAAAAACCTGCGCATGGAATACCGCGTACCCGCCAAATTGGGCGACATGCTGATGCCCACAATTTATCCAATTACCGAAGGCATCATCGTTGCGCTTTCCATCGAGGATAAAACGAGCACCATTGTAGAGTTTGCAGAATAAAACAAAAATACCAAATGAAAGTACTCCTCATCAACGGCAGCCCGCACCCTAACGGCTGCACCTTTACGGCCCTCAACATCGCGGCCAATGAATTAGAAAAAAACGGCACAAAAACCGAAATCGTCCACATCGGGAACAAGGACATACGGGGCTGCATTGCCTGTGGCAAATGCTCCGAATTAGGACATTGTGTGTTCAACGACATGGTAAACGAAATAGCCCCTAAGCTCGAGCAGGCCGATGGCCTCGTGGTCGGTTCTCCGGTGTATTACGCTGGCCCCAACGGAACCCTCACCAACCTACTCGACCGCCTGTTTTTCAGCACCCCGTTCGACAAACGGATGAAAGTGGGCGCAGCAGTCGTATCGGCTCGACGTGGCGGCACCACTGCTGCCTTCGATCGCCTCAACAAGTATTTTACCATCAGCGAGATGCCTGTTGTGAGCAGCCGCTATTGGAACATGGTGCACGGCCACACCCCCAAACAGGTGATGCAAGATGAAGAAGGCGTGCAGATCATGCGCATCCTTGGCCGTAACATGGCTTTCCTAATCCGCGCCATCGCCGCCGAACGTGAGCGCAACGGACTGCCAGGGAAGGAAGCAACGAAATACACCAATTTCATCAGGTGAAACTTAATGGTTGTCCAAATTTAGTTTCAATCCATTTATAAAAGTCATCAAAACCACGACTTATTTAGTAGCATATATAATTATACAGACAATTATAATTACACAATTCATGCTTTTCCAAAATAAATAATCATGACCATTAATATAGGGATTGTTATCACATAAGTCAATGCAACTCGATTATATTTAACCAACTTATCCTTATAGGTAGTAATTGTTTCCGCGTTACCAATACTTTCGTTGTGTATATTATAATAAAAGGGAAAAATAATCCATATATATACATTTAAACTATACTCATACGAAATTAACCCGAACAGGAATCGTGCATAACTGTATGTGCAGAATGACTTATTTGTTGATTTTAAAATGCAAAACTGGTAATATGTTTTGAAAATAAACCCCAATACAAGAAATGCTATTAGCAACATTACGTATAGGATGGTGATATATTTAAGCAAGATTTCCATTTTATTCTATAATCAATTTAACTACCATATCCATGTATATCCCTTGTTTCTTGTAAATCCAAATGGAGAACCTATAGAGAAACCTATGCCGAATACATTGTAATTATTCCGCGGAACCCATTCAACTCTGTCCTGCAATAATAGTCTCCCTTTCTTTACATCACCTCCTATTGTTCCATCCATAATCCATAGTCCAATGTTGGTCGATTCACTCCAACCTTTCAATTCTGAAACTGAAATTTTATTTTGGTGCAATGATGTGTAGTGTTCTATTTCTATTCCAGCAGAAACATCAACTCCAATTGCATGTTCGATGGTGACATACGGTCTTATGGTTTCTCTACTGATGGCCAGCCCTATTGCAATCTTCACCCCCAACAAACCTGCTGCAACAGTTGCCGTTGCTCCAACAGTCCACACACCATCGCCTCTGTTTTGCACAGCATTCCCTCCCGCCGGCGTCCACTCCATGTACCATTCCTTGTAGCCGATAACCTCTATACCACCATCGGCTTGGATTTTGCCAGGCTTGCTTTCCCATCTATACTTCCACTCCACGCGCCCACGCTCGCCGCCAGCGCCATAGACATAATCGAATTTGCTGCTGGGCGGGGCGTTGCGGCTGCCATCGCTTCCGAAGTAGGCGTAGTACGCCGGGCCATAAGCCGCTGCTGGCAGCCCTGCCCACCAGCCGTAGGTCATGCCTGGGGTCATGGCTCGCGCCCAACCGCTACTGCCTCCCCACGAATCATCATCATATTCGAGTGGTTCATATCCCTCAGGCCAGCGCGGCACCGCCGGCGCGTGGATGTACCCGCTGGGGTCGGTGTAGCGGAGCGGGTTGTTGAGGCAGTAGGCGTAGCGGTGGTGGCTCTGCGCGTTGGCGGAAGCTTGCAGCACGGGGTCGGGGCTCAGGAAGCGCTGCAGGCCAGGGGCGTAGGCGCGGCCGTTCATGTGGATGAGGGAGGACTCGCTGCTAGTGATATGGTATTGTGTATGAGTTGTTTGCGTTGTATTGTAGGTGTACGCATAGGTGCGCCCTCTACTCTCACTATATGCGCCCATACTTCCGCTTTGAAAGGCGGTGCGCTGTTGCTGGGGGCGGTATGTGGCGCAAGCGGACATGGGGCAAAGATACAAAAATTAACTACTTAGTATCATGCCAAAGACCTGCTAAACGTAGCACTTCCTCCAACTCCTTATGTATTTTATCTGAAGGAAAGCGCGGAACGCGATAGACCACATCGGGATGGCCATCAAAAGAAAGAACATAGAAGTAGTACATTTTTCGTCGAGCCGCCTGCAGGGAAGAAATGGGCACTACCCTCTCCACTTCACTCCGCCTAATGTACAAATGGCTGTCATCGTAGCGTATATCGGAAGATATGCATTGGTAATAAATAGTAGAGATAGAATAGTACAGCATGACTATGAGCAGCAGCATAAAACTGATTCGAAACTGCGTGATGCAGCTCCATGCAATCGCTACTGTTGCCAACACAGTTGCGATGCTGGATATAACTATGGTAAAAGTCTTTCCATAGCGCGTTTCGTAGTCAAATGACAATTGCTTATTGGCCATATCTAAAAAAAGTAACTAAAACCAACAACAATGAAGAAAGGAAAAAGTATAAAATGAAGTATATCCAACTTTTTGCATAAGATTGTTCGTGATGTTCGACTATTTTTATATATTCTTTTTTTCGTATTAGAGCAAAATCATATATAAACACACTCAATATACACAACGTAAATAAAATATCATTTTCTTTAAATTGTATATCAACAAACAACTTATCAATAAAAACTATAATTGATAACATATTCATGAGCATTAACGAATTAAGCATGAGCAATGTCCAAGCAAGACAAAATAGTCCATCATGATTAACTGATGCTAATTTGTATATGCAAGCAAAAAGACGTTTCATTACACCATGATTATTTAAATTTCATAACAATCCATTTGTAAAAAATATCAAATCCACCGCTGTTTCGATAGCAGATAGTCCCAAAGATAGCATTGGAACAACCACAGGTATAGCATTTACTACAATTTTACTGTCCATGCCTAAATAATCCTACTAAAATAGCGCTTGTAACAGTTATCGCTAGATATAGCCAAAATGTTAATATGCATACTAAATATGATGCAGTGTATTTTGTGATAATTTGTTTGTATTTTTTTTATGCAAAAATGTAAAATACTCATATACAACAGCAATAACCGATGCTACTACAATTGCTGTGTCATAAATATTGCTGTGAAAAACAAAAGTTTCCAAACGCAACAGTTTACCTATAAACACTATCACAACAAATATATTAATCCAAACCAATACAAAGTGAATAAGTGATGTCTGAAATAGACTAAAAGCCTCATCTTCATGGGTAGAAGCTAATTTGTACATGTATGCAAAAATACGTTTCATTTTTTTACGGATTTCCAAATTTAACATCAATCCATTCGTAAAAGCCGTCAAAACCGCCTGCTGCATCAACTGATGACAGTACGAATGCAGTAATAGCTCCAGCTGGTCCTAACATACCAATCCCTACTATTCCAGCAGAGACTACTCCTTGAGCTATATTTCCAGGAGTTGGATTGATAACTACATTAGCAAGGTTTACGCCGAGCGATAGCCCCGCTCCTGCCCATCCCAAGCCTTTCCCCGCAACCTTCACTCCCTTGAGCACCCCCGTAGCGGCATCAACTGTAGATGATGCCCGCAACGAGCGTTCTGCCGCTGTGCCGATGAGGTTAAGCCCATCCGTAATGGGGGAGATGAAACTATTCGCTCCATCGAGTCTATCCAGCAGCCTAAGC